>DASZHC010000257.1:0-15547 GCA_035938215.1 Chthoniobacterales bacterium
AACCAGAGAAAATTGTAAATCTTCTCATAGGAACTCACCCCCCAGGCGATCGGCTTGTCAGGATTTCCCCCGAAGTGAAGGTAGTAACCGTTCAGATACGAAAGACAATGGCCGAAATAGTAGAACGGCAAAAAAACGACAATGAACCTCCAGTTTAGGATGCCTAGCAGAACGAAGAAGCTGATGAAAGACGCGATTTCGGCGATACCCCAAAAAGCATCTTTCGGGCTCTTTCTTTTTACCTCGGCGTAGATCGCTTTCGGGTCATCACGCAAATAGCTGAGGAAAACATAGCCCCAAACATTCTCCGCCTCGCCATCATGGCCATGGCGATAGATCGACAGCCAGTCGACCGTGTCTCCGTTTTCATCCTTCCTATCGCTATTCCCCATATGGTGACGGTGATGAACGTATTTGTAAAAGGTCTGGGAAAAACCAATGCAAAGCGATTCCACCAGACCGAAAACACGATTGAGGGGTCGCCACGCGAAATAGGGGTTGTGCAGGAAATTGTGGGAAATCCCATTGATGTTCCAGGAAATGCTGATCGAGTAGACAATTCCCATGAAGACGATTACCCACCACGGAGCAATGGGAAAAACCGCGAAAAAGGCCAGCACATAGGCAAGGTGCAAAAAACCGCACAAAGCCGGCAGGACATCCCGTTTTGAATACG
Source organism: Chthoniobacterales bacterium (assembly GCA_035938215.1). Taxonomy (GTDB): domain Bacteria; phylum Verrucomicrobiota; class Verrucomicrobiia; order Chthoniobacterales; family JAFAMB01; genus DASZHC01. Next base: position 677 of record DASZHC010000257.1, read on the forward strand.
CGAAGAACTTCATAGACTTTGAAACTCTTAAATGAGCTTGAGGCAATGCGCTACATTAAGTTTTTCGCACCTCCCCGTCAGTCGCCCGATCTTGCAAACGTTTTCCGCCGTTGACCGCCCACGACAGCACCAGCGGCCATCCGCTGCTTTTTTGACTTTGCTGGCATACGATTCCCTCAAGGGAGCAGGACAACGCTCATGCCGTCCGTAAGGCGCCTGCTCAAGAGCAGCCGCAATGATCTGAGTGCCGAGGACATCTGACGCGCTTAGGGATCACGTTTGCTGCCTAGTTGGCGATTTTACGGAAAATGCGCCTCATTCTAACTTGGCCCATCGGGACTCGGACCAAAGCTTGCCGACAGCCATCGATTACTGTTGGAATACAAGCCGCTTCCATGAAATTTCTCACTATCTTTGTTTTGCTGGTTCAAGCTTTGGAAGCTAACGCCGGGAATCGTCCCCTCATGCAGGCGACGACTTACCATTCCTTGGAGACATTCAAGGGACCGGACCGGACCATCACTTGGAAGGGCTGGCAAGGGCAGTCTGATTTTCGTATCCGAACCGGCGATCGTTATCTGGGCGATGGAAAATGGGACCATTATCTGTGTTTCGAGCAGAACCTCCTCAGCACAAACGAATTTCGTATCTCGATGATTCATCTGGCCAATGAAAGTGCTCCGGATGTCGTGATCGCTCCGAACAGACGCTACGCCATTGTCAAAATCACCAATGCAAGGATGACCGTCCGCAAGGGGCGTTGGTATTGGAGTGCGCAGAAAATACCCTTTCGCCAACCCTCGCACGTGCTCGCCTGGGAGAGTGCTCGCTCGTATTGAAGAACGAAACGTCGCTGCCGATGCCAACCCGCTGATCGACATTCCCTCGAGGAAAGCGCAATCATGGCGTCCGCGAATCAAGGTTCGATAAAATGGGTGGCTCCCATCGCCAAGACGGCCAACAGATACCGGTCCTGGAACTCTCTATCGAGGCGGTCCCGCGTCGTGCCGAAGATCCCGTCCTATGTTATCACGTATTAGCAGGCTCCCTACGATAAAACTCATCAAAGCAACACCGATTGGATACCAAAGACCCGCGTAAAAATTCCCCGTTGCCGCGGTGATCGATGCAACGATCAAAGGCAGAAATCCCCCAAACCATCCGTTGCCGATATGATAAGGGAACGACATGGAAGTGTATCGTATTTGCGTCGGGAATAGCTCTACGAGAAACGCGGCGATCGGCCCGTAGACCATCGTTACGTAAATGATCAAAACGAGAAGAATCGCAAGAACGCCGGCGTCGTTGACTTTGGACGGATCCGCAGTCTTCGGATAGCCGGCTGAAGCGACTGCAGCTTCGGTAGCCTTCTCGTCAAATCCAGTCAGCGATTTTTCGCCGATCTGTATAATTAACGCCGCTTCGGGCCGTGCCGCTCGGACTTCGAACGGTACCCCGCGCTTCGTCAAAAACTGGCGCGCTTTGTAGCTTGAGACGAACTCAGGCGCAGGTTTATATTGCTGAACAGCATCCGCAAGCGTCGCCCCGAGTCTATCCGCGAAACCGTGAAATTCACTGGTATATAGGATCACCGGGGCCTTGTTTATAGCGTCGCTGAGTACCGGATTGGCAAAAACAGTCAATCCTTTGAATAGCGGAATGTAGGTCAGGACGGCAAGCAGGCAGGCAGCCATCATTATCTTCTTTCGTCCAATGCGGTCGGAAAGTGATCCGAACACAACGAAAAGCGGTGTTCCAACAAGTAGCGCCACGGCAATGAGAATGTAGCAATGCTGGTAGTCGACCTTCAAAACGTTCTGCAAGTAAAACAGCGCATAAAATTGGCCGGTATACCAGACCACACCCTGCCCCGCCGTCGCCCCAAGAAGCGCCAGCCAGACGTATTTTGCGTTAGGCTGTTTGAAAAAGCTGTCAGCGAGAGGCGTCCTGCTGCCCCTCCCCTGCGCCTTCATCTCGGCGAAAATCGGCGTCTCCTGCAGCCTGAGTCGAATATAAACGGACACGCCAAGCAGAATCACGGAAACAAGAAACGGAATTCGCCATCCCCACTGCTTGAATTGCGCCTCCGGGAGTCCGATGCGGCATGCCAAAATCACGGCGAGAGATAGAAACAAGCCAAGCGTCGCCGTCGTCTGGATCCAACTGGTGAATAGCCCTCGCTTCTCAATCGGAGCGTGTTCCGCGACGTAGGTAGCCGCGCCTCCATATTCTCCTCCAAGGGCTAACCCCTGAGCCAGCCGCAAGGTGACGAGAATGATTGGAGCCCAGATCCCTATTTGCGAAAAGGTCGGCAGAACACCGACCAGAGCGGTCGAAAGCCCCATCACGACGATTGTAATGAGAAAGGTATATTTGCGACCGACAATATCACCGATCCGACCGAAAACGAGCGCGCCGAACGGCCGTACCCCAAATCCCGCGCCAAATGTCGCCAGACTAGCGAGATAGGCTGCAACGTCGTTTCCGGGAGGAAAAAAGAGCCCCGCGAAGAAAGCGGCTAGAGTCCCATATAAATAGAAGTCGTACCATTCGAAAACGGTACCTAACGAGGAAGCAAAAATTACTCGGCGATGTTGAGCACGAAGTTCCTTAGAAGAAAGTGGCGCTTGGGTGGATACAAAAGTAGACATACAGTTTCTGAAAGAGATTTTAATGCCTGACCATTCATCATGAACCGAAGGATTCCTGGCCGGTCATTCACTGGAATTTCCGGGGGGTTTGCCAGGGAAGGCACTAGTGAGGATGTATTAAAACACCCCTTAGGCCAGGTCAAGACAAACCCGCTAGAATCCTTGAAAAGCAAAACTGATTGCAGATGAGTCAAAGTTTTTTTCTGTATCCGCACATTAATTATTCGGCGGTTTCGCTTTTCAAGGATTCTACGGGCGGGACCGCGGAAACCCAAAGGTATCGGATCCCCACACCACTTTTAAATTACGCACGAATCAAAAACCCAAACGCAGTATACTGATAACGCGCCCGCAATTTCCCGGGACCTCTAACAAAAGTTCGGTCCCGCAAGAGCGAGGCCGCTTCACCCAATCGACGCTGCTCCCGACGCGACCTTGAGATCCTTACATCTCGCCGGTCCGAGGCGCGGCCTCGCCAGAATCTCAAATTTGAGACGAGCTGGCGAATCAGGCTTGCGCGCTGTGCGAAAGTATTTTTGACAAAAACTGTTGGGCGCGATCGGTCCCCGGCGTCCGAAAAAAGTCAACCTTAGGCCGGTCTTCAACGATCTGGCCGTGGTCCATGAAAATAACTCGGCTCGCGACTTCCCTGGCGAACCCCATCTCGTGGGTCACGACCATCATCGTCATCCCCGCTTGAGCCAGATTCACCATCACGTCAAGAACCTCTTTGATCATTTCAGGATCAAGCGCCGAGGTTGGTTCGTCGAAAAGCATCGCAATTGGATCCATTGCAAGCGCACGCGCGATCGCTACGCGCTGCTGTTGGCCGCCGGAGAGGTGCGCAGGAAATTTCTGAGCGTGCGCCTTGAGTCCGACTACTTCGAGAAGTTTCAGCGCCTTCTCGGCCGCCTCGCCTTGTCCGCGCTTCAGAACTCGGCATTGAGCGATCGTGAGATTCTGCATGACACTCAAATGCGGAAACAGTTCGAAATGTTGGAACACCATGCCGACTCTTGAGCGGAGTTTGGAAAGATTTGTTTTCCTATCCCCGACGGATGCGCCATCGACGATGACTTGCCCTTTCTGAAAACTCTCCAAACCGTTCACGCATTTAATCAACGTTGATTTACCCGATCCCGAAGGTCCGCAAACAACAACCACCTCTCCTTTGGTGACTTCTGTACTGCAGTCGTTTAATACGTGGAAATCTCCGTACCATTTCGAGACATTTTTGATCGAGATCATCAGGCTATTTTCTTTTGCAAGTTCCGCACCAGCGTCGACGCAACGAAACAGATTACGAGATAGACAAAGCCGGCAAACAAGATCAATTCGACAAGGGTGCCGTCGCGGTTTCCGGTGTTGTAGGCTACCCCAAAAAAGTCGGCAAGACCCATGACGTAAACGAGGGAGGTGTCTTGAAAAAGGATGATTGCTTGAGTAAGCAACAAAGGAATCATACGGCGAAAAGCTTGCGGCAATATAATCAACCTCATGGTTTCGCCGCTCGTCATGCCAAGAGCCAACCCAGCTGAAACCTGGCCCTTTGACACACTTTGTATACCGGCTCTGATGATTTCGGCGTAATAGGATGCCTCAAACAAGGAAAACGCAACAAAAGCCGATAAGAGCCTGATATCAAGGCTTGGGTTTCCGACGATCTTTTTGACGAGATCGGGCACAAGCAGATAGAACCAGAGAAGAACCATGACCAACGGTACCGACCGGAAGCAAGTCACGTATGAAGCGGCGAGCGTCGAAAGCGCTAGATTCTTGGAAAGCCTGCAGACGGCCAGAATCGTCCCTATTATCATACCCGCGATGACGGCTATGACAGTGATTTGAAGGGTACGAATCATCCCCTCCCAGAGATAAGGTATCGCACCAGGAATTGAGCTCCAGTCAAAGGAATACATCTATTTTTTCCCTCCAACGAATCCCGGCAACCTTGTCGCGCTCTCGATGTTTCTTGAAATCAACATCACAATCAGGTTCACGATCGCGTAGAGTATAGTAACCGCGATAAATGACTCGTATAAGCGCGACGTATATTCGCCCATATTCTTGCCACGCTGAGCGAGCTCAACCAGACCGATCGTAGACGCGACGGCCGTGTTCTTAATCAGGTTCAGGAATTCAGATGTCAGCGTTGGAATGATAATTCTGTAAGCTACGGGCAGCAGGATCAGGGTATAAACTTGAGCAGTATTGAACCCAAGCGCCAAGCCGGCACCGTATTGTCCTCTCCCTAGGGACATGATCCCAGAGCGCACCTGCTCCGAAACGCGAGCGGCCGTGAAAAAACCGAGGCACAGCGTTGCGCTTACGAACTGCTGAAACTCAGGGCTCAGTCTTTCTTTAAACCAGGTTCCAAAAAGCGGAACAATTTCCGGAAGAACGAAGTACCAGATGAAAAGTTGAACGAGCAGCGGAATGTTTCGAAATATCTCCACATACAGTGCTCCAAGCCGAGGCAGCACATTGCCTCGCAGAGTTCGCAGGACCCCGATGACCGACCCGACGACGAACGCGAGGATCCAGCTGGTGATGGCTAGCGAAAGCGTCCATCCGAGACCAAAAAGAAGGTAGGTGAGGTAGTTGCCGCCGCCGCCCACCACCGGTTGCATAAAGACCCTGAAATCCAAATCCGCTAGAACTGTCGCCATTCTCCCTTTTCACAAGCGGCGCTTACCCAAAGGTGACTGTTCTCATTGGCTTTCGCAAAGATGATTTTCGCAGAACACCCAGTCGGAAACGCTCAGCTATTGTAGTGCCTTATCGTTAGGACTCTTAAACAGCGCCTTCATATCTTCGCTTAACGGAAGATCGAGGTTCAAGCCTTTAGGAGGGATTGGCGACTGAAACCATTTCTGATAAAGCTTTTCGGCCACGCCTGATGTTTCTGCCTTAGCGATTGCTTCATCGACCAATTTTTTGAATTGAGCGTCTCCTTTTCGCATCATCATCCCATAAGCTTCCTTTGACTGCGGCGTCCCCACGATGATAAAATCATCCGGTTTCCGAGCCTTGGCACGTTCGCCTGCTAGCAGCGCGTCGTCGAGCATGAAAGCGACTGCCCGCCCACTCTGTAAGGTCAAAAACGATTCACCGTGATCTTTGGCACTAATAATATTCATGCCCATATTGTTTTTTTCATTCATCTCCCGGATTAGACGCTCCGAAGTCGTCCCGGCAGTAACAACAACGTTCTTTCCCTTCAGATCCGGGAAATCTTTGATGCCGGAATCCTTTTTAACCAGTAACCGGGTCCCTATCACAAAGATCGAATCTGAAAAGTTAGCCTGCTGTTGGCGTTCAAGGTTATTCGTAGTTGAGCCAGACTCGATGTCGATGGTGCCGTTTTGAATCAGCGGTATGCGATTTTGTGAAGTGATCGGAATCAGGTTCACTTTGAGATTTGGCATGTTCAACTTTTTCTTCACGGCATCGACGACCAGCAGGAGCATTTCGTGAGAATAGCCGACCACCTGATTCTTATCGTCGTAGTACGAGAACGGGATGGAGGACTCTCTATGACCTAGAGAGATTGATCCCGCATCCTTGATCTTCTTCAGCGTTCCGGTCAGTTCTTCCTCCCCGCGAGCCTTTGGACATAGAGCAATGAGGCAAAGACCAATCAGGGCGACTAAATAGCTCTTCATATTTGAATGTTCAATTGGTTAGAGGGAGTGTCTCGAGAAAGAGGCTGCGGAGCAGTGCTCGGAATGTCAATCTGAAACTGTCCGCGGGCCGGTGCCTGGGAACAATGGCTTCAAGAAACCGCGGCCCCGAGCCTGACGCAACCGTTGCGTTTTGCATAGCGGTTTCAGGCCATCCATTTAAATAACCGAAATAACCGGAGGGTTCTTCAATCTCTGAACTTTTCTTGATCATTCACCACTTTAGCAGCGTCTGTTACCATCAGAGATGAAAGCGTTTGGGTACATCTTTTCGGTGACATTCATTCTTCTCGCGTGCATTTCCTCATCCCTGGCGCAGCGCATCATGGTTGAATCCGCCTACTACGGAGCGCCAGATCGCGGCAGAGACGTCACGGCACACGTTCAACGTTTTGCGGACTACGGGGAACCGTTCCGAGTCAGCAACGACACTTTCCGAATGGATCCGGCCCCCGGCCAACCGAAGAGGTTGGTCGTCGTTTACAGTGTCGAAGGGCGTCGAATCAGGGACAGCGTCAATGAAGGAGACGTCTTCTATTTCCGCGGCGGCGGGTATGCGGATGCAGGCCCTGGCTACTACAGACGCGGCGTACAGATCCTCGACGCAGCCTATGGAACCAGGGGACGATATACCAATGTCACCCGCATCGTTCAGAATTTTGTGCGGATCCAGCAGCCATTCGAGGTTTCGAACCAGACGTTCGGAATTGATCCCTACCCTGGGGTTAGGAAACGTTTAAAGGTGTTTTACTCACGAAACGGGGCGCGCCGAAGTCGGATCTACGTCGAAGGCGACGTCGTCCGTTTGTGAAGATCACTGCATTTTTGCAAACGCCTCTTCTCTTTTCCTTCGATCAATTACGAATGTGTTGTTGTCGCCATAAAGAGCCCATGGACCGGGAGGAACTTCCTCGAAATCCACGAACTTCCAATCAGTGACATCCGTGTTATCGAGCTTGAGATAGTCGCGAATCGCTGGAGAAACATCGAGCCCGGCGCCGCAATTCAAATTAGGCCTTGGCCGGTCGTTGCCGAATACGTATTGCCAATGATCGCTACGAAACGGGCCTACATCTTCCCATTGACCGTAACAGACTCTAACGCCTTTTCGAATCGCAACCCAGTGCCCCTTCAAAACTGATTGCCCTGACCTTGTGAACGCGTGCTGCAGCCATGGGACAACTCTGTAGGCTTCACTCTTGGTGCGCCCCCCGCTGACATCGTTGTAGGGGAGGGCAAGGTAGAATGGATTCTGTCGCGGGACAAACCTGGCGGGAATAAAACCCCTTCGATCGCTCAACCCGGGAGCATCAGATCCGCCAAAACTTTGCGCCCAGTTTGAATCCCACGCGCTGGATCGATTCGGCACGGGGTTGTTGCCTGCCGGCGACTCCCCGATCCAGAAAACTGTCGTAACGATTGTTGCATGCCAAGGGTATTTGTCATTCGCTCCGGCCAAAGGGTCCGTTTTTAGATTTCCGGGTTCAACTTTGAAGAGGATGTTCTCGCGCAACTTCATCGCATTTTCGGTAAAGCGGGCGGCGCCATCAGTCCCTGTTTGAGCGAAACTGCTCTGAACACAAATCGCCAAAACGCTACAAAGCAGTGTCGAGCTCAATCCGTATTTCCGCATAAAAAAGCGCGGAAGTGTAGCGGGACAGCTTCTTACTGTCAAATAGAGGATTAAGACGTGAATCTGCTGAAGATTATCCGTCAACGTATGAAACGCGTCACGCGATGCAATGCGAAGGCTTTCCTATGATCAATTTAGGTCAAATCAGCACTGGCACGGACAGTTTACCTCACTCCGACGGATCCAACTCCAGGTAAGTTCGCGATACCACTTTGCCCGCGTCGGGACTGATTCGTTCAATCCTGATCTGTTTGAAAATGGTTTTCCCCTCCACTCTCTGACCGGAAATGATCTCGAAGCGCTTAACAAGCCTCCCTTGCCAATCGAACCCTTCGGCCTTGATCAGCGCACCCCGGTCTTTCGCAATCCATAACCGCACGCTGCTATAGGCTGTGTTGCGAGACGCAGGCTGGACATCAACAATGGAGCAGGTAATCGCCCGAACGCGCTGTTCTCCGTTCAGTTTTGCGTTTTTCCAGTAGATAAAACGCAACGAAAGATCTTCGTACGTGATGTCGGTCCCGCGGACGCTCCCCTGTAGCTTTGATCCAGACAGGTTCTCCTGGCCACCGGCATCCTGATCGGATAAAAAGGAGCCTGAATCGGTTAATTGAAGCCTAATGGTTTCCGGAGGATTGGTGAACTGGTAATCGATCTGGGATCCCCTTAACCGCAGCTGAAACGGAATTGCGGCTCCATCCTCCGGACGCAAGCGACCGGTTAGCGGTTTGCTGATTTCCGCATGGGCCAACCGAATCTGATCCAGGATGGCGTTTGCGTCCTCCTCTGCAAACGCGGGGACAAATCCCCGGCACCAAAAGAGGAGCGCTACAAGAATTAATTTCTTTGCTTGTTTCATCGATGAGGTCTTTCTAGTGTCCTGTCCCCGAAATAACATGCCATTCGTTGCGATCAAAATCGGCCGTCGGCAAGGCGCGAGGAGGGCGCATATCTGAATCGATACGAAACCGACGAGCAACGCAGTCGCCGGCCCATTTTCATCGCAACCCTATGGGCCGCGGCCAGTTGGCTGTTTTTTCCGCGTTGCTCGTTCCTTACGTATCGATTTTAGATATGCTCGTCGCTCGCGCCTTGAAAAACAGCCAACTGACCTGCGGCGAAAGACATGCTATTTCGGGGACAGGACACTAGCTTACGCGGGCCCGGAGCCTCTCGCATGGACAAAACTCTGCTCCTCTTTATCAACCGGGAATGGACGAACCCATTCCTGGATTGGTTAATGGCAACCTTCACAAATTTCAGCGTCTGGCTGCCAATCCTGGTGATCGCGACGCTTGTCCTTTTGTGGCGAGGAAACTTCCGTGTTCGAAGTTTCGTGCTGGTGACACTTGCCACGCTTGCGTTCACGGACGGCGTCTTCACGCAGTTCACAAAGAAAATAGTTAACCGGCCGCGGCCTTCCCAGTCACTCGCAGAAGTTCGCGAAGTGAGTTTGCAGAAGAAGACGCCGGCGATCCTCGGGGTTTTTCTACCGGTTCAGGTCTCGCTTTCGCAACCTCCTGTCGGTCCGGTTATCGGACGCTCGTTTCCCTCCGGGCACACAATGAATAATACGGTGATCGCGACGATGGCGATTTTGTTCTTTGGCCGGTTGGGATCGCTTTATATTCTTCCAACCGGGCTCGTTTCATACTCGCGAATTTATTGTGGGTCGCACTGGCCGAGTGATGTCTTTGTATCGATCCTGCTGGCTATTGGCTTCAGCCTCATCGCCGCAAGTATTTTGAATATGGCGTATGAACGGATTGTATCCAGACGGTTTCCAATTCTAGCTCGACAACACCCTTCACTGCTCGGCGACTCCCGATAATGAGAAACCGGTTGTTCATCCTTATCGGCTTTCTCGTCATTCTGACTGGAATCCGTTTATTCCTGGCTGGGACGATCGAATTGTCCCCGGAAGAAAGCTACTATTCCCTCTGGTCACAGCATCCTGATCTCTGGTACTACGGACAAGGTCCAGGCGTCGCTCTGGCGATTCTGGCAGGCACGTCTCTTTTCGATTCGACAGAATTCGGGGTGCGGTTCCTCGCACCGTTTTTTAGCCTGGGAACTTCGGTCTTTGTATACTTGCTGGCGCGGAAGCTGGTGCGGGAAAAGGCGGCCTTTTGGGGGGTCCTGGCGGTGAATCTCCTCCCGGTTTTTCATCTTGATTCGATCGCAATGACACCCGATGGGCTTTGCCTGTTTTTCTGGGCAGCGGCGCTTTACACCTGCTGGCTAGCGATTGAGCGAGGCAATTTTTCAATTTTCTGGCCGCTCACGGGGATTCTTATCGGTCTCGGATTTATCTGCAACTATTGGAACGCCCTTCAGCTTTTCTCCATTCTGTTTTTTCTGATCGTCGTGCCTAGACATCGGTATCAGCTGAAACGCCCGGGATTCTATGTGTGCCTTCTTGTATTCCTGTTATCCCTCACCCCTCTGATTATCTGGAACCAGCAGCATGAATGGATTGCGTTCGAACATTTACCCGAGCGTGGTGATCTCAGAATGGCGCTCGCGGTACGGCCCCCACAGCTCGCCGAATTTCTCGAAAGCCAGCTCCTGCTCTATTCACCCCTGATCTTGCTGGGTTATCTGGTAGCATTTCTCGCTTGCCTCAGGAGATCGTTTCAAAACAGCAGAATCTGCTTTCTCTTGGCTTTCAGCTGGCCGGTCTTGCTGCAATTCCTTATTATCGGTCTTCGCCGCGGTGAGCAACCAACCTGGACAGGCCCGGCTCTTCTCAGTCTCGGGATTCTCGCCGTGCATTTCTGGATGCAGGTCGCGGGCGAGAACAGAATTGCAGGAACCCTTTGCATCACTGCACTAGCGCTGAGCGCTTTCACTTCATTGCTTTTCACCAATACGGATCTTGTTCGGATGGTTGGGATCCCCTACCCCTACCGGGCGGATCCAACGTCCAAATGGCGCGGCTGGAAAACGACGGCGGAGCAGGTCGGAAGGTTTCGCGCGGAGTTTGAGGCAAAGCTAGGTGCTAAAGTATTTCTAATTGGCGACACCTACCGAACATCGTCCGCGCTCTCCTTTTATCTCAAAGACAAGCGTTCGGAAGGTCCAGGCCATCCTCCTGTTTATATTCCTGAATCCCAGGACATTCAGAATCAATTTTCTTTCTGGCCGCGGTATGATGAATTTCTAGAAGCCGATTCTTCCCAAAAAAAAGACACAACGTTTTCAGAGGAAGCCGGAATAAATCCGTTTATGGATCGAACGGCGCTCTACGTCACCGATCAAGCGGAGGAAACTCCTCCACAAAATCTTCAGAGCGCCTTTACGCGATGCGAACTGGTTGCACTTTATCAGATTGACCGTAAGAACAACCCGCTCCGGGAAATTCGCGTTTTCGCTTGTTACCAATACCAGACACTTCCGCTGTGACCGCAACACCTCAAGTTTCTGTAGTTATTCCGGTTTTTAACGAAGAAGGGAATGTCTCGCAACTTCAAACGGAGCTGGAATCCGTGCTCAAAGAGGTATCCTATGAAATTGTTTTCGTAGATGACGGATCAGACGATCGCACGGTCGAGAAAATCAGGCGCGGTTCGCATGTGAGATTGCTGCAATTCGCAAAGAATTCGGGACAAAGCGCGGCGATTTACGCTGGTATGACCAATGCCTCAGGGAATTTGCTGGTTCTGATGGATGGTGATCTGCAAAACGATCCAAAGGATATCCCGCGTCTACTGGCTGAGATTGAAAAAGGGTTCGATCTGGTTTGCGGATATCGGCTCAACCGCCAAGACAGTTGGCTCAAACGTGCGCAGAGCGTGATAGCAAACCAGGTACGAAGCCGATTCACAAAGGATGGTGTGCGCGATACCGGCTGCACCCTGAAGGCTATGCGGCGGGAATGCCGAGAAGCGCTGGTTCCATTTCATGGAATGCACCGATTTATCCCGGCCCTGGTCAAGGGACTAGGCTACAAGATTACTGAAATCCCCGTGAACCACCGGCCACGCCAATCCGGTGTGAGCAAATACACTTTTGGGAATCGAGCCCTGCGCGCTACGATCGACATGTTTGGCGTACGCTGGCTGCTTGCTCGCCAATTCCAGATTCGAATAAAAGGAATCGACGGACCCCGGAATTGACTTTTGGGTTCGGTCCATTCGGTGATGGCCCCATAAGCGTTAACTTAAGCGCAAAGTAGGCGAAGCGTCCCCGCTTTGCACGCCTCAAAACCGCGCAAACCGAGACGGTTCGCCTACATCGTAGCGCGTTTGTGAGCGCTGCACCGCTTAAGTTAACGCTTATGGTGCATAGCCCCTGGGCATTTTCGCCGATGTTCGTTTTCCGTGGGAGGGACGGCCTCCGTGGCGTCCGACTAATCATTTCGGACCCACAACAAGAAAAATGGGACGGCACGGAGGCCGTCCCTCCCTAAATTCCTGGAGAAACAAGCTACCCCTCCAGAGCTGCTTGCGCGGCAGCCAACCGTGCGACAGGGACACGAAAAGGACTGCAACTGACATAGCTGAGCCCAATGCGATGACAGAATTTTACACTTTCCGGGTCCCCCCCATGTTCACCGCAAATCCCGAGCTTGATTTCCGGCCTGCTCTTCCGACCCAAATCGCGGGCAACCTCCATAAGTTTCCCAACACCGGTCTGATCGATCGTCGCAAACGGATTGTTTTTAACGATTTCGAGCTCTTGGTAATGTGGCAGAAAGCTTCCGGAATCGTCCCGGCTCATTCCAAGAGTCGTCTGGGTGAGATCATTCGTCCCGAAGCTGAAAAATTGCGCATCCTCCGCAATCTTGTCCGCAACCAGAGCGCCACGCGGAATTTCTATCATCGTTCCGACGAGGTAGTTAAAGCGGACTTTGCTCTCTTTCGCCACTTCGGAGGCCACTCGGTTCACGATCTCGATTTGAAGTTTCAGTTCCTTGGGAAAACCGACAAGAGGGATCATGATTTCCGGCCTGGTCTTGATTCCCTTCTTCTGGACTTCTGCGGCGGCTTCAAAAATTGCTCGCACCTGCATTTCAGTCACTTCGGGAAAGGAGATTCCAAGGCGGCAACCGCGATGCCCGAGCATCGGGTTGAATTCGTGAAGTTCTTCAACACGACGCCGAATCTTCTCGATCGGCACTCCCAGCTTCTGGGCTAGATCAGCTTGCTGGGATTCTGTCTGCGGCAAGAACTCATGCAGAGGAGGATCCAAAGTTCGGATTGTGGCTGGTAATCCCTTCAACTCCTGAAAAATGCCGATAAAATCTTGCCGTTGAAACGGCAGTAGTTTGGCAAGGGCCGTTTTTCTCTCGTCGAGGGATTCGGCGAGAATCATTTCTCGCATCGCGTCGATTCGATCGCCTTCAAAAAACATGTGTTCGGTTCGCGTCAGGCCGATCCCTTTCGCACCAAATGCTGTTGCGGTAGCCACTTGGTCCGGCGTGTCAGCATTGGTTCGGACTTCGAGTTTTCGAGCCTTGTCAGCCCAACTCATCAACGAAGCAAAACGCTGAAAAGTCTGGCTCTTTTTCGGATCGAGTTTCTTTTCGACCAGCACCTGGACCACCTCCGAATGCGCGGTCTTTACTTCGCCGGCATAGACTTCGCCTGCAGATCCATCGACCGAGATGAAATCTCCCTCCGTGAGAGTTACATTACCCGCTGTTAGCGTTTTTTGAGCATAGTCAATCTTCAGGGCCGAAGCTCCGCACACGCAGACCTTTCCCATCTGGCGCGCAACTAGCGCAGCGTGAGAGGAGACACCTCCTCTCGCGGTTAGAATCGCTTCCGCTGCAATCATCCCCCGCAGATCCTCGGGCGAAGTCTCGACGCGCACCAATATGACGGGCTGCCCTTTGTGCGCCATTTCCACCGCGTCCTTGGCAGTGAAAACGACGTGTCCGCTGGCAGCCCCAGGACCGGCAGCTAGACCTGTGGCGATCTTCTTCGCCGACTTGACGCTTTGCCGATCAAAGACAGGCGCCAGCAAGTGCGAGAGGGAATCCGCCGGAATCCGCTTGATTGCCTCCTCCCGGGTAATCAGCTTTTCACTGACCATATCTACGGCGATGCGAACAGCGGCAAAACCTGTCCGTTTTCCATTTCGCGTCTGGAGCATAAAAAGGCGATTTTCCTCGATCGTGAATTCGAGATCTTGCATATCCCGAAAATGCTTCTCCAAGCGGTCACGAACCAGGAGCAGTTCCTTGTGGGCAGCAGGCATTTCCTTTGCCAGAAGAGCAACGGGATGGGGCGTCCGCACGCCCGCCACGACATCTTCGCCTTGAGCGTTAATCAAATACTCCCCGTAAAAGACTTTCTCGCCCGTCGCCGGGTCGCGCGTAAACGCCACTCCCGTCGCGCTCGCATCGCCGCGATTGCCGAACACCATCGTCTGCACGTTGACCGCAGTTCCCCATTCGTGGGGAATATTGTATTTGCGCCTGTAAACGATCGCCCGGTCGTTATTCCAGGAGCCAAATACAGCTCCAATCGACCCCCACATTTGTTCGTGCGGATTCTGCGGAAAGGCTTTACCGGTGCGCTCCTTGATGAGCTTTTTGAATTTTTCGACCATGCTCTTGAGGTCGTCGACCGACAAGTCCGTGTCGTTTTCGACCCCCGCCGCATGCTTAACCTCTTCAATGACGGTTTCAAACGGCTCGTGATCCTCCCCCTCCCGCTTTTGGACGCCCATCACCACATCGCCGTACATCTGCAAAAATCTGCGATAGGAATCCCACGCAAAGCGCGGATTACCACTTTTCTCGGCCACAATCTCGACGACCTCGTCGTTCATCCCGAGATTGAGAATCGTGTCCATCATTCCCGGCATCGAGTCTCGCGCTCCGGAGCGCACCGAAAGCAGCAGGGGGTTATCACGATCAGCCAACCGTTTGCCGACGGATTTTTCGACCTTCGCA
>DASZHC010000258.1:0-13954 GCA_035938215.1 Chthoniobacterales bacterium
TTCCTCGTCGGGATTCGCGGCTGCGGATTCTTAAATGCTTTGAGGCTTCGGAGCGCGACGATACCGAAAGAGACAGAAAATGGCAGATACAAATCAAATCGTTGAACAACTCAGCGGTCTTACAGTGCTTGAAATCGCTGATTTGGTGAAAAAGCTTGAAGAGAGATGGGGCGTAAGCGCGGCTGCGCCTGCGGCTGTCGCTGCGGCCCCCGGTGTCGGCGCCGGTGCGGCGGCCGCACCTGTGGTCGAGGAGAAGACCGCTTTTGACGTGATCCTCAAGGAGATTGGACCGAATAAGATTGCCGTGATCAAAGAAGTGCGGGCTGCGGTTTCCGGCCTCGGCCTGGCCGAGGCCAAGGCGCTGGTTGAAAGCGCTCCGAAGCCTGTGAAGGAAGGGGTGCCGAAGCAGGAAGCCGAAGAGATTAAGAAGAAGATCGAAGCGGCGGGTGCGAAGGTCGAGATCCAGTAGGCTTTAGCGGTTATTTTGGTAATCAAAACGTCCAGGTTTTTTGGCTGTGAGAACTTCACCTCTCGGCATGCTGCTTGGCACGCAGCTTGCCTAGTGCACCGTCTCCTAAATCCCTTGGGCTTCGTTGCGTTCAAAATGGGCCGCCGGCAAGGCGCGAGGAGGGCGCATATCTAAGGCGATACGTAACCGACGAGCAACGCAGCCGCCGACCCATTTTCAACGCAACCCTCTGGGCCGCGGCCGGTTGGCTGTTTTTCGCGTTGCTCGCTCGGCCCGTATCGATCCAGATATGGGCGCTTCGCTCGCGCCTTGAAAAACAGCCAACCGACCTGCGGCGAAGCCCAAGGGATTTAGGAGACGGTGCACTAAGTGAAAGCTTTTGCGGCCGGCGAACTGCAATGTGTGAAAGCAGTTCGAATGCGTTTCGCGCCGGGCGCGAGAGATGGGGCAGAACTTTTTGGGTGGGGTTACTACTTGGCGAAATTCAGTTGCAGAAGCGTTTTTTAACGCTAGAGTAAAGTCTCGTTAACCGCGGGAATTACGAGATATCGCTCGCAAGTTACAAAAAGAAATAATCTGGCAGCTCCATCGACCCCGGGCATTTGACAAGCCGGGGGGTTGGGGCTATCTCTGTTGCCCTTTGTTGTCGAGACCTACTCCGAAACGGTAGTTCCGCGGTGCGGCAGCAAAATATTGTCCGTTCGGCTAGAAAACACGATACCGTATGTCAGAGCGCATTTTCTTCGGAAAGATTAAGGAAGCGATTGAGCCACCTAATCTGATTGAGGTCCAGCTCAATTCTTATGTGGAATTCCTTCAGAAAGATGTTCCACCGAGCAGACGAAAGAATGTCGGATTGCAGGCTGTCTTTCGCGAAGTATTTCCCATCCAAAGCTACGACGATAAGGTCGTACTAGATTTCGTTAGCTATGACATCGGTGAATCGAAGATGTCAGCCCTCGAGTGTCAGAGGGAAGGACAGACTTTCAGTGCCCCGCTTCATGTGACATTTCAACTGCGGGATGACAAGGGTACCAAGGAAGAGAAGGTCTATATGGGCGAAATTCCGCTCATGACTCCGCAGGGTACATTCGTCATCAACGGTGCGGAGCGGGTCGTTGTAAGCCAGTTGCATCGTTCTCCGGGTATCGCCTTTGAGTCTTCTGTGCATTTGAACGGCAAGGTTCTCTACAGTTTCCGAATCATCCCTGATAGGGGTTCCTGGCTGGAAGTCCAATTTGATACGAACGATCTGCTTTACATTTATCTCGATCGCCGCAAACGACGCAGAAAATTCCTGGCGACGACTTTTCTGCGCTCGATTGGTTTTAGCGGCGACGGCGATATCATCAGGATTTTTTATAATATCGAAAAACTGAGGCTGACGAACGATCTCGAAGAGGAACAACTCAGCACGAGAGTTCTTATAAGGGACGTTCGTGATGGCGAAATCACGGTTGCACGTGCTTTCGAGCCCCTAACCAAGGCTACGATTCAGCAGATTCTTACGCTTGGCATCAATGAGGTCGAAGTGGTCGACATCAAAGATGACGACACGATAATCAAATCAATTAAGAAGGATCCCGCTCACGACGAGGAAGAAGCACTCAAGGACATCTACCGGCGGTTGCGTCCCGGCGATCCTCCAACGGTGGCCAATGCACGGGGTTTGTTGAAGCGGCTATTCTTTGACCCTAAAAAATACGATTTGGGTCGCGTGGGGAGATACAAGATCAATCAGAAGCTTGGGCTCGAGGTTGACCTGGCTGAGCGCACGCTCACAAAGGAAGATTTTATTGGCGCCATGAAGTATCTCATCACCTTGCGCAAAGGCGAGGGGATTCTGGATGATATCGATCACCTTGGCAGCAGGCGCGTTCGCACCGTGGGCGAGTTGCTTGCGAATCAGTGCCGCGTAGGCTTGGCGCGAACGGAGCGTCTCGTGAAAGAGCGGATGACGCTTTTTGACGTGAACATCGATGGCATGACGCCACAGAAGCTGATCAACCCCAAGGCCCTCAGCGCGGTAATCAGGGATTTCTTTGGGCGATCGCAGCTCAGTCAGTTCATGGATCAGACTAATCCGTTGGCGGAATTAACGCACAAGCGCCGGCTGTCAGCTCTAGGTCCAGGAGGGTTGAGCCGGGACCGAGCCGGATTTGAAGTGCGCGACGTCCATCCCTCTCACTACGGGCGTATCTGTCCGATTGAAACGCCTGAAGGTCCGAACATCGGCCTAATCAGCTCGATGAGCACCTTTTCGCGGATCAACGAATTTGGCTTTATAGAAACGCCGTACCGGCGGGTAGAAAGCGGTCGGGTGACCACACAGATCGATTATCTCACTGCGGACCGCGAGGAAAACTACCTTGTTGCACAGGCCAACGCTCCTATCGACGACGAGGGAAACTTTACGGACGAGAAAGTTTCCTGCCGTTACCGAGGTGACTTTCTTGAAGTGGAACCGGGGAAGATCCACTACATGGATATTTCGCCGAAGCAGTTGGTCTCAGTTGCTGCCGGACTAATTCCGTTTCTGGAGCACGATGATGCGAACCGCGCTTTGATGGGATCGAACATGCAGCGGCAGGGCGTGCCTCTGATCCGGTCCGAATCGCCGCTTGTCGGAACCGGACTTGAAGGAAAAGTCGCGCGCGACTCGAAAGCGGTCATTGTTGCTGAGGCGGACGGAATCGTGACCTCTGTGATTGCGGATCAAATCGTTGTCAGCAAAGACGGAAAATCGCACGAGCCGAAAAAGAAGCTTGTTAGCCGACCGGACGAAGGGCTGCACGTTTACGAGTTGCGCAAGTTCATGCGCTCGAACGCGGGTACCTGCATCAATCAGAAGCCGATTGTTCGGAAGGGTGAAAGGGTCAAGGCGGGACAGGTCATCGCGGACGGGCCGAACACGGAAGCTGGAGAGTTGGCGCTGGGTCGCAACGTGCTGGTCGCTTTCATGCCGTGGAACGGCTACAACTTCGAAGACGCAATTTTAATCTCTGAAAAGGTAGTTAAGGAAGACATCTACACCTCGATTCACATCGATGAGTTCGAGATTGGCGCAAGGGATACAAAGCTGGGTCCGGAAGAAATCACGCGTGATATTCCGAATGTCAGTGAAGAAGCGCTAAGAAATCTGGGACCGGATGGCGTGATTCGTGTGGGTGCGGAAGTCAAGCCCGGTGATATTCTGGTCGGAAAGATCACTCCCAAGAGTGAAACCGAACTGGCTCCGGAAGAGCGTTTGCTGCGAGCAATATTCGGAGAGAAAGCCGCCGACGTGAAGGATACGTCGCTCACGGTCCCTTCGGGCACTTACGGGATCGTCATGGATGTTAAGGTTTCTTCGCGCAAGGAAGTAGCGAAACAGAAACTGACTCCTGCCGAAACAAAGCGTCAGGCGAAGCAAATTGGTGAGGACTACAAGAAGAAGAAGGATGAGCTGCACGAAGAGCTGACGGAAGCATTGTCAAACATTCTTTTGGGAGAAAAAATTCCGCTCGATGTGGTTAATGCCGAAACGGGGGAGATCATCATTCCTGCGAATCGAAAGATCACCAAAACGCTGCTCCGCAAGCTCGCCGGCGTATATGATCACGTTGACATCGATCCGAGCCCGATTCGCAACAAGATTCGGGAGATCATCAGTTCATTTGAACATAAATTCGCTGAGCTTGACCTGGAGAAGGAGCGCTCGCTCGACAGAATCGAGAGTGGTGATGATATCGATCCGGGAATCATCAAGCAGGTGAAGGTTTACATCGCCAGCAAGCGCAAATTGAGCGTTGGCGACAAGATGGCAGGACGTCATGGAAATAAGGGTGTTGTGGCGAAGATCGTGCCGGAAGAAGACATGCCGTTTTTGCATGACGGTACTCCGGTCGAAATTGTGTTGAACCCTCTTGGGGTTCCGAGCCGGATGAACGTTGGCCAAGTGTTGGAAACCCACCTGGGGGTGGCTGCCAAGGCCCTTGGTTTCAAGGTTGCAACGCCGGTCTTTGACGGGATCGAAGAACCGGAAATCCGAAAGTATCTGACGGACGCAAAGAAGGTGGACGGCTTTACGTGGGTGACAGAAAGCGGCAAGTCGACATTGTACGATGGCCGCACGGGTGATGCGTTCGATCAGAACGTCGTCGTCGGATACATCTATATGCTAAAGCTGGGCCACCTTGTGGCTGACAAGATTCACGCCCGCGCGGTCGGACCATATTCGCTTGTTACGCAGCAGCCGCTGGGCGGCAAGGCTCAATATGGAGGCCAGCGTTTCGGGGAGATGGAGGTCTGGGCGCTTGAAGCCTATGGGGCGGCGTATACGTTGCAGGAACTGTTGACTGTCAAGTCGGACGACGTCCAAGGGCGAACCCGAATTTACGAATCTATTGTAAAAGGCGATAACTCGCTCGAGGCCGGAACCCCTGAGTCATTCAATGTTTTGATTAAGGAAATGCAGAGTCTGGGATTGGATGTCAAGGTTGGGGGGCGCGCCCAGGTATTTGGCGATTCTGCTCTGGATGTAGCGCCGGCTGCAGCTGGATGAGGCGGGCATGAAGATTTGCGAGAGCCCCGTCAGCTTGGATAAACTGATCCGGAGCTACGGGTGGAACCTTCGGATCCCCGTCAGAGAAGCGGCTCCCAAAAACAGTCTAAACCAATTTTTTAAGATCACCGAACACAAAACCTGGGCAGGCAAGCCGGGGTTACTATGAACGAAACGAATCTGCGCGAGATTTTTGGAGAGGAGCGCTCGGTCGGTTTTGACCAAGTAGCAATTAGTGTGGCTTCACCAGACGCCATCCGTTCCTGGAGCAAGGGCGAGGTAAAGAATCCAGAAACGATCAACTACCGTACCTTTAAGCCTGAAAAAGGGGGACTGTTCTGCGAGCGGATTTTTGGTCCGACCCGAGATTGGGAATGTTCTTGCGGTAAATATAAGCGGATCAAACACAAAGGCGTGATCTGCGACCGATGTGGCGTAGAGGTGACCCTTTCGCGGGTGCGCCGGGAGCGAATGGGGCACATCGAGCTCGCCGTCCCTGTGTCGCACATCTGGTTTTATAAGTGCATGCCATCTCGCATCGGGCTGATGCTTGATATGAGTTCGAGGCAATTGGAGCGGGTGATCTACTACGAGGACTATATCGTTATCGATCCCGGCCAGACACAGTTGCAAAAGACGCAGCTGCTTAACGAGCAGGAATATCGCGAGGCCCAGGAGCAGTATGGGGACACCTTCGTCGCAGGGATGGGGGCCGAAGCGATCAAGATGTTGCTCTCTGAGATCGAACTACACTCTTTGAATGCCGAGCTCGAAGAGTCGATGAATAACACCAAGAGCAAGCAGATCCGCAAGAAGCTTGCGAAGCGGTTGAAGCTTGTTCAGGGCTTCATGAGCTCTCACTCAAGACCGGAGTGGATGATTCTCGACGTTCTTCCGGTTATTCCGCCCGATCTGCGCCCCTTGGTTCCTCTTGAGGGCGGCCGGTTTGCTACCTCGGATTTGAACGATTTGTATCGTCGCGTAATCAACCGGAACAATCGGCTCAAAAACCTTCTGCAGCTTAAAACGCCGGATGTAATTATCCGCAACGAAAAGCGGATGCTCCAGGAAGCTGTCGACGCACTATTCGACAACGGCCGGCATGGCCGCGCCGTCACGGGCGCCGGAAATCGCCCTTTGAAGTCGCTGAGCGACATGCTCAAAGGCAAGGGTGGCCGGTTCCGTCAAAACCTTCTCGGAAAGCGGGTCGACTATTCCGGTCGTTCCGTTATTGTGATCGGACCGGAGCTCAAGCTTCACCAGTGCGGGTTGCCCAAGAAAATGGCGCTCGTTCTGTTCGAGCCGTTCATCATCCGCCGGTTGAAAGAATTAGGGTACGTTCACACAGTTCGAAGCGCCAAGAAGATGATTGAACGGCAGACGCCGGAAGTCTGGGACATTCTAGAAGAAGTGACAAAGGGTCATCCGGTACTGCTGAACCGCGCTCCAACTCTTCACCGTCTGTCGATTCAGGCGTTTGAGCCAATGTTGATCGAGGGAGAAGCTATCCGCATTCATCCCCTTGTCTGTACCGCTTACAACGCAGACTTTGATGGTGACCAGATGGCGGTCCATGTGCCGCTCTCAGTGGAAGCACAGATGGAAGCGCGGCTGCTGATGCTTGCGCCGAACAATATATTTTCGCCCTCAAGTGGCAAGCCGATTACGACACCGTCTCAGGATATTGTTCTGGGTTGCTACTATCTGACTCAGAATCCTCGCAAAACAGCTCAGCAGGGGGAACGCTTGCGGCTCCTTTCGGAGCTTCAGGAAATCGAGTTTGGCTTGTCTGAAGGGGCAATCAAAATCCACGAAAAAATTCGATTCAAGAATCCAAACTTTGGTAAGAGGACTATCTACGGAAATGCGGATACAAAGATCATTGAGACCACGGCAGGCCGTGTGATCTTTAACGGTATCTGGCCGGAAGGATTGGGCTTCTTTAACAAGGTCGCCGGCAAAAAGCAGTTGAGCGACATCATCTGGCGGACTTACCAGGTTTCAGGCCAGCAGAAAACGGTCGAGACGCTTGATCGACTCAAGGAACTTGGCTTCAGCTGGGCGACGCGCGCGGGTGTTTCAATCGGAATCACCGATATGATCATCCCGGATGAAAAGAAGACGGAGCTGGATAAGGCATACAAGCAGATTGCCCTGGTCGAAAAGCAGTATCGCAGTGGCATCATCACGGACGGTGAGCGCTACAATAAGATCATCGATATCTGGACTCACGCCGGTGAGGAAATTTCCAACGTCATGTTCCGTACCCTGGAGCATAATGAAGGGCGGCGTGAGCTTAATCCCGTGTTTTTGATGCAGGATTCCGGAGCGCGTGGAAATCGACAGCAGGTGAAGCAGTTAGCCGGTATGCGTGGTTTGATGGCAAAGCCATCCGGTGAGATTATCGAACGGCCGATTACTTCGAATTTCCGTGAGGGCCTCTCCGTGCTGGAATATTTTATCTCTACTCACGGAGCGCGAAAGGGTCTGGCCGATACCGCTCTGAAGACTGCTGATTCGGGCTATTTGACCCGCAAATTGGTGGACGCGGCCCAAGACGTAATCATTGTCGAACCTGATTGCGGCACGGCTAACGGAATCATTGTGCGTTCGATCTATGAAGGAGATGACGAAGTTGTCGATCTGGCTACTCGCATTGTCGGACGGGTGAGTTGCGAAACAATTGGTAACCCTGTTACGAAGGAGACGATCATTCGGGCGAACCAATTGATCGAGGAATTGCAGGCCGGCGCTCTGATGAATATCGGAGTAGAGCAGCTCAAGATTCGCTCGGTGCTCACATGCGAATCGAAGCGGGGCGTCTGCGCGAAGTGTTACGGCCGCAATCTGGCTACCGGACAGATGGTGAAGCTCGGAGAAGCTGTAGGAATCATTGCGGCTCAAAGCATCGGAGAACCGGGGACGCAGTTGACCATGCGTACATTCCACATTGGCGGAACGGCGACGCAGCTTTTCAAACAGCCGATCATCAAGGCAAAGAACGATGGGAATGTGCATTTCAACGATCTTCGAGTCGTGCAGTCGGTGGACGGTAACTTTATTGTTCTTAATAAGAACGGTTCGGTTTCGGTTCACGCTAAAGATGGACGGGAGTTCGAGCGATACAATGTCGTTATCGGTTCTGTGATATCTGTGGGTGACGGGGTACCGGTTAAGAAGGGAGATACCTTCGTCCAATGGGATCCGTATAACGTACCGATCCTGACTGAAAGAACCGGTAAAGTGGAGTTCCGGGACATGATCCCGGGAGTTACCGTAAAGAGAGAAATTGACGATGCAACCGGCGTACTCGGAACCGTTGTCATCGAACACAAGGAGGATCTGCATCCGCAAGTTGTTATTACCGACGACAAACAGGAAGTCGTCGCGAGTTATTCGATACCGGCCGGGGCCCACGTAGTTGTTCAGGAGACTAAGAGGGTGCAGGCGGGAACGCTGCTGGCGAAGACGCCGCGCAAGATCGC
This sequence comes from Chthoniobacterales bacterium, assembly GCA_035938215.1. GTDB lineage: Bacteria > Verrucomicrobiota > Verrucomicrobiia > Chthoniobacterales > JAFAMB01 > DASZHC01. The sequence goes on from DASZHC010000258.1 coordinate 8,498, forward strand.
CAAAACAAAGGATATTACGGGAGGGCTACCCCGCGTCGCCGAATTATTCGAAGCACGCCGCCCGAAAGAAGCCGCGGAAATCGCGAAGATAGACGGTCTCGTTGAATTCGGCGGCACGGTGCGCGGAAAGCGACGATTGATTCTCCGCGATCCCGTGACTGGGCAGGAAGAGGAACATCTGATTCCGTTGAACAAACATATTATTGTGTTCAAGGGAGACTTCGTGAAGAAGGGATCACAGTTGACCGAAGGCCCGATCGTTCCGCACGAGATTCTAGAAGTTTGCGGCCCGCAAGATCTGCAGGAACATCTGGTGAACGAGGTGCAGGAAGTATACCGCCTCCAAGGGGTCGAGATTAACGATAAGCATATCGAAATCATTGTTCGCCAGATGTTGCGGAAAGTGAAGGTCACCGAACCCGGCGATACTGCAATGCTGTGGGGCGACCAAGTTGACAGACTGGAATTCGAAAAAGAAAATCGTCGAGTAATCGAGCAGGGAGGCAAGCCTGCCGAAGCAGTTCCGGTGCTCCTCGGGATCACGAAGGCGTCCCTTGAGACAGACAGCTTCATCTCCGCTGCGTCGTTCCAAGATACAACCCGAGTTCTCACCGAAGCCGCTACACTCGGTAAAATTGACTTCCTGCGCGGATTCAAAGAGAACGTGATCATGGGGCACCTTATCCCGGCGGGAACCGGTTTTATCGGTCATCGCAGCATTCGGACTCTCGAAACGGGCGAGCCGATCGGGAAAGTTGAGATACCTGAAGTCGAGCCTGCTGTTGGCTAGCCCGCAAAAAAATCAGTTGAAAGCCGCCGCGACGAAGACGCTGTCTTATCGACGGCGTTTTTCGGGTGGGAGCCACAGGCATAGGACCAGTTAGGCTCATTATGTCGATCGCCACTAAAACCGGAGATGCCGGGGAGACGGCACTGATGTATGGCAAACGGGTGCCAAAAACTCACAGACGCGTCGAAGCTTACGGGACTGTCGATGAGTTGAATTCGGCGCTTGGAATGGCTCGCGCAGTGGCGGCCGAGAGGCTGGTTCAAGAAGTCACGTTGTCGGTCCAGAAAGAACTCGTGATCTTGATGGGGGAACTCGCGGTCACCGATGAAGACCGCGACCGTTATTTGAAAGATGGTTACGACGTGGTGAGTGAAACGATGGTAGATCGACTCACGGAAGTCGTGAACAATCTGGAAAAGAACCATCACATCACCTTCAAGCATTGGGCAACCCCTGGCAATAACCTCTCGTCGGCAGCTCTCGACGTTGCGCGCACGACTTGTCGCCGGGCTGAGCGCCGGGTTGTCGCCCTGGCAGACACGACGGACTATGTGAATCCGGAGACGATTCGCTACTTAAATCGGCTTTCGGATGTCCTGTGGCTATTCGCTCGATTTGTCGAATCCGGACCGGCAGCCGGCCACAGCTCTGAGCTGGATTCCGATTTACAAAAACCCACTTGCGTGACTATAGACCCTGCACCATAGTTTTCGGCTCTACACGCTAATTAAGATTTGGAACGACGCCGGCGGTTTAAGAACTAAATATGTCTTCAATGGAATTAATGACCGAACTCCTCGAGGCGGGAGTTCACTTCGGCCACCAGACGAAGCGATGGAATCCGAAAATGAAGCCGTTCATTTTCGAGCAAAGGAATTCCATCTATATTATAAACCTTTCTGAAACGGTTAAACAGCTGCAGAGCGCTACGGATTTTCTGGCGAATGTCGCTCGGCAAGGTGGTAAGGTACTTTTCATCGGCTGCAAGAAGCAGGCCCAGGAGGCGGTTAAGGAAGCTGCGTTGGCGTGTGGCCAGTTTTACGTTAATCAGCGTTGGCTTGGCGGGACGCTTACGAACCTTGCGACAATTCGAAAAAGTGTCGGCCGTCTCACTTATCTCGAACAGATCGAGCAGTCGCCCGAATACTCTAAGATGGGCAAGCAAGAGCTTTCGGCGTTGCGTCGTGAAGCCGAAAAGCTTCGTCGCAACCTAGAGGGAATTCGTACGATGGACCGTCTTCCTGACGCAATGGTTGTCATCGATACGTCGCGCGAATCCATCGCTGTAGCCGAAGCTCGGCGATTGAAGATTCAAACGGTCGCGATCGTTGATACCAATGCGGACCCGGACCAGGTCAGCTATCCGATCGCAGGGAATGATGATGCGATCCGAGCGATCCGCGTGATTCTTCAGAAATTAGTCGATGCGATTTACACGGCTTCGCACGAAGCCGACAGGCAAGAAGCAGCGAATTTGGAGGCCGTTGCCGAGTAGGTTAAATCTAAATTCCGAAGTTTAAAAGGTCGTCTCTCGTGCTCGTCGTCGCCCTTCGTCCTCGAGAGAATCCCTCAGTCTCAGGTCAAACGAACTAGCCGGTATTTGCCTGGAAGGGCGGATGCAGAAAAGCAACCTTCCGTTTCTATATGGCTGAAGTTAGTCCAACGCTTGTCAAACAATTACGCGAAAGAACCAATGCCGGGATGATGGATTGCAAAATGGCATTAGTAGAATCGGGCGGCGACCTGGAGAAGGCCGAAGCGATTTTAAGAAAGAAAGGGATTGCCGGCGCTTCGAAAAAGTCTGTTCGCACGGCAAAAGAGGGCATTGTTGGCTCCTACATTCATCTCCACGGAAAGGTTGGTGTGCTCGTGGAGGTAAATTGCGAGACCGATTTTGTGGCGAAGAACAGCACTTTCCGCGAGCTTGTGAAAGATATTACCCTGCATATCGCAGCGGCACATCCTCTCTATGTAAGTCGCGATCAAGTTCCTCAGGAATCCATCGAACGGGAACGCGATATCTTCCGAGCGCAGGTCAAGGGCAAACCAGAGCCGGTCATCAACAAAATTGTCGAGGGGAAACTCGAAAAATACTTCGCTACGGTTTGTCTTCTGGATCAGGCGTTTATCAAAAATCCTGACCAAACGATTCGCGAACTTGTTTCTTCAAAGATAGCGGAGCTTGGCGAGAACATTGTCGTGCGACGATTCGCGCGCTACGCAGTTGGCGAAGATGTCGCCGTAGAACGAACGCTCCCGCCGAAGAGGCTGTGACCGCCTAGCCTGGAAATTTCACGAGCCAAAGCGCTCGCGAAATTTCCAGGCTCTGGAGCCGCTCAGGAAGCGGCTCGGGAGAAAATGGGGCTTAAATCCAGGCAGAACGGAGTGAACTCCTTAGCCGTAGCCATGCAGTTGCGTTGAACCGCATTTTCCCCAGCCTTATCCTGGCGAGGTTGGCTAAGATGGAGGCGGGCTAGCGCAAGCCAACGAACAGAAAACGCCAGTCTAGTCTTTGAAAAACTCAGGCGGCGTACCCTCGAAAGCATGTCCAGCGAACTGGAACGCCCAGGCGGTAAGGAACAACCCCACGGCGATCTTTCAGAATCCCCGCATGAACGGCGCGATCAGCAAAAGCGAAATCGAGAGTGCGATCATCGGCATTCCGAATGTATGGAATGCTCGATTAACCGGATCCTGGAGACGTGTTTTCCGTCTCAGCGGACGTATCCGAGGTCGATCGCCCAGAGCGAGTTGATGAATGCCTGCTCAAACGATGTGAAATCGTGGCAGACAACTCCCGAGCGGACGATAACCGAATCTGTAACCTAATGGCCCCGTACGTTCGCCGTCCTGTCATTATCGATACCGATCCGGGCCCTCGACCTCCGTGCCTTGACTGCCGTCGCAGGAAATGTCTCCTTAGAATTGGCGCAGCGCAACGCTCGTGTCGTCCGCGACTGGGCTGATCGTACCGACCTGCCAGTTTACGCCGGTTGTACTGGTCCCCTAAACGGTGATCTCCTGACAGCTGAAGATGTCACGGCATCTCCGGCATTGACGGAATCTCGGTTCGGCCCGGCTAGAATTCGTTTCACTGCGGCCGCTGGACACGGCAATTCGAGCACCCAATACGGCACTAGTTTTGCAGAATCATGACACCCTGATCAGTGCCGCTTCAGAGTGGGAGGTCTGGAACATGCCAACGCCCAGATCTAGTACAGAGTCGGCCCTCTACCGCTCGAGCATCCAACACAGGAGTTGGCTGTATCAGCCGGGGCGGCTGCTGTTCCGGATTCTCCAACGGTTTGCTTCGGAGCGACCTGCTGAATGTATCAGCCCGAAATTTTGAATTTCGGCTTCTTGCACCGATGCAGCGTGGCAATGACAAAAGCGGAAAAATCGGTCCTTGATCTACATTTTCACGGGGACGTGAGAAATGCCGCTAGATCTGCGGCAGTCTTTTGCTATAAATCGTTGCATGCGCGACTGCCGGGCCATTCTCATTCTTTTGACGCTTGCGGTCCTATTCTCTGGATGCGCAACAAGAGATAGTGATCACCGAATCCTCATCAGCGTAGCCGATCAGAGCATGGAGCTTTACCACAAAGCGAGACTGATTGGCCGATTCCTCATTTCCACGTCGAAATTCGGATTGGGCGATCGACCTGGAAGCCGCGCAACTCCGCTGGGACGCATGGAGGTGGCAACGAAGATTGGGGCGGGCGCTCCGCTTGGCGCTGTCTTCAAGAGTCGTCGTCAAACCGGAGAAATCCTGCGGCCGGATGCGCCCGGGCGCGACCCGATTGTAACGAGAATTATTTGGCTCAAAGGCCTGCAATCCCAAAACCGCCATGCGTTTGGCCGATGCATCTACATCCATGGTACGCCGGAGGAACGTTATCTCGGGCATCCAGCAAGTTTCGGTTGCATTCGCATGCGATCGTCCGATGTGAGGACGGTTTTCGATACTATTGGAATGGGAGCCAGCGTCGACGTCATTCCGGGTCCGCTTCCGGATACGCCAAAACAAGAGGCTCTGGCGTCGACTGTTCCACCTGCCGCCCCGGTGGTTTCAGCAGCATCCCCTGGCGCAGCAATCGCGGCAGCATCCCCGGCGCCCGCTCGGGGGGGACTGGCAGCGCGTTAGCCATCCAAACCGCGGCGGTTTCAACAAGGTAGCCGTCCGGCTGTTTCTCAGCCAACGCCGTTGGCAGTTCGCAGTTCGGCGTTCACCATTCACCATTCCGGGGTGTGGAGCGCACTCCCGGCGTCCTTGGCGTGATCAATCCCCTTGCAGAAAGAAATAAGTCTAGCGAGGCCGCGCCTCAGACTCCAGGAACTGGTGGTGGAAGCGCTTGGGGGCAAAGAGTTAGAGGTTCAGTGATGGAGCTTGATTTTTGATTAAAAAGGACCAGTCGTCGATGATTGGAGGTAGGGCCGGATCTCCGAGCCGGCCGTTCTAACAAGGCAGACTCGTAAGGCTAGGGTGCCATTATCGGCGGGCAGCTCGGAGATCTGCCCCTACCGAGCTTGACACCGACCGATCCAAAGTTCCTTGCACAAGTCACAGAGCCGGAGCTTCTTGTGATCGATTTGCCGGCTGGTGACACTAGCTAGCGTTCACAAGAGCCTGCGGCTCTGTGACTTGTGCAAGGAACTTGGTTTTG
>DASZHC010000259.1:0-6780 GCA_035938215.1 Chthoniobacterales bacterium
CATAAACGAGAAGATTTGCGCCGGGATCCCTATTGAGAACTTCATCTACATGCTTCCGCAGGAGACGCGCCTCATTCCTGCGAAGAAGCGCCTCTCCGGCGGGAATCGGCAACTTCGATTTGAGATGTGCTCCAACAAGGCGCAGTCGATAGGAAGGATTCACCTCAATTGTGACATCAAGGAATCCGCGCTGGACCAAGGATCGCTGCCCGTTGAGATCAAATTCAACGCGCTTCTCCGAATGTCTCTCTACGATTTCGAACCGGCTTAACAATGCAAGGTGTCGAGCCGGATCCGGGCCGTCTACATACTCTGTAAACGGATATTGTAGACCGATGCTTTCCAGCCGACTTCGAAAGTCCGTAAATTGATCCTCTGGCCCCATCTCGGCAATGCCAAGAATATCGGGGTGAATCTCTTTGATAATTCGAACAAGGGTGTTCTTTTCGCGTTCGGGCTTCGGGCCGAAGAATATCTCACCCCCTTCCCGCCTATCCTCCTCGAGATAGTTCTCAACGTTGTAGTGAGCAAAAATGATTCGTTGTTGTCCGAATGCGACAACGGAAGACAGCAAAATGATCGAAAACAGAAGGTGTCTACCTACTTGCGTTCCGGCTCGCATAAAAAAGCCCGGCTCGGAGGATACCGAACCGGGCTGATTAGAAATTCTTGGTAAAGGACCTAGGAAGGTTGCGTTGGCGGTTGAGTCTGAGGTTGAGCTTGGGGCGCCTGCTGGCCGGGCTGAACCGGCTGAGTATTTTGGGGCGCTTTCAGATCTTCCCCGGCCCGGTGAAGCTCTTTGTCGAACTCTTCCCGTGCCTTGCGAAACTCATTCATACTCTGACCCAGACTCCGCGCCAATTCGGGAAGCTTTTTTGCACCAAACAAAACGAGGACGATCACAAGTATCAGAACCCACTCTGTCGGGCCCGGTGTGACGAGGGCGAACATATTCATTCTTTGATAACCTTAACTTAAGGTCCCATAGATTTCATCCCGAAACCTTAGGGACGTTATTTCAATGCCTGAAGACGTTTGAGAAGTTCAGCTTTGCTGGTGAGGCCTACAACCGTGTCTTTCACTTCGCCGCCCTTAAAAAATAGAAGCGTCGGGATGTTGCGAATCCCAAAACGGTTCGACAACGCAGGGTTGCTATCCACATCCACCTTTCCTACTCGGACTTTTTCTCCCTCTTCCTTTGCGATCTCTTCGAGCACCGGCGCAATCATTCGACAAGGACCGCACCAGGTCGCCCAAAAATCGACGAGCACAGGAACACTAGAGGCGCTAACCGTTTTATCAAAACTCGTTTCATCAAGGTGAATAACAGATGCAGTAGCCATAAAAATACTGGAATTTTGCGCTGAGCACCCGGTCCTACGATTTCGTTCAACCGAATGCAATCAGCATCTGCACGATAAGCGAAATCACGGAAAAAGCGAGTAGCAAGCCTACCAGCGGTACAATCAGCGGATCCCGCTTTGTCGGAATTGCCTTCGACATCAGCATATGCACCGCGCGCGCGTCAGTTGTGTCCGGCCCTCGTTCCTGCGGCACGCCATCTCCGGCACCCGTTTCCGAACTCCTCGGTGCTTTTGGAGGCACCTGAATTCTTGCCACCCCCTTCTTCGCTTCAGGCATAAAGAAGTATACCGGACCCGGCCGGCGAAGAAGTCAAGGAGAATGGGCATAGCCCTGGCATTTTTGCCGATATAAAATGGGACGGCACAGAGGCCGTCCCTCCCTAAAATGAACTCCAAACTCCCGAAATGACTTCTCCCTTGCACTTCATTTCGTTTCGACCCAGTTTCGTGAGCTTCCCCGAGATGAGAATACTGGTTACAGGCGGCGCCGGATTCATAGGTTCACACCTCGTTGAGGCCCTGCTGGCGCAAAGTACTCGCGTCTCGGTTATTGACGATTTCAACGATTTTTACGACCCCCTTATCAAGGAAAAGAATCTCGAGCCGATTCGCGCCCGGATTAGCGTACACAGAGTCGATATCAGGGATAAGAAAGCCGTCGCGGAGGTCGTCTCGGCTGAAAAGCCGGACGTTATCGTGCATCTAGCGGCGCGCGCAGGAGTTCGGCCTTCGGTCCGGAATCCAGAGCTTTACCTGGATACCAATGTCAAAGGGACTTTTTATCTCCTTGAAGCCGCAAAAACGGCAGGGGTCGATCGATTCATTTTCGCGTCAAGCTCTTCTGTCTACGGCGCATCCAAAGAAGTCCCTTTCCGCGAAAGTCAGGTCCTCAGCCAAACTCTAAGTCCCTACGCCGCCACAAAGCTTGCCGGCGAACACCTTTGTTCGAACTACTCTTATCTTTATGGACTACGCGTCGTCTGTCTGCGTTTCTTTACGGTCTATGGTCCGAGGCAGCGGCCTGACCTGGCCATTCACAAGTTTACGAAACTGATACACTGCGGGAAGCCGATTGATGTCTATGGTGACGGTACAGCGCGCCGCGATTTCACATACATCGATGATATCATCCAGGGGATCGTGTCTTCGCTCGAATACGATCAGGAACTCTTTGACGTTTTTAATTTGGGGGAAAGTGATACGATTGAGCTGCGCCACATGATCGCCGAACTTGAAGCGGTCCTGGGGCGAATAGCGATCATCAATCCACTTCCGCCCGTCCCCGGCGATATGCCTGTGACCTATGCGGACGTCTCAAAGGCCGGCCGATTGCTCGGCTACGCTCCAAAAACTCGCATCCGCGAAGGCTTGCGTAAATTCATTGAGTGGTATCTTCGCTCGCAAGCGATATGAACTTCTCTTCCATTCATAGCGTAGTCGAACTGTGCCAGGCTCTGGTTCAGATTCCGAGCGAGAATCCGTCCGGGTCCGGCGCTCGTTCCGGAGAAAAGGGCATCGCCGAGTTTGTCGGCGGTTTTCTTGAAAGTCTTAGAGCAGAAGTTCGGTACGAGGAGGTCGAACCGAACCGGCCAAACGTGTACGGTTTCTGGCCAAGGCCGGTTGGAGCCACCCAGCGAATCATGTTCGCTCCTCACCTCGATACAGTGACCGTCGATGGGATGGTGGTGGACCCATTTTTGGCAAAGCTTTCGGGTGGCAAGATTTATGGCCGCGGGAGTTCAGATACGAAGGGATCAATGGCGGCCATGCTTTGGGCCCTGAAGTCGGTCGACCTCACCCGATTGAACGTGGCGATCGGTTTTGCGGGACTCGCCGACGAAGAGGCAGGACAACTTGGGGCAAAGGCTTGCGCGGCCAGGAAATTTGCGGATTTCGTGATCGTCGGAGAACCAACCGGTCTGGATGTCGTCTACACTCACAAGGGAACCACCTGGCTGGAGATCGAAACTGTGGGAAAGTCGGTCCATGCGTCCCTCCCCGAGACAGGGGTAAACGCGATCGATCTGATGACGGACGCTCTGAAAACATTGAGAGAAGCGTTCCCTACGATTCTCGCGTTGGAAAAGAGCGCCGTTTTGGGTAACGCAACCATCAGCACCGGTCGCATCCGGGGCGGGGTGAAAATCAATGTCGTCCCCGATCGATGCTATGCGGAAATAGATATTCGCATTTTGCCTGGCCAGGAGTCCATGGCAGCGGCCGTCGCTGATTTTTTCCGTGACCAAAAAATTTTGGCGACCGTTCGTCCGATCAAAATCTCTGCGCCTCTCTACACCGAGCCCGACAATTCGATCATCGAGAGATTTACGTCTCTGGGTTCGCGGTTAACCGGCGCGAGCTGGTTTTGCGATGCCGCCTGTTTCTCCGCCGAAGGAACTCCGGCGGTCGCCATCGGACCTGGATCGATTGCGCAAGCCCACACCGCCGACGAGTTCATTGAAGTCGCCGAACTCGAACAAGGCGCAGAGTTCTTTACCAACTTCCTACGCAGCTTCGACAATGGCAGAACCGAGTAATACTAAAACCGCCATTACTCCAACCAGGTCCGAGGATTTCTCGGAATGGTATCAGCAAGTCATTCGCGCCGCCGACATGGCGGAGAATTCCGACGTTCGTGGCTGCATGGTGATCAAGCCGTGGGGTTACGGAATCTGGGAGAATATTCAGGCGCAGCTCGACTCGATGTTCAAGGCTACGGGCCATAAAAACGCCTATTTTCCGCTTTTCATTCCGCTGAGCTATCTGGAAAAAGAGGCCAGCCACGTTCAGGGTTTTGCGAAGGAATGCGCTGTCGTAACCCACCACCGGCTTGACCTGGGACCGGACGGCAAAATGCGTCCCGCTCCGTCCGCCGAACTGGCTGAGCCGCTCGTGGTGCGTCCAACATCTGAAACCATCATTGGCTCCGCTATTGCGAAATGGGTTGAGTCCTATCGCGACCTACCGGTTCTGATCAATCAATGGGCTAATGTCGTTCGCTGGGAAATGCGCCCGCGAATTTTCCTGCGCACCACCGAATTCCTCTGGCAAGAAGGCCATACCGCGCATGAAACCCGGGAAGAAGCGATTGAGGAGGCGGTCGCGATGCTGGAGGTCTATGCCACTTTTGCGCGGAACCATCTCGCAATTCCCGTCTACCATGGCGAAAAGACTGAAAGCGAACGTTTCCCGGGTGCGGTTCAGACTTTGTGCATTGAAGCAATGGTTCAGGACCGCAAATCAATTCAGGCGGGGACGTCGCACTTTCTCGGCCAGAATTTTGCAAAGGCATCTGAAATCAAATTTGTATCGCGCACAGGAGCCCAGGAGTATGCGTGGACCACGAGCTGGGGCGTCAGCACGCGGCTGATCGGGACGGTGATCATGACCCACGCGGACGACGACGGTATGGTTCTGCCACCGCGGATCGCTCCATCGCATGTAGTCATTCTACCGGTCATACCAAAGGAAGAAGCGAGAGTTTCAGTCTTGGAAGCTGCGGATAAATTGAGGGCGGAGATCGCTTCGCTACGGTACGCGGATGAACCCATCCGAGTAGAAGTGGACCGACGCGATTTTAGTGGTGGTGTTAAGAATTGGGATTGGATCAAAAGGGGGGTACCAATTCGGATTGAAATCGGGCCACGCGATATTGCATCGGGAAATGTCGCTATCTATCGGCGCGATCAGCCAGCAAAAGCGAAGACTTTTGAGCCGGTCGCGGAAACGGTGGCAAAGTTGCAAGCGATTCTTGACGAGATGCAGACCAATCTGTATGAGCGCGCCAAATTGCTCAGAGATTTGAATACTGTTCGCATCGATTCAAAAGCCGATTTTTATGACTTTTTCACACCTAGAAATGAAGAAAAACCGGAGATCCACGGTGGGTTCGCTCTAGCGCACTGGTCCGGAAGCGCGGAAGTTGAGGCACGGATTAAGGACGAGCTGAAAGTGACCATACGCTGCATCCCTTTTGATCCTGAGGTTCGCGACGACGAGCCTGGCCGATGTATCATTTCCGGAGAGCCAAGCCCCCGTCGCGTCTTGTTTGGGAAATCTTACTGAAGAGCCGGCTCCCTCAGGGAATGGTTGAGGTTCGTGCACACTCGGAGGCTCGTTTGGGCGTAGACCGCATTACCCCGGCCAACTTCCCGCGCAAACCCGCCGTCACGATGCTTGCGGTCCTCGTCTTGCTCATCGGATTCAGCCGAATTTTCTTAGGCGTCCATTTCTTGAGCGACGTCATCGGCAGTTACGCGACGGCGATCGTGTGGCTCACCTTCTGCATCCTGATGACCCACCGGACGCAAAGCCGGGCGCACGTCTCCCAGCCTGGCCTGGGGCGCCAGCCATAACGTCCGTTGCGTTCTCCAGTTAAGAGACTAGGCTAGGCTCTATCTCGAGCGCGACGGGGGATATGGCGTGTCACCGCTGAAACAGGATCCGAAGGATTTCTCGCGGAACGAGATGCGGCGCGAGATGGCTCGCTGCCGGTCGCTGGAACCTTTGTACCGAACCGCGATGGCGCTGTTGCCCGAGCTGGGAATTTCCAACGACAGCATCGCCTATTACGCGGCGCTGGTCGATTACTACACCGTGCAGAAGCTGCAGCAACTTACGCAGGGCATGGCACGCCTCTACTTGTTGTGCTTTCTTCTGCAACGCTATCAGAGGATCAACGACAACCTGATCCATGCGCTGATCTACCACGTGCGCAAGGTGCTCTCGGCCGCCAAGGTCTGCCTGCAGGAGCGCCTCCTCTCCGACGGCATGGAGGGCAGTAAAAACGTCCAGCACATTGGGCAGATCCTCGATCTGTTTCTCGACGACAGCATTGCTGATTCGGTCTCGTTCGGCGAGATCAAGCGGCGGGCTTTTTCCATCTTGGAACGCGACAAAATCAGGCGCGCAGCGGACTTCATCGGCGCCCACTCCATCGATGTCGCCGCCCTCGAATGGGAGTTCGTAGCCAACCGGCCTCCTGAAGTAGATCGAGATTAGTCGGATTCCGGTCCGGATCGAAGAACAATTCGAGACCCGTCTTGATGTGTCCGCCGAGTTCAATGGCCCGCTTGATGATCGGGCGCGTATCGAGACTGCCTTCGCCCCAGATCGATATGCACCACGGCAACTTATGTTTGGCGTGCTCGATCATGTCCAGGTAATAGTATAGGCTTTCGAGAGTCGGCTCCATTCCGCAAGTGCCGATGGGCTTCGATGAGGTGAGTCCATACTTGCCCACCAGATAGAAATCCCACATCGAGCCATTCGTATGCATACCGCGATCGACATAATGACGGGCGAGGCGAAGGTGGCCGGGCTCGTAGACGCCCCAGATCATCGCAATGTCGTTCCTCTGGCAGAAGTCGACTTGACCGGCGACCCGTTTGTAGTTCCAACCGTATTCGCGGCCAAG
>DASZHC010000260.1:0-4692 GCA_035938215.1 Chthoniobacterales bacterium
GCTGGTCGTCGAGTCGTTTGCCGGCATGATTGGCATTAGCAGCGGCTTTCTTCAGAGTCGCGTACGCCGCGATCATCTCGCGCGGAATCAGATCCTGTCCTATGCTGAAATGTTCGAGCGACCGTTGCGTTTGTGCCCCCCATAGCTTGGCGCTCGGAACATCGACTTCGCCCAGACTGTCGGTTTCCTTGCGAAAGCCCATTACCCACATATTGCTGATTGCACTCATTGTTCTCTCCTCCCAGAAACTGCTTTTTTTTGCATCACAGCCCGTCTTACTCTCCAATTACCCGCTACCGTGTTTCAATAGTTTCCAACTTGTCGGAAGGAACTCCATCACGAGAAACAGGGTTTTTTTGCTACCACCGAAGGCTGGGCAAGAAATACCCATTTTGTGGTAGCCGAAATCATGCTCTCGATGCCCCGACCACTGTCGCTCGACGATTTCACCAGCGTCGAAGCCATACCTAGACTGCGTCAGAGAGAGATCCATCTCTGACGTCTCGCTCCCGAGTATCGTGCCCGCGAACTGCGAGGGCGGCAGCGGCTGGAAATCACGTCATTCCCATTCATCTTGAATTGCGCGCCGCTTCCCGTCATTCAGACATCGAGAATCCCTTCGCTTCTCTTTCCGGTCGCACGCTGAATGGTGGCGACCTTTGCTGGCAATCCCAGCTAGTCTTTTTCATCGTTACTGCGTTCCCAGAAAATCCAATCGCGAATGTACGGCGAACAATTCGCGAGTTCGACGCCCTCCGCTTCACACCGACTTAAGAAACGGACAACATCCACATCAACGAGTGTCACTTCCTCTAGATCAAGTACGATCGTTTCCCCATTTCCCTCCATCTGTTCCCTGATCTCGTCTACATTCGCGGATTGAATTCGGCCGCTCAGCCTTAGCGTTGTTCGTTGATCATCGGACTCTCTCGCGATTTTCAAAGTCATCGGATGGAATGGATGCATTCGAGATTCCATTCGTAAGCGGTTGAATGTAAATGGCTTCCTGTTTCAGACAACATTCTGATATTCGGAGATTTCTGATTTTCGGCGTCAGCGGGTTGACAAGCGGAAGAATCCGGCCTGATCGACTAGAACGAAAAGCGCGAAAGCATTCGGAAGGGAGTTATTCCAAGTAAAAGCCTCTGTGGAAAGATCGGAGTAGTCAGGTGCAAGACCTTAGGCAAGATGCGAATTATGCAGACTTGAACCGGTTCTTGTTGATTCCCAAGCTGCTGATCTTCGAGTCGAGAGTCTGCCGCGGAATCCCCAGCTTAGCCGCCGCACCGGACGGACCCGCGACCCGCCCCCCTGTTTCGGCTAAGGCAGCTTCGATGATTCGTCTTTCTTGATCCGTGTCCAAGCGACCGAGTGCTCCCTCCGGCGTGCTCAACAGCGGCGGGGCTTGCGGCATTTTGCCTTTTAACCAAGTCTCGTCTACAGAAAACGTATCCCCATCGCAGAGCACAACTGCTCGTTCAACCACGTTCTGTAGTTCGCGGATGTTCCCCGGCCAGTCGTACGCCTGAAATAATTCCAACGTGTTCTTTTTTATCGTCTTGATTCTCTTCCCGACCTTTTTCGCATAGCGTTCGATGAAATATTCGACCAGGATAGGAATGTCATCCGGGCGTTCGCGGAGCGAGGGTATCTGAATCGGAAAAACATTCAGCCTGTAGAAGAGATCCTGCCGGAAGGTTCCGGCAGCTATGGCGGCATTCAGGTCGCGATTCGTCGCTGCCAGCACGCGGACATCTACAGAAATCAGTTGGCCACCGCCAACGCGTTCGAATTCTCGCTCCTGGAGCACTCGAAGCAATGCAATCTGGGTTTCCGCCGGAAGTTCTCCGATCTCATCCAGGAAAATGGTCCCACCGTGAGCCAATTCAAACCGTCCCAGACGTCGCTGTGTCGCTCCGGTGAAAGCGCCTTTTTCGTGCCCAAAGAGTTCGGACGCAATCAGCGATGCCGGGACGGCTGCGCAATTAATACGGACAAACGCACGGGTTGAACGATTTGACCGACTGTGAATGGCACGAGCAATTAATTCCTTCCCCGTTCCGGTTTCACCAAGGATCAGAACTGTGGAATCCGTGGGGGCGACTTTCGCGACCTGCGAAAGGAGTCTCCGGAGTGTCTTTGAGGATCCGACGATTTCCTCAAACATCGAGGCCTGATCGATTTCTTCGCGCAACGCGACGTTCTCGTCATGCAGCTTTTCTTCTGCCCGCTTCCGCTCGTCAATGTCCGTAAGCAAGTTATACCAACGGACAATGCGCCCTTCAGCGTCCCGCAGCGGCAGGCCGCGTACGTGGAACCAGCGGTACGCACCATTCGCACGACGCAGGCGTTGGTCAAGGTCATACGTATTGCCGGTTTCGACCGAGCGCCTCCAAGCGGCGACCGCCCGAGGAAGGTCATCTCGATGCACGGCATCCCCGGTAACCCAGCCTTTTAATTCGTCGAGAGTTCTACCGAAGTATTCCAGCACTCGATTGTTTACGAATTCAACCTCACCTTCCGGGGTCATAATGGCTACCAACCCGGCTATGCCATCGACGATCAGGCGAACACTCTTTTCGCTCTCGCGCAAGACCTCTTCAGCGCGTTTGCGGTCTTCAATATCGGTCACCGCGACATGCCAACGCATGAGGTGTCCCTGCGCGTCTCGTATCGGGTTATAGCGGAAGAGAAACCAGCGATACTTCCCGTCTCTTCTCAGTAGCCGCCCTTCCGTCTCGCATGGAGTTCCGCTCGAGAATGCACTTTGAGTTTCTTTGATGATGCGTTCCCAATCATCAGAATGCAACAGCCTACCCATGTGGCATTTTCGCCACTCCTCAAGAGTAAGTCCGTGATACTCGAGCGCGGACTTGTTGACATAAAGGCGGCTGCGATCGGGGCCTAGTACGGCAATGTGCTGAGGCGCAAAATCCAAGATCTGTCGCATCTCCATTTCGCTCTGCCGGATCTTCTCTTCCGCCTGCTTTGCTGCGGTGATGTCCGTCACGGCTCCGACAAACTCGATGCGTCCGGATTCATCGCTCAAGGCGTGCGCCACAACATGGACGTATTTGACGGAACCATCCGGCATCAGCAAGCGATGCTCAAAATCAAAATCCTTCCCATCCTGCGATGCGCGCTCGATTGTCTGTTGCACGAGGACCGAATCCTCCAGGTGAATCCGCTGAAGAACGAGTTCCAACGTCGGTTTCGTCGTTCGGTCGTATTGGAAGATTCGAAAGGTTTCCTCTGACCAGAGAATCTCGCCGGTCGAGGGGCTCCAGCCGAAGCTCCCCGTCTGACTGAGTCTTTGAGCTTGCGCCAAGTAGGCCTCCCGGCTCCGCAGTGCGGCCTGGGTTTCCTCCAACTCGGCATTGGCCCGTACAAGCTTACCGGTTCGCTCCGCAACCCGGAGTTCCAGAGTGTCGCGCGCTTCGGTGAGCAATTGTTCTGCACGGCGGCTTGAGGCACTAAACCAGCTCATCAACAAGCTGAAAACCGCAAAAAAGATAAGGACGTATTCCAAAGGGAAACCTGGAAGAAGGAAATGATTCCTCGCCAGGAGGCTCACCCCCGAACAAGAGAGAAAGAGCGCGAACAGACCTGGACCTGTCCCGGCGCACCAGAACGTAACGGCGATCGCGATCAATGTGAAGTGGGAGACGAACCGAGGCGGAGAACCGTAATGTCGCAGGATGAGGGTTGTTCCGAGAGCCGTTGCGACAGAAGCAACAGCCAGTCCATAACGCAAGGCAACAGCCAATGCCGGGCGCGCGGTCAGCCTGGAAATTCCCCGATGCGCCATACCTTAAAGTCTCTTGTGTCCCGTAGTATAGACGCTCGGAGAGCGCCCGTTGCGGATCGCCCGTCCCCTTACTGTACCCAGACGGATTTTTCAGTAGCGGTGACCGCTCCACTCCTAATCCGAAGCGACTGCGTCTTCTATCGAGACGTGAACAATCGCTCCTTCGCAGTCGAATTTTTAAACAAGTAGTCTGTTGCTCGCCATTGAAAAGTCAAATCTGATTTCCTCTGTTTCGTAATTCTGCTTAACAACTCATATCCGGCGTGTTGTGTATGGCAGCACGGATGCACTTGATTGTCGCTGAGGAAAACCATGTGCGATGCGTCCCACGATCTCAGATTAGCGAGGTCACGAGCAGTGGAAGTTGGGCATCACCGTACGCCGGATGGGCATGCCGTATCTCAGGAGATTCAACACACCAGCTTATTTCACTTCAATTCAAATGAGCAGGATACTATGAACCGACAGCGGGCTTTGAAGGTTCCAGTTCCGATCCAGAACTCTGCAAGCGACCTGAGATTTTTATTGTAGGTGCGGGTGACGGTATATTCTTTTCCGCACCTCAAGCGAAGCTCGTACTCTCCGTGGCTCATGGGCGGATCTCTTGCACGAACGATGCATTCCCCAACACTGACCGATGAATTCGAACGAATCCATATGGTTTGTGCTACGAATGGCAAAACTACATATTGTACAGTACTTGTCTGATATGACAACCTGAAGTGGTTATATCGCAACCGATCAAAGTGGTCATTGTGGCCGACCACGGTGCCGATTAGTCTCTTGTATCGTGGCGTCCGGATCATGGCGAAGAAGTCCGCCAAAGCACGAAAAACACAGCGATGAGCGTAAGCAAACATATTCGGATTTATTTCCTGGCGTAC
>DASZHC010000261.1:0-20655 GCA_035938215.1 Chthoniobacterales bacterium
GCACTCATTTTCCAATCCGAGCCATTTGGCGGACGCACCGCTTGCGATAATCAGCGTCTTGGTCTCGATCCATTCGCCGTCAACGTCGACCGCGTAATGGCTGTCTTTTGATTCGAACCCGTGCAGTTCGGCGTACCGGAACTGCGCGCCGAATTTTTCTGCCTGCCGGTGCATATTCATGATCAACTGCGGACCGTCAATGCCTTCATGAAATCCCGGAAAATTCTCGACCAGAGTGGTGCTTGTGAGTTGACCTCCGGGTTCGCGGCCCTCCAGAACGAGTGGATTCAGGTTGGCACGCGCGCTGTAGATCGCTGCCGTCAAGCCGGCGCATCCGGTGCCTACGATGATCACTTTCTCCATGACTGCGTTACCTGCCATTAAAGACTAAAATCGGCAAAGTCAATACAGAGCTCAATTCACAAGCTTGGGGGTCAAGTCTATAATTTCCTTAATGTTTACCGGAATCATCGAAGCTGTCGGGGAGGTTGTTGGAATCGCTGAATCGTCGGCCGGTATCTACCGTCTTGAAGTTTCGAGCCCGCTCGCAGCCGAATTACGAATTGGGGATAGCCTTGCAAACAATGGAGTCTGTTTGACGGTGGTGGCCAGGAAATCGGAGGCGGTTGAGTTTGACCTCCTGGCTGAAACTGCGATGCGAACCAACCTGAAGGAATTGAAGGTTGGTTCGCTGGTCAACCTCGAACGTCCAATGCTGGCCTCGGGTCGATTCGACGGCCATATCGTGCAGGGCCACGTCGATTCGACGGCCGCCATCCTGGCAATTGAAGGCGTCGGCCAGGATCATCGAATTGAGATCACGCTCCCGGATCCTTTTCGACAGTACATCGTCTTTAAAGGATCCGTGGCTGTGAATGGAATCAGCCTCACTGTCGCAGAAGTTTGCAAACGCAGTTTTGTCGTCTGGATCATTCCACATACGTGGAGGGCGACGAATATGCGTCACCTGGTGCCGGGAACTCGCGTGAACCTCGAATTTGACCTCGTCGCGAAATACGTGGAACGAATGCTGCAGAGCGCCGGATCGATTTCCGCGGGGTAGAACGGAATGCTCGTCAGCGAAAGCTTGACTTTGTCCGAAGAGGAAAAAGCTTCGAGACAGACCTAGCGGCGAACCGCAGCGGTTTCCAGCGCCTCTGCTTACTTCCAGGTTGACGCTTCTTCCAGCCTAGCCCTATTCTTTAACCCTCATGCCATTTCCGGCTTCTAGTGGGCAACCCCCTTTTACATGAATATCCACGAATACCAGGCAAAACAACTTTTTCAGCGGTTTAACATAGCTACGCCGAAAGGCGCACCCGCGTGGACGCCGGAGGAAGCCGAGAAAATTGCGACCGAACTGAATACATCCAACCTCGTCGTGAAAGCGCAAATTCACGCGGGCGGCCGTGGCAAAGGAACTTTTGATACGGGGTTTAAAGGAGGCGTAAAGCTTTGTTCGACTCCGATCGAGGCGCGCGATCTGGCCGAGAAGATGTTGGGACATACGTTAGTCACGCATCAGACCGGTCCCGGCGGAAAAGTCGTTAGAAAGGTCCTCGTTGCGGAGTCGGTTGATATTGCTCGCGAGGTGTACTTCGCGATTTTGATGGATCGCGCCGCTTGCGGGCCGGTAGTTGTTGCGAGTACAGAAGGGGGAGTTGAAATCGAAAAGGTCGCGGAGGAGCATCCGGAAAAAATCATCCGGGAACTGGTTCATCCGCTGCTCGGCTTTCAACATTATCAGGCATTGAAGCTGGGGAGGCAGTTGGACTTTGAAGGGGACCAGCTGAAGGCGGCTTCGAAGTTGTTTAGCAATCTCTATAAGCTGTTTGTATCTCTCGATTGCTCGCTTGTTGAAATCAATCCGCTCGTAGTGACCCCCGAGGGTGACGTCTATGCGCTGGATGCAAAATTCAACTTCGACGACAACGCGCTCTACCGGCACAAGGACATTCTGGATATGCGGGATATTCACGAGGAGGACCAGCGCGAGGTTGAAGCTTCCAGGTTCGGTCTCAATTACATTGGATTGGAGGGAAATATCGCCTGTCTCGTGAATGGTGCCGGACTTGCCATGGCGACCATGGATATCATTAAATATGCTGGGGGGGAACCCGCAAACTTTCTCGATGTCGGCGGAGGAGCGAGTGAAGAGCAGGTGACGGAAGCGTTCAAGATCCTTGTGGCTGATAAGAACGTGAAGGCCATTCTCGTCAATATCTTCGGCGGCATCATGCGTTGTGACGTAATCGCTCAAGGAATTATCAACGCGGTGAAAACAGTCAGTCTGCCGGTACCGCTTGTCGTTCGTCTGGAAGGCACCAACGTCCAACTTGGAAAGAAGCTTCTGGAGCAATCCAGGCTGCCGATCCAGGCAGCCACGGATCTTTCTGAGGCGGCCAAAATGGCGGTTGCGGCGGCGAAGACGATATGAGGCGTGTTTCGATGCAAATATGAAAATCATCGCGTTTGCCGACCGGAATTCGATCGTGGTTCACAAAAAGAGATCCATCTGAAACTCCTCCTCATCCATGTCTATCCTCGTTGACAGAAACACCAGGCTCCTCGTCCAGGGCATCACGGGCAGTTCCGGAGCGTTCCACGCGCGGGGCTGCATGGAATATGGCACAAACGTCGTCGCCGGCGTTACGCCCGGCAAAGGAGGCCAGGCATTTGACGGCAAAGTGCCTGTCTTTGATACCGTTTACGAGGCCCGTCAGCAAACCGGTTGCAATGCGACAATGATCTTTGTTCCCGCACCTTTTGCGGGGGATGCCATATTGGAAGCCGCCGATGCCGGTGTAGAGCTGATCGTCTGCATCACCGAAGGAATTCCGGTCATGGATATGATGCGCGTGAAAGCCGGCATGGCCGGAAAAAAATCTCGGCTCATCGGTCCTAACTGCCCGGGGATTATCACGCCTGAACAATGCAAGATCGGAATCATGCCCGGATATATCCATAAAGCAGGAAGGATCGGCGTGATCTCCAGGTCTGGAACGCTTACCTATGAAGCGGTCTGGCAATTGACACAGCGCGGATTCGGACAATCAACCTGTATTGGAATCGGTGGGGATCCCATCAACGGGACGTCACATCTGGACGCGGTGAAACTCTTCAACGAAGATTCTGGCACCGAGGCGCTGATTATCATCGGCGAAATAGGTGGCACCGCGGAAGAAGAGGCTGCAGCTTGGATAAAAGAGAATTACGATAGACCGGTAGCGGCGTTCATCGCTGGAGCGACGGCGCCTCCGGGTCGGCGCATGGGGCACGCGGGAGCCATAGTGTCGGGTGGCAAGGGAACTGCCGCTGGGAAGATTGAAGCGTTGCGAGAAGCCGGTATTGCGATCGCTGAAACGCCTGCGAGCATGGGAGAAACCTTGATTAAAAACTTGAAACGTTAACTCATCTTATGCCTGGCATATCTAAAGGATTGGAAGGGGTCATAGCCAACGAGACGCGTCTCGGAGATGTCCGCGGTCTGGAAGGGCAGTTGATCTACTGCGGGTATGATATCAACGAACTCGCCGGGAACGCTTCATTCGAGGAGGTCATCTATCTGCTGTGGCACAACAAACTGCCAAACAGAGCGGAGTTGGACGGGCTCAAGAGCCAACTGGCGGCGGAACGCCAACTTCCCGATCAGCTCATCGAGTTTCTGAAGTCGACTCCCAGCACGGCATTGCCGATAGACGTTCTTCGGACAGCGGTTTCGATGCTGGGACTTCACGATCCTTCCGTCTCCATTGATGACAGCCTGGAAGCTTCAACTCGCAGAGCCATCGGTATCACCGCCAAGATTGGAGTGATCGTTGCGTACTTTCATCGAGCCCGACACGGTTTGAAGCTTCCGCCGGTACGCCAGGACCTTAGCGAAGCCGCTCATTTTCTCTATTTGCTCGATGGGGAAGTCCCGTCTGAAAAAAAGACAAAAACGCTTGATGTCGCCTACGTTTTGCATGCCGAGCACGGGATGAATGCTTCGACTTTTAGTGCTCGAGTTACAATCTCGACGCTGACCGATATTTACTCTGCTATCACTGCTGCGATCGCGACTCTCAAGGGGCCGCTTCACGGCGGTGCCAATGAAGGCGTCATTCACATGCTTCAGGAGATTGGCAGTCCGGACAAGGTTGATGCCTATATCGAGCGCGCCTTGGCGGACAAGAAAAAGATCATGGGAATTGGGCATCGAGTGTATAAGGTCCTCGATCCAAGAGCTCCGATTCTCAAGGCTATGGCTGTTCAGCTTAGTAGCGAACTCGGTGAGCCGAAATGGATAGAGATGTCTGAGCGAATCGCGGCGCTGATGAAAGAAAAGAAGGGGCTGCACGCGAACGTTGATTTTTATTCTGCGACAGTTTACTACTCGCTTGGCATTCCGACAGATCTCTTCACTCCCATCTTCGCGATCTCGCGCACCGCCGGTTGGACGGCGCACGTGCTCGAACAACTCGCAGACAATCGATTGTATCGGCCATTAAGCCAATACACGGGCGATCCGGTGGGAAAAAAATTTGTGCCTATTGATGAGCGGTAGCAGTGCGGATGCCGGTTTGCTTCTGTTCGCCAAAAAATCGGCCGTACGGAGAATATTGCAGGAACAAGATTGTGGCCGCGTTTTGGGGGAGAGGGGATCAGTCAAATCGTTTGCGCATCTCCGTATGGGGAATCGCACCAAAGAGAGTATGGGAGCGCTTCATGACTTCGTAACCGTTTTTGCGATAGAACGGCACGGCGTTCTCGCGTGCATGGAGTATGATCTCCGAAAGCCCTGATCGGATCGCGCGCAGTTCAAGTTCCTGGAGAATGGCTTGCCCTACACCCTGCCCCCGTGCCGCGGGGTCAACGGCCATGAACCGGATTTGCCCGCGGTTTTCGACCAATTGGTGGAGCCGTCCTACGCCGATAATTCTTCCCTCGCCATCCCATGCCGCAATGTGCACGGCTCCTTTTTCAAACGCATCCTTTTCTGATCCGCGCGGTTGGTTCCAAGGTTCGCGCAGGATTTTCCAGCGCAGTGCATAATATGATTCGAACTCAGGTTCGGTCGTCGGAGGGCGAATGATCATCGGTACGAGAATATTGGTCTGTTTTGGGCGGAATGCCAGATGCCGCAGGGTGAACCGAATGTCGGTTCGAGAAAACGGTGCAGTCCACTTTACGGTTTTCCGGAAGATACGGGCCAAGCTTTTGGAGTCGATTCGCCGGATGCGATTTTGGACCGCTGCAGCTTACCTTTTTCTCGCGATCGTTTCAGGGACCAGGGGAGCGGAAGCGGTTTTTTCTCTGGACGAGAAATCGGTTTTTCTGATCACTCCGAAGGGCCTGCTGCAGCTTAACCTTCCCACCAAATCAGCCCAGAAAATCGCGTTTCCGACCAAATTCGATTCGGACAAAGATTACGGGCTTTCGCTTTCAAACGCGGGCTATCCCCTTTTGGCCGGAGACGACGGCTTATGGGCCTATGATCCGGAGAAATCGAAATGGACAAGGATTTATCGCGGTCCCGCCGACCTCATTTGCACGGACCTCGCCTACAATCCAGCAAATAGTTCGATCGTTTTCCAGACGTCCGATCGAAATGCTTCTACATCGTATTGGCTGTTGCAGAAAGATGCTGAAAAACCTGTGCAAATTCGGCTGCGACGCGTGCGATATCTTTCGGGACCCGGTTTCGACTCTCAGGGACGTCTTTTCTTTGGTTATAGCGGGGATCTCTGGATGGGGTCGATCTGTAAGCTCCCGGAAGAGCAACAGAGTGACTATTGGGTTTGTGGAATTCGGATAGCGCCTCTGGCAGATCTTGAAACGAGCTTTGGTACCCCGTCAAATCAAGGCGTAGAAATGGTCGCGCCGCTTGCGGATCGAATCTATGTTCATCTGCGACGCCTCGGAGGGAGCGGCTGGGGAAATATCGCGTCTGTGGCAACGCCTCCCCTGAAATTCACCGATGGCGAGCCTGAAGATGACAGTCTGGAAAAGCGGCTCGTACTTTACCAGGAGGAATTGAAATCTATTCGGTTTCTTGGCGAGAACGGTTCGTATGGTTTCTTGTGTGCCAGTCGCTCGGGTGCACACGTTTTTTACCGCGCATCTGACCCTAAGGCCGAGAAAATGAAACTATGGCTTCTGTCTGGACAACAGACTGAGGAGATCGGGGATGATTCTTTGATTGGAATGGGCGAATAAACCGCGCCCGACAAAGAATCGTTTATTATAGGGAGGGACGGCCTCTGTGCCGTCCCACTTTTCTCCCTCCTACTGGAGGACTGCGGTCCCTCGCAGCCGCCGGTTCGCCAGCCAACACCATTTGACGGCGCCGACGGAGCGGACGCCCTCCAGGGAATCGGCCCGCAATGGCCGTCCGGTCGTGGCAACGATGATCGGTGGAGGCGTGGAGGGCTGTGGTCCCTCGCAGCAGCCGGTTCGCCAAAGCCAACCCCATTTGACGGCGCCGACGGAGCGGACGCCCTCCAGGGAATCGATCAGCAATGGCCATTCGGTCGTGGCAACGATGATCGGTGGAGGCGTGGAGGGCTTGCGGTCCCTCGCAGCCGCCGGTTCGCCAAAGCCAACCCCATTTGACGGCGCCGACGGAGCGGACGCCCTCCAGCTCCAGGGAATCGATCAGCAATGGCCATCCGGTCGTAGCAACGATGATCGGTGGAGTTAGTTTTTTCGGGATCCTTACACACCGGCTGCTTCGAGAAATTCAACCTCCTTTTCGGGCGTATGTTTCGATGCCTGATGCAACATTCGATTTACTGCATTTAGATAAGCTCTGGCGCTTGCTTCGATCACATCCGTGCTGGCACCCTTTCCAGTTATCAGGAAGCCTCGGCCAAAGTCGCATTTCAGATTCACCTCGCCGAGCGCGTCCTTGCCGCTGGATACGGCGGTCACGTGATATTCCACAAGATCTCCGCGATGGTTGAGGATTCGATCAATCGCCTTCATGGTCGCATCGACCGCTCCGTTTCCCGGAGCTGAGTCCTGCAATGTTTCTTCGCCCTTGCGCAAACGCACCGTCGCTGTCGGGACGGTGGCCGTTCCCGTAGTGACATTGATGTAGTCCAGTTGCCAGGCCTCTCCTGTGACGCCGATCGAATCATCCACCAGGGCGCCTAAATCATCGTCGTAAACGAATTTCTTTTTATCGCCGGTTTCTTTAAATCGGACAAAAATCCGTTCGATTTCCTCTTCACTCAGATTGTAGCCCAAATGCTCCAAACGCTTGGTCATCGCGTGACGACCGCTATGCTTGGTCAATGGCAACTCCGTTTCGCCCCAGCCGACATCCCGAGGATCCATGATCTCGTAGGTTTCCCGATGCTTCAGAATGCCATCCTGATGAATCCCGGAGCTGTGGGCGAAAGCGTTTTCACCCACGATTGCCTTGCTCCGAGCGACAATCAGGCCGCTCATCCGGCTGACCAGGCGTGATGTTTTCACGATCTCACGCGTGTTCAGATCAGTATGGAATGCTCCAAAGTAGTCAGAACGCGTCCTTATCGCCATTACGACTTCTTCAATTGAAGCATTGCCAGCCCTTTCCCCAATACCGTTTACGGTTCCTTCCACTTGCCGGGCACCGGCCTCCAACGCAGCCAGCGAGTTCGCCACCGCCAAGCCGAGATCGTTGTGGCAATGAACGCTGATAACGACGTCGTCTATCGATCTGACGTTATCCTTCAAATATCTGATCAATTCACCGAATTGGCCGGGAACCGCATATCCGACCGTATCCGGGATGTTCACAGTTGTTGCACCTGCTTCAATCGCGGCTTCAACAACCCGCGCCAGAAACTCCGGTTCAGTACGGGAAGCGTCTTCCGGTGAGAATTCCACGTCCTTGACCATCGCCCTTGCCCGCATCACGCTTTCTCTGGCCAGCCTGATGATTTCTTCATGAGCTTTTTTTAGTTTGAACTCACGGTGTATTTTTGACGTTGCGAGAAAGACATGGATTCGGCCTCGTTCCGCAGCCCGGACAGCTGCGCCGGCTGCATCAATATCCTTAGCCACGCAGCGAGCGAGCCCTGCAATAATTGGGCCGCGAATTTCCGTTGCGATTTTCTGTACTGCTTGGAAATCGCCGTCGCTAATAACAGGAAAACCTGCTTCGATCACGTCGACGTTTAGACGCTGAAGTTGGCGCGCGACCTCCATTTTTTCCCGAAGATTCATCGACGCACCCGGGCATTGTTCGCCATCGCGCAGGGTGGTGTCGAAGATAATGACTTTGTCTGCCATAAGGACTGATTGTGTGTGATTCTTTTTTTTGCGGTGGAGGCGCTCAACAGCCAAAATCGCATCCACCGCGAACGATTCTGACCAGAAATATTGGAAGACTAGGAGAGGAGAAAGAGATTTGGGGCGCCACTCCCGAGCAGGAGAAGCTCTAAGCTGAAAAGCTGAAGCTGTCTGTCAAAGCGCATTACAACCTTTTCCTTTAGCAGCGGAGAAGCCATGCGTCAACTCGGAAAGAACGGAAAACGGGTAAGTGGCGCGGCACCCTCGTTCGTGCCATTCTTTGGACAGTCGATTTCATGAACCGTTGCTGGTCCTTTCCAGATCCGTCGCTGCACGAAGGCGCAAGGACGCTCGCTCGCCAACTGGACCTTTTACCGGCATTCGCTTCGATCCTCACTCGGATGGGGTTGGATCAAGAAGCTGCCGCGCGGCAATTCCTGTTCCCTCGGTTGCGCAATCTGGGCGATCCCTTTGAGATTTCTGGTGTTTGCTCGGCTGTAGACCGTATCTTCCTCGCCCTTGATGCTGGGCAAAAGGTCGTTCTTTACGGAGACTATGACGTTGATGGAGTAGCCTCGGTTGCCTTGCTCTTTCGCGTTCTGAAGGCGTTTGGGGCAGATGTGCGCACGTTTTTGCCTCACCGGCTGGAAGAAGGTTATGGACTCTCCGAAGAAGCTGTTCAACGATGCCTGGCGACCTGTTCGCCTCGGCTTCTCATGGCGCTCGATTGCGGCACTGCGGCTGCCGACAGAATCAGCGAAATCGAATCGTGCGGGGTCGATGTCATTGTTGTGGACCACCACGAGGCGAATGGGCGGCTCCCAAATTGCCGTGCGTTTGTGAATCCAAAGACGGGTGCGGATTATCATTATCTATGCACCGCCGGTCTGGCTTTCAAGCTTTGTCATGCGCTTCTAAAGAGGCGGCAATTGCCAGGCCTTGACCTGAAACAATATCTGGATCTCGTCGCCATCGCCACCGTTGCGGACCTTGTGCCCCTGATTCACGAAAATCGCACCTTCGTTCATTACGGCTTACGGCAACTTGAACGAACTGTGTGGATTGGACTTGAATCGCTGATGGAAGTCGCCGGTGTGATTCCGCCAATTCGGCCGGGGCATGTCAGCTTCCGTCTTGGCCCGCGCCTGAATGCGGCGGGCCGGGTTGGAGCGGCACAAGACGCGCTTGACCTTCTCTTGACCGAAGAGAAAGAGAGCGCAGACACTTTGGCGCGAAACCTTGATTGGCAAAATCGTGATCGTCAAACCGTTGAGCAGCGGACACTTTGCGAGGCTTTACAACAGATTTCTGAAACTTTCTTACCGGAACGGGACGCGGCGATTGTTGTGGCCTCCCGTAATTGGCATCCGGGGGTGGTGGGCATCGTCGCGTCCCGGCTGATGAAAGAATTTCATCGGCCGGCGCTGGTCATCGGTTTTGATGATTTTGGTCAAGGTAAGGGGAGTGGTCGGAGTGTGCCGGGCCTGTCTCTGGTAAAGGCGCTTGGGGAATGCGCCGAACACCTATCCCAATTTGGAGGGCACGACATGGCTGCCGGCGTGAGGCTTGAATACGAACAGCTGGCATCTTTTTCTGCGGCGTTTCGGGCAGCTGCAAAACGCGTATTAACCCCAGACTTGTTACAGCCCCGTCTCGAGCTTGCCGCCGAATTGTCCGGCGCGGATATCAACCTCAGGCTGCTGAGCTGCCACGAAATGTTGCAGCCGTTCGGAATTGGAAACCCGCAGCCGTTGTTTTGTATAAGAAACGTGAAGCCGGCGGCGGAACCGAAGTTGCTCAAGGAGAAACATCGCCTCCTCAGATTCCGCCACGGCCCGGTCCTTTTGAGTGCCATTCATTTCAATGGGGCGAAGAAGCAGTTGCCGGAGCCGCCCTGGGATATTGCGTTTTATCTTGAAGCGAACAGCTACCAGAATCGAATGCGGCTGCAGCTCCAAGTCGAAGCGATCCGAAGCGCGGTGGAATCGTGAACGAACTTGATCAGCATCTTGAATCGCTTGGCTGGGTGCCTGAAGCGAAGCAAAAATTGCTCGCGCGTTTGGGTCTGGTCACGTGGCGGGATTTGCTAGAGCATTATCCACGACGTTACGAGGATCGGGCGCGTTTCGCTTCGTTTCCGACTTGTGGTTCAGAAGATGCCGTTTGTGTCCGCGGGGTGGTTAAAAAGGTTTCGGCGCGTTACTTCGGCGGCCGAAAAATTGTGGAAGTCACAGTGGAAGACTCGGGTGAGAACGCATTGAGCGGACGACTCGTCTGCCGGTGGTTCAACCAACATTACATCCAACGGATGCTGGCTACTGGTCAGGAGATTATTGTTTTTGGCCGTCCGAAGGATTCCGGAAATCGAATCTATATGGATCATCCGGAGTTCGAGGTGGTCGAGGACGAAGGAGAACAGAACATTCATATGGGGCGAATCACGCCGATTTATCCTCTTACGGAGGGTCTGCGACAAAGAGCACTGCGAGCGCTTTTATTTCGCGCAGTCGAGGAACTTGGAACATTGCCGCAAGGGCCGTTAGTCGACTGGGATTTAATCCCGGAGTATGAGGCGCTTCGCAACATCCATTTCCCGGAAACCTGGGAGGTACAGCAGGAGGCGAGGAAGGCCCTGGCCTTGAGAGAGTTTGTGGCGATGCAGATCGCAGTAGAACAGCGCAGGCTAAAAATCGCCGCTCTGAACGGGCAGCGCCACGTCGCTTCGGGTCGTTTGACCGAACGATTTCTCGAAGAACTCCCCTACAGACCGACAGCCGCTCAGGTGCGTGTGATTGGAGAAATCCGGCGGGACATGGCGAAGAAGGTTCCGATGAGCAGACTTCTCCAAGGAGATGTCGGAGCAGGCAAGACACTGATTGCTGCAGCAGCGATGCTTTATGCGGTTGAGTCCGGTTATGAGGCCGCACTGTTGGCGCCTACGCAGGTTTTGGCGGAACAGCATTTCGAAAACTTTCGGCGTTGGCTTGCCCCGCTGGAAATTCGAATCGCCCTGCGAACGGGCGCACGGGCCGAGCACTCTCACCTCGAGTTGCAGGGTGACGCACAGATCCTGATTGGAACGCATGCTCTCCTCTATGACACACACCAATTCCAGCGCCTGGGTCTCGTTGTCATTGACGAACAACATAAATTTGGCGTGCTGCAACGCGCAAAGCTTTTAAATCGGACTCCCGTCCCTGATCTGCTTGTCATGACTGCCACCCCTATCCCGCGCACGTTAGCGATGACTGTTTACGGCGATTTAGAGGTTTCCCTTCTTGACCAAAAACCGGCAAACCGTCGCCCAATTATCACGCGAATTCGGTCCGCGTCAAAAATCCCCGAGGCTGCAGCCTTTATCCGCGAGCGTGTTGAGGCGGGCCGCCAGGCTTTCATTGTTTATCCGGTGATCGATGAATCGGCTGCGGTGACGGCCAAAGCTGCGAGTACGGAATTTATCAAGTGGGAAAAATTGCTGGCTCCGCATCGGTGCGGGCTTCTCCATGGGCGCTTGAGCGTCGAAGATCGGGAGCGAGTCATGGCACAATTCCGGGCGAGCGAAACCGACATCCTGATCTCCACAACAGTCATAGAAGTAGGTGTTGATGTTCCGAACGCTACCGTGATGCTGATTGAAAATGCAGAGCGATTCGGCCTCGCGCAGCTTCATCAGCTGCGAGGAAGGATAGGCCGGGGGCGGCACCAAAGCTTTTGCATTCTTTTGACAGATCGGGAAGACTCCTCGGCTCTCGACAAGCTCGCCGTCCTTGAAAAAAGCGAGGATGGATTCGAAATCGCAGAGGCCGACCTGAAACTCCGCGGGCCTGGCGACATGCTCGGCACCGCCCAAAGCGGTCTGCCACCGCTGAGGCTTGCCAGCCTGATCGAGGACGTCGATCTGTTGTTGCGCGCAAAAGCAATTGCGAAAAAGGTCCTGAAAGCTGATCCTGGGCTGCAATTGCCTCACCATCAGAGTTTGAGTCGAATTGCTATCCAAAATGCCGAAACGGGACAAGTTTAGCCAATTGATCGGACCACAATGAAGAGTTTCCTCAAGTTTCTGGTGTTTGTCCTGCTCCTGGCTCTGACGATTTCACTTATCTATGTCTGGCAGGCTAAGCAGCCCGGACCAGCTCAAGTAAAGGTTGAAAAATTCACACCGGCCGACAAACCAAGTTTGGACCTCAATTCTGTCGATGTTTTGCAACGGCTCGATGAGGAATATACAAAGGTCACGGCTGCCGTCGTTCCCAGCGTGGTAAGTATCACCACGACGCGCACAGTGACTCGCCGGATGCCGATCGATCCTCTTGAACTGTTTTTTGGACGGCGTTTTCCGG
This sequence comes from Chthoniobacterales bacterium, assembly GCA_035938215.1. Lineage (GTDB taxonomy): Bacteria > Verrucomicrobiota > Verrucomicrobiia > Chthoniobacterales > JAFAMB01 > DASZHC01. Next base: position 12,603 of record DASZHC010000261.1, read on the forward strand.
ATCAGGCGCAACAAAAGGTCACTTCCTTGGGATCGGGTGTGATCGTCTCCAAAGAAGGTCATATCGTTACAAACTATCACGTATTGAACGGAACGAGCGATGTGACCGTTCAGTTGAATGATGGCCGCGAAGCAAAGGCAAAAATCGTGGGAACCGATGCCCAGATAGATCTGGCCGTGCTGAAAATTGATCTGCCTAATCTGAGCCCGCTTTCACTTGGTGATTCTGACAAGGTCAAAGTCGGTCAGATTGTGATGGCTATCGGCAATCCGTTCGGTTTGGAGGAAAGTGTCAGCCAGGGGATTATCAGCGCAAAAGACAGGCGCGCCATGAATGATAGCCAGGTTGAATTTTTCCAAACCGATACCGCAATCAATCCGGGTAATTCCGGTGGGCCGCTGGTGAATATTCGCGGTGAGGTCATCGGCATCAACTCGGCGATTTACTCTGAGTCAGGTGGCAATCAAGGGATCGGCTTCGCGATTCCGTCGAATGTAGTCAAGGCGGCTATGGGCAGCATCATCTCAAAGGGGCGGGTGATCCGTGGCTATCTTGGAGTAGCTATTCAGTCTGTTACGAAAGAAATTGCTGAACAATTCAGGCTCGATAGCGTACGAGGGGCGCTCGTCACGGACGTCACACCCGGTTCGCCGGCGGAGAAAGCCGGGATTATTCGTGGCGACGTGATCCGGAAAGTGAACGACTACGACGTAAAAGATACCATGTCTCTTGTAAACCGGATCGCGGAAGCTGATGTCGGTTCGAGTCTGAGAATCGACCTTGTTCGCGATGGAGCGGCCAAGTCTGTAATGGCGCAGGTAGCGGAACAGCCGGCTGATCTTGTGGCACGATTGAATCGCAATCAAAGCGATCCTGGGCAATCTGAAGACTCTCAAGGAGGCCTGTTTGCGGGGGTTCAGGTCCAGAACTTAACTCAAAAACTGAGATTGGAAGCAAATGTGCCGGCGACTGTAAACGGGGTGTTGGTCACCGGCGTCGATCCGAGTTCGCCGGTGGCGCAGCAGATCAGGCCCGGGGACGTGATCGAACAGATCAATCGACGGCCAGTCCCTGATGTGAATGAGTTTGAAAGCGTTGTTAGTCAGCTAAACCAGGACAGTCCAGTCATGGTCGGTATAGCGCGCAACCGGCAACGGTCGTTTATCATTATCCAGCCGAACTGAAGAATTAATATTAACCAAAACGCATAAGATCATGAGTCAAGGTTCAACCGGTAACGTTATCGCGGGGCTCGCGAGCTTTTTTATTCCCGGGCTAGGTCAGTTGCTGCAGGGTCGAGCCCTGGCGGCGCTGTTCCATTTTTTGATAACAGGATTGCTGTGGCTGATCTGGCTCGGATGGCTCGGGCACATCTTTTCATGTGTTGATGCTGCGCGATGGAAGGCCCGGTAGAGTCCTTGAAAAGCAAAATCGATTACAGATGAGTCAGGTTTTTTCCCGTGTCCGCATATTTGTCTTCAGGTGGTTTCGCTTTTCAAGGATTCTATGCGTGCTATTTTGAATGGACGCGGGTCGGGAGGCAATGTCGTCGCCGCGTTGGCAAGTCTGTTCGTGCCTGGGCTGGGTCAATTGGCTCAGGGGCGTGTGACCTCGGCTCTTCTTCAATTTATTCTTTCCGGGATTCTTTGGATTCTGTCCTTCGGCCTCCTCGGATGGGTTGGCCATCTCCTTGCGTGTTTAGATGCTGCTCTCTGGAAGGGGCTGCGCTGATGAACAAGGTTCGCCATAGCAAACCTGGGACGCCACCGGCCACTCTCGTCGCACCTCCGGATCAGGAAGGCCAGAAGCCGGAAGTATTCCTGATCGAGTATGACGCCCACACCATTCAAGAGAAAAAAGTGGAGCGGATCGAGGAGACTTTTTCCAGCCTGGAGAACGGCAAAGTCAACTGGATTAACATCAGCGGCCTCGGTGATGTCGAAATGTTGAGACAGGTTGGACTCAACTTTCGCATCCATCCGCTAGCCCTTGAAGATATGCTCAATACCGGCCAGCGCCCGAAGGTCGAGGAGTACGAGAATCAACTCTTCATCGTTCTGCAGATGGCCTATTCCACAAATGTTGGCGGCATTGTTTTTGAACAGGTCAGCATGGTCCTGGGAAAACAATTTGTCATCACCGTTCAGGAAGAGGCCCGACGCGACGTTTTCGATCCGGTGCGGCTGCGGCTGCGCCAGGGAGGCGGAAATGCCCGGTACATGAGAGCCGATTACCTTGCGTATGCTCTGGTTGATGCCGTTGTGGATCATTACTTTCCGCTTGTCGAAAGCCTTGGTGATTCGATAGAGGAATTTCAGGAGACGGTGCTTAATGACCCAACGCGTGAACGACTGAGGCAACTGCATGACTTCCGGCGCGCCATCGCCGAACTTCGCAGGGCGGTAGGGCCGCAGCGGGATGTGCTCGGTCGTCTAACGCGAGACGAGACCGGGCTCATTGAAGGGGAAACAAGGTTTTTTTTTCGACACTGTTACGATCACACGGTGATTGTTCTCGATCTACTTGAAACGTTTCGTGACGCCACCCGGAACCTCATGGATCTTTACCTTTCGAGCCTCAGCCTGCGGACAAACGAGGTCATCCGCGTGCTGACGGTCATTTCTTCGATTTTTATCCCCTTGACGTTCATTGCCGGAGTCTACGGTATGAATTTTGACCGCTCGGCGAGTGGCTTGAATATGCCCGAGTTGGGACGGCATTTCGGATATCTATACGCGATCGGTCTGATGCTGGCCGTTGCCGTTGGCATGATCCTTTTCTTTAAACGAAAGAAATGGCTGTGAGCCGTCGTGTTCCTGCGTGCTTGCGGGACCGCGTTCCGATGCGTGCGTTCTCGCCGCCGAAGTGGTTGCTTCCTATAAAAAGCTGGGTTTGGTCGAGGAGGCTTTTCGCAATCTCAAAACCGTGCAACTCGAAGTGCGACCGGTCTTTCACAAGACCCATGAGCGGATCCGAAACCACGTGCTGGTTCTTTCAAAATCAAAGTCGTAGCAACATTGTAGGACGAATTCAGCTACCCCGTGTACACCGTGCCCTCTGTGCGAGGCTTTTCTCCTCTCGCTTCCGGCGCCGTGAAGTGGTGGCTCAGGATGGTTTGATGCAATACCGGGTATTTGTTTCTGCCCTGTAGACCCGAACTGTTTTTTTCGAGTATTGCGGCGTGATCAATCGTTTCGGGTGCGATCGTATTGAATGCGAACATTCCATAGTGATGGGCAATCAGGGCCGGTATTCGCGCCATTTGGCAAAGATCAATAGCCTTACCGGACCCATGTGGTCCCCGTGCTCGTGCGTCACAAAAACAAACTGCAGGTGACCGAACTCTGCGGGCTCGATCGGAGATGGCATCAGCCGCTCATGATTGACGTCGCTGTTCGCATACTTTTGCCCGAGATGGTCGGAAAGGTAGGGATCGATAACCAGGCGAAGGCCGTCGCATACGACGGCAAAACCGGCCTGCCCCAGCCAGTACAATGATCGGTACCGGAAAATGCAGCCCGTTTTCGACGCGCTCTATGAAAGCAGCAGACAATTCTGGGATCGCTTGGATGAGCTTTGATTGTTGATTCGGCTTACTGCATTCGGTTAATCCATGCGCGATGCTCTCTGATAAGTCCGAGCGCTTTTTTTGTCAGGCTCTTTCCAGGTTCGATTCGGTGCCAGGGTGAAGCTCCGGAGGGGTGAGGCAACGCGATAAGATCGAACGAATGTCCCAGTTTCTTCATTCGAACAGCGTGTCCAACAATTCTCGTCAACGGAGGGACTTCATCAAGGAACTGTGCGAGTGCCAGCTTGCCAACGGTCAGGACGAGTCCAGGCCGCAAAATCGAAAGCTCGGCTCTCAGCCACCTGCCGCAAAGAGTTATCTCCTCGTTGGAAGGCACGCGATCTCCTCCATTGAGTTTTTTCCCGGGAAAACATCGGCAGACCGCACTCATGTAAACGGATTGTCTGAATTGATCTTCACCGATGCCAAGCTCCTCCTTGAACCATTTGAACATCGCTTTGCCGGCGGTCCACGCAAATGGGCGTCCCAAAACGGGTTCCTTCGCGCCGGGCGCCTGGCCGACAAGCATGACACGGCTCAATACAGGTTCACCCGAGACGGGAGACGATTGCATTTCCGGACAGCTTCGACAGTTCCGCAAAGAGCCGACATGCCGTTCCAGGAGAAGACTTCTCTGCACCTCGTCCACCGATTCTTTCATTCGAACAACAGACCTCACAGCGCGCGAGAAGCCGTTTCTCCGGAGATCCGGCTTGCGCGATGTTTGTGCGCAAGCCTAACATAAGCCCTTACCCGAACAAGGAGATAGGACCTTGGAACTAAAAGACATCAAAGCCATCATCGACTTGATGAAAAAGAATGACCTCGCGGTCTTCAAGCTCGAGAAGGAAGGCATGAAGATTGAGCTGGAGGCGCATCGCGCGCCGGTCCCGGTGATGGCGCCTCAGCCGATAGTGCAATCCGTTCCGACGACCGCTCCGGCAGCAGTGCAACCCAGCGCTCCAGCCGTGCCGCCGGACGAGCCGAAAATAACATTTAAGGAAGTCGTCTCCCCGATGGTTGGAACATTTTATCGTGCACCTTCGCCCGACTCAGCTCCCTATGTTCAGCTCGGCCAGGAGATCACCAAGGATACTGTTGTCTGCATTATTGAGGCGATGAAAGTGATGAATGAAATCAAGGCCGAGATCCAAGGGGTGATCGCTGAAGTCCTGGTGGAAAATGGAACGCCGGTCCAATTCGGCCAGCCACTGTTTCGAGTCAAGTAGCCGTGTTTAACAAGATCCTGATTGCCAATCGCGGCGAGATCGCACTGCGGATCATCCGGGCGTGCAAGGAATTGGGGATTGGGACGGTTGCCGTCTATTCAGAGGCGGACGTTGATTCGCTTCATGTGCAGCTTGCGGACGAAGCGATATGCATAGGACCGCCTCCGAGCTCGGAAAGTTATCTAAAGATCGATCGCATCATCAGCGCGGCGGAGATCAGCGATGTCGATGCCATCCATCCCGGGTATGGGTTTCTGGCGGAGAACGCCCACTTTGCGGAGGTCTGCGCCAGCTGCAGAATAAAATTTATCGGACCCTCGCCGAATTCGATTCGAGCGATGGGGGACAAGAATGCGGCTCGCGAACAGGCCAGAAAAGCCGGTGTGCCGATTGCGCCGGGAAGCGATGGGGAAGTATTAACCGAAGAGCAAGCACTCAAAATAGCCAAGGAGATTGGTTATCCCGTGATGATCAAAGCCATTGCAGGGGGAGGCGGACGTGGAATGCGCTCCGTGCACAATGACGGCAGCCTCGTGCAGGGATATCATTCGGCTCGGATCGAGGCGGAGAAAGCTTTCGGAAACGGCGGCGTCTACATAGAGAAACTCATTGAACACCCGCATCATATCGAGTTCCAGATCATGGGTGATAGTCACGGGCGGATAATCCACCTCGGCGAGCGTGACTGCTCCATTCAGCGCAGAAATCAAAAAATCGTGGAAGAATGCCCCTCTCCCTTGATTGATAGACATCTGCGGAAGGAAATGGGCGAATGCTCCGTAAAGCTGGCCAGCGCCGTGGGCTACGAAAATGCCGGCACGATCGAGTATCTAGTCGATCAACACGGTAATTTTTATTTCATGGAGATGAATACCCGGATTCAGGTAGAGCATCCTGTCACCGAAGAAGTGTACGGTTGCGACCTGGTGAAGGAACAGATCCTCATCGCGAGCGGTGCTCACCTTTCCGAGCATATAGCGAATGCTCATCCGCGCGGTCACGCGATCGAGTGCCGGATAAACGCGGAGGACCCCGATAACGACTTCCGGCCGAGCCCGGGAATGATTGACTTGTATTACGCCCCCGGCGGTCGTGGTGTTCGTGTCGATTCGCATGTCTATTCCAAATACACGATTTCGCCGTACTACGACTCGATGATTGCCAAATTAATCTGCGTCGGGTCGACCCGAAACTCTGCGATTTCCAGAATGGCGCGTTCGCTAAGTGAATACTTGATTACGGGCATTAAGACAACGATCCCCTACCAGGCAAAAATCATGCGGAACGCGGACTTCCTACGCGGGGATTTTGATACAAGTTTTATCGAAAAAATGTCGGGTCCGAAACCGCTCGAGATAAAGTGAAGCTTATCGAGAACTGTCTCCTATACGGGATTGTTGATATCGGCTATGTGCCGGAACAAAATATCGGAATCATTACAAAACAGCTTGTAGCCGGCGGAATTGATATTCTCCAGCTTCGAGCCAAGGGGTATTTGAAGTCCCGGATTGTGAGCCTGGCGCTGACGATGCTGCCGATTACGAAATCCGCCGGTGTTCCTCTGATTGTTAACGACTACCCGGATCTGTTGCGTGAAGTGGATGCTGACGGATGCCACGTAGGACAAGAAGACTTTAGCGTCGCGGAGGCGCGTGATCTTGCCGCACGGAACTGCATAGTTGGCAAATCAACTCATTCACTTGAACAAGCTGAGTTGGCTCAACAGGAAGGGGCTGATTATGTAGGGTTCGGCCCTCTATTTCCGACCGCGACCAAACCCTCTGCAGCCGCTGTAGGCCTCGATCAACTGGGTTTGCTTCATCAAAGAATCAATCTCCCGATCTTTTGTATTGGCGGGGTGAAACTCGGAAACCTTAGCGAAATCATTCGCGCCGGGGCAGAGCGCGTTTGTATCGTCTCCGATCTGCTTTGTGCCTCAGATGTGCCGGCACATACGGCTGCGGTCAAGGCCGCCTTGGCGATGTCGCCGGTGCATCGCAATAACATGTTACGAATGTATTATGTCAAAAAGGGGCAGGACCGTCGGACGCCGGATTAAGACCCATAGTGTTAACCTAACTTAACTAATCGTCCTCGAGCTCGAACTATAACTCGATTTCAGGGCTGCAGAGGGGAGGCTTCGGATGGCGCCTCGGCCAAAGCGATTTTCGACATCATGCGGCTTTTTTAGGATCCCAATATGGTTGATCGAGGACGAGTTCGAGTTCGATCATTCAGCAAAAGAAAATTGTTACCATAGCATTCATTTTTTGTGCGATGGAGCGAGCATTTGACCACGAGAACCTGGATGTTTATCAAATCGAGCTCCAGTTTATTGCCTGGCTCACTGATTTTTTCCTCAGGCTTTGGATCCCCTCAGCCCCGACCTTGGGTGCGGAATGAACACCAAAAGCAGCAGCCAGAATGAAAAGTACAAAGGGCATCCTTTTTTAAATTAGTAACATCCACCAACATTGTAGGCTGTATTCAGCTACTCCGTGCCCACCGTGACCTCCGTGCGAGTCTTTTGTCCCCTCCATGATTCATCAGATAAAGCCATCTTGGACAGCTCAATCGGGGCAGCGTTGGAAACCCGAGAAAAATCATCGCACGGAGGCCACGGAGGTCACGGAGGATGCTCAAAATTCTCGGAAATCGAGGACGAGGAGGAGGTCGAGGTCGATAGGGTAAAACAACTCAAAACGACCAGAAGATGGCAAGTTATTCTGATCCGCGCTACAATTTCTCATGGTATGGCTCAATGAACCCGAAGTCTGGAAACAGGAAGGCGAGACGCTCGTGGTTCGAGCGAATGCGCGAACCGATTTCTGGCGGAAGACTCACTATGGATTTATCCGTGACAACGGCCATTTTTACTACCAAAAGGTTACGGGCGATTTCACCGTCGAGACTGAATTCCACGGGGAATTTGCGTCCCTCTACGACCAGGCTGGACTGATGCTTCGGCTGAATCCGGCCTTTTGGCTGAAGACGGGTATCGAATACGTCGATGGCATTCATTACGTGAGCGCCGTCGTGACGCGTGAATATTCGGATTGGTCAGTTGTTCCGCTTTATGAGTACCCAGGTTCTCTCAGACTGCGATTGCGGCGTGAAAGCGGCACGGTAGTCATTGAGTACGGTGGCCGCCAGGATTCGTGGATCATGTTGCGAACCACCTATTTGTCGGACGCGCCCGAGCTTGAAGTCGGAAGAATGGTGGCTGCGCCGGATGGACCCGGCTTCCAGGCGACCT
>DASZHC010000262.1:0-5223 GCA_035938215.1 Chthoniobacterales bacterium
CAAATAGCCATCAGACCTTGCACCTCGTTTCTCCCACCCCCTCTAAAATTCCGTACGGCGGGTTTTCCCCAGTACGGCTTCAAACCCGCTTGACGCCACGGCCACCTTCGCCAGCGCCTCCACGCTGGCTTATAAGCCGTCGCTGTTCGTATCTCCGTCCGTTATTCGGGTTTCAGTTAATCGCAGTTTTCAATACTCGATTTCACGATTTCAGTAGTTTGAAACAGATTTTGCACCTCGTCGCTTTGCTTTTAGTCGCTGTCGCTGTCGCTCTTATCATGACTCCGGCGGCTTACCACAGGATCGCAGAAAGAGGTATGGTTTCGCGTCGGTCCGTAGACGTTGCCTCGCGCTTTCTGGAATCGGCCCCGATGCCTCTGATACTCGGAATCTCGCTTGATTTATTCCTCTTAGGACGTCTGCTTCTGAATAACGTGGCGCTGAGCGACGCAATCGCGGGCACAATGTTTCTCCTGTTTCTTGCGCTCTGGTATGTTTTTCCGTGGGCCGAAAGCGTCATTCGCCTACGCAGGAAAGAAGTTTTAAGATGAAGAACACCGATTCTCGCTTGCTTTCGAATTTGCCAACCTACGCTGATGATGGGGCAATTCACGCTGTCGTGGAAGCGCCGAAGGGTTCAGGAGTGAAACTTAAATACGACGAGAAGTTGGGAGCTTTTACCGTCACTCGCGCTCTGCCTCTTGGATTGACCTATCCATTCGGTTGGGGCTTCGTTCCCAGTACTCAAGCGCCAGATGGTGATCCGTTGGATGTTTTAATTCTACACGACGCGGTGACTTATCCAGGTGTTGTTCTCCCACGCCAGCCGCTGGGTGTAATCGAAATGGATCAAGACGACGAAGGAGATAAACGTGAAAGCAATGATCGGATTATTGTAGTACCCTCATGGCATGATCGGCTGGGGGAATTTGAACGCGCTACTGATTTGCCAAAACGTTTGTGCAAGGAGATAGAGCAGTTCTTTTTAAGCACCACATTTTTTACGGCGAAAAACCCCAAAATCCTGGGCTGGAAAGGCCCAAAAAGAGCATCGGCGATTATAAAAAAGACCACGAACGCTGCTTAGCTTCAGAAAGCATTTAACGTTGATGCTGAAGCGAGATGAATCAGAATTAAGCCAATTCGAGAGGCAGTCAGACAAAGCCACCGGCCCGCCCATCGTGACTGTTTGCATAGAAACCGGGATCCGTGCTGCGAATACCACCAGCGTACAACGTAAAGCCTTTTTCAGAAGCGCAGGAGGCGCCTCTGCGCCTCTGCGCCGATTGTTATCAAAGAAAGTCATGAGAGCACTCTGGAAGGGCGCTATAAGCTTCGGTTTGGTAACCATTCCCGTCTCGCTGTATGCAGCGACCAAACGTGAAGAATTGAAGTTTCGGCTTCTTCGAAAGTCGGATCAGAGTCCGGTCAATTACAAGCGCGTAGCGGAATCCGACGGCAAGGAAGTCCCTTGGGATCAGATCGTCAAGGGGTACGAATACGAGAAGGGTAAGTTCGTTATCATCAAGGATGAAGATTTTGCCCGAGTCGATGTCGAGGCTACCCAGACTGTGAATATCATCAATTTCGTCAGTGTGGAAGAAGTCGATCCTCTCCTTTTCTACAAGCCATACTATCTCGAAGCGGGAAAAGGCGGCGATAAAGCATATGTGCTTCTCCGAGATGCCTTAGTTCACTCCGGCAAAATCGCAATTGCCCTGGTGGTGATTCGAACACGCGAACATCTTGCTGCGGTCAAACCCCAACAAAAGGGACTCATACTCGAATTGATGCATTTCCCGGAAGAACTTCTCGACACTTCTGAATTTAAGGCCCCAGTCGAAAAAGCGGTCAGCAAAGCAGAGATGCAGATGGCGAAGCAACTGATCCAAAGCATGACTTCGGAATGGAAGCCTGAGCAATACACCGACCAATATCATGAGGCGCTCGAGAAAATGATTGAAGAAAAGATCGAGCACGGCGAGGAAGAGACTTCCGTTCCTATCAAAAGGAAAAAGCCTACTAATATTGTCGATTTGGCCTCTGTCCTTCGCCAAAGCATTCAGCAGACACAACCTAGATTGACGTCGAAGGATTCTACCAAGACCAGATCGACGCGTCGCAAAAAAGCCGCATAGACTGTCAGGCGGAGATAAAAACTTAAAAATCCAGCACTGTCCGCAGCAATCGATCCCCGCGAAACTGACATTTACATTTTTACATTAGCGAGCCTTCTTCCTTCGGTTCTTCAGTTCGCAACGCGCACCGGACAAAATGTCTCCTGATCCTTTGCCGGAAAGGGCTATGATTTCGTTAAAGTCTGCCAGGGCTTCCGTACCGTTCGGATCAAGTTCCTCAGTCGTAACGCTGAATTTTGGAAGGCAGCTCTTTCCAAACGTCATCGTAATCGGAACATCGGCTGCGTCGCGTCCGCGTGCGATGAGAACGCGGCCAATGCGGCGACAATTATGCCGCGCGTCAAAGGTATGCCAATGATCACCTATGTAAACTTCGAACCAGGCGCTAAAATCCATCGGATAAGGCGCCGGAGGAATCCCGATGTCGCCAAGATAGCCGGTGACGTAGCGGGCAGGAATATTCATACAGCGGCACAGGGTAATAGCTAGATGCATAAAATCTCGGCAGACGCCGACTCGCTCGCGAAAAGCCTCTAGAGCCGTGCGATTAGCGCGAGCCTGCTCATAATCGAATCGCAGGTGTCGGTGAACAAAATCGCAAATGGCTTGGACTCGGGGCCACCCTGTGGTTGTAGAACCAAACGTTTTCCAGGCAAAGTCAAGCAGCTCGCTATCGACTTCACAATAACGGCTCGGCAGAAGAAATGTGAGCGTTTCAACAGGCAGCACTTGAACGTCGTGTTGAGCAGCCTCGGGAGCATAGGCATCCAGTTCACCAGGGTCGCGAATAATTGCCTCATTAAGAAAACGAACATCACCTGCCTGGACTTGAAGGCGCCCGCAAAGATTTCCAAATTTATCCCAATATTCTTCCACCGGTAGTTCCGGCCGTATCCGAAAATTTTCGGGGAGCACTAGATCGCCGCTGCGCGAGGGATGAACACGGAGCAGATAAACGACAGAAGTTGGAGCAAAAACGCGAACTGTAATGTCGTAGCCAATTCTTATGAGCATATGATGAGGTCAACTTTCTATTTGGCCGTCGCGCCGAGGTTGATCGTGGACTTTGCTAATTTGGTCAATTTCTCATCCGTCTGTTTTTCCTCCTGAAAAGTGGTCTGGAGGAGATTGACGCCTTCTTTATCTTTCAGTAATTCAGCGTAGGTCCTGGCGGTTCCGTAGCCGGCCATTTCATAATGCTCAACGCATTGAGCCGCCGCAATCAAGCCGGTATCTTTCACCTCGGGTTCGGCTTCTTCTTCGATCATTTCAGTACCTTCGGCAACTAGACCTCTCATTCCCTTGCATTTGGGGGCGCGGGTAGTCTGTCGGTGGCTGGACAAGATTTGTTCCAAGCGACGGGCGTGCTCTTTGGTCTGTTCGAGGTGTTCTTGAAAACCGGCGGCGAGTTCTTCGTTCGTCGCCGCCTTAGCCATTTTCGGCAAAGCCTTTATGAGTTGCTACTCTGCGCTGTAAAGATCTTTCAGCTCGTGAATATAGAGATCTCTGAGAGTTTGGAGTTCCATAGACTAATATTCGATTCACAAGAATCGAATGGATTTGTGCGGCACCCACGATTCCGGATCACATAGCCAGCTCTGCGCATCATGTGCCGAAGCCCAACTGTGCCGGGCAACCCGCAAAATCGAGGCTCAATCTGAAAAATGGGGAAGTTGGCTAGCGTCCTCGTCATTTGGGTGCCACAACACCTCCGGATTTCAGCGTCGGGTCTAACGCACTGCAAGGAGTCTGCTAATCCTTTGGAATGCCTGCACAAGAAGCGATCCAACCTCGACACTATCCGGCGATATAAGTAAACATTTGGTTAAGCCGATTACTCCCTACGCCCTAAAGAGCGGCATATAAGGCGATCCAGGCCACCAGAACCAAGACCGGTGGCTTGGCTACGAGGTCAAACGTGCCTGAGGGCTCCGTTGGTCCTTACCTCGGGTGAAGACCGAGCCGCCTCGACGTGGATACATGACAATAGCAACCTTCGAAATATCCCGGGGCAATAATGCGAATCCAAGGAACACCGTGCCACGTCACTCCTGGCACAAAGAACCTCAACTACTTGCGGAATCGCATCGCAGATCCACGACAAGGGGGGCGTGCGAAGATGCGTTGGTAGAGCGATCATAGGGCTCGACGCATCGTTTCTCATATCGCGGCGTCGAGCCCCTGCTCTTCCTTATGCCAAATACACGATTGAAGTCGAAGGGTTGCGATTTATTCGGAAGGCTACGACGTGCAAAAGCTTCGCAAGGAGATCAAAGAAAACGAGCAAAAAGGTCGGGAAAACGGGTTTCGGCGTATCAAATGTGTTGTGGAGTGCCGCCATCTTCGCGGCTTCTCTGCCTGTGTGTTTGCTAGATGGCCATCACCCGTGCTCTGAAGAAGGGCGAGGCAGCTAAAATCGGTTGTCTTCGAATCCCCGGCGGGGTAACGCACATCGCCGCCACCGCCTCCGGTTTCATCGGGGCTGCGATCGGCAGGCTTTCCCCCTCGCGTAATCCCGAAATGGGTTTTGTGAGATCTTCGGATTGAATTAGGACCATTGCTGACCCTCAGGAGCGAACTTAAGGCAATATGTACCCTTTGAATCCTGGACCGACGCCTGGAGACGGCGATGAAAGCTCCTCGCGGATACTGAACATTCTGGTAGTCGAAGATCACGCCGATACGCGGCGCGGAATGGAACTGTTTCTTCGGGCACTCGGCCACTGGACGCAAGTTGCTGCCGGCGTGCAGGCAGCGTTGGATTTGGCTGCCACTTCTGACACCCGATTTGACTTGCTCTTAAGTGACCTCCGACTGCCAGATGGAAACGGATGGGACCTTTTGCGGAGGTTGGAGGAGGCCGGTTGCCGCCCGCAGCGGGCCATCGCCATAAGCGGGTGGAGCAGTGAGATCGATGTGGCTGTAAAGTCGCAAATTATTTGCGAATATGGGCTGCTCCGCGCAAATTGAGTGCGAATGGTAGCACATTATTTGCGAACGGCGAAAGTCGATCGCTTATGATTTGCGGATGGGATGGAAACCTGTTTACACGGTCAAAGACGGTCGCTGGATCGGCTGCGGATGA
>DASZHC010000263.1:0-29265 GCA_035938215.1 Chthoniobacterales bacterium
GTAAAGCCTCCATCACTGCCTGCGCCCGGCCGGTTGAAATCTGGAGGTTCCTCTGATCATCGCCTTGTTTGTCCGCATAGCCAAGAATCACGAGCACCAGCGTTGGGTCATCGAGCATCTTCTTGATTTCAGGCCGTTCCAACTCACCTTTCGCAAACTCGATATCCTGAGGGGAGACTTTCGTGAGCGATGTTTCGAATGACAGTGTGAAAAGAAGTCTCATGGCGCGAGCGCGATTAACGGCGCTGTAGAGTCTGTCTTTGTTCGACTGAGATACATTTGGCATCGCATCGATCCGTCTCAGGACGTCTCTTCTGAGCGACGCGGTTTCTGGTGAATTGATGTCGCTGCTCGGTGTGGGGGATGGCGTGGGTGTTGGGGTTGGTGTTGGTGTGGGGGTCGGAGTAGGGGTTGGAGTGGGCGTCGGCGTTGGCTCAGGGGTTAAAGTCGGAGAAGGAGTAGGAGTCTGCTGGACGACGCGAGTTCCCCCGGGCCTGGATCCGACGGTCAATAGAATCGCGACGATCGCCAGCAACACAACCACCGCAACGCCGATTGACAGAATGAGAATCGGTGAAGGTCCTCGTTTGGGACCGATCGGTTCAAGGGGAGAGCCGCATTCGGGGCAGCGAAACTCCTTTGTGACGACCGTAATTTTCTCGTTGCGGTAAGCGAGTTTGCACCCGGAATAGTTCGTGCATTTGCCGATGCGTTGAGCCATAGCAGAAAGTCGATTGATATAATTCCAATGTAACGCGATCAATCGCCGATCGCAGAAATGGTTACAAGTTCAAAAACTAGCGAGGCCGCCGCTAAGATCAGGGATGTGTAAAGGTATTAAGGTCGCGTTGGGAGCAGCGGCGCTTGGGCGAGGCGGCCTCGCTGTAGAATCCTTGAAAAGCAAAACGGTTGCGGATGAGTCGAGTTTTTTCGTATGCGCGCATTTATGATTTTATGATTGGGTAGTTTTGCTTTTCAAGGATTCTAGTGAGAAGTTCAGGCTAGCGTTCGGTGTCGTGCGAAAGTAGGTTTTTGACAATGAAACGGCCGGCGCAGTTGAGGATCGATGAAAAGGTCGAGGGTCGAGACAGGATTCTCAGCTTCAAAGGCTCTGCGGATATTCTTGCGATGTCTGCTGTTCAGGGATTCCTGAACCGCTACGGTAAAGAGGATATCCGGCTGCTTCTTATCGATCTATCAGAGACCGAGTTTATTAACAGTCCAGTCTGGGCTGTCATCACACTTTTCGCCCGGAGACGGCAGAATGAATGTCGTGTGGCAATCATCGGAATGTCGGCCAGAATCCGGGGTTCATTTGAAATGATGGGACTGCAAAAGGAGCTTCCGGCATTTGTGGATATCGAGGCTGCTCGGAGAGAGCTGCTGCAATGATCAATCGGTGGTTTTGCTTTTCAAGGATTCTAAGGGAGGCTGCTTCACCCAATCGGTGCTGCTCCCGACGCGACCTTGAAATCCTTACATCTGGCCAGTCTGAGGCGCGGGCTCACTAGGATGATCACGGACAAGATCAGCTATTCAAGGCTCGTTGTTGAACTTCTGCGATCAACGTTCATAACGGTTCTGCGTCCTTCGTCCACCGCTATCGACAGCGCTATTGCCCAAATGCGATCGATTGGCTTGGGCGCCCTGCCCACCGCAGGTCTTATAGCGGTTGCTGCAGGCTTTATTCTTGCACTTGTATTGGAAATCCAGCTCAGCCAGATAGGAAAGGTAGAAATTGTTCCCAGCCTTCTTTGGGTGATTCTGAGCGAGCAAGTTGTCCCCGTGGGTGTCGCGTTGATATTTGCCGGAAGAAGCGTATCCGCTGTCACCGCAGAACTCGGGTCGATGCAGGTCTCTGAAGAAATTAAGGCCCTGTTTACTATGGGTATCGACGTGGTTCCGTATTTGCTTGTACCGCGCTTCCTCGGATTTCAGATCATGTTGCCTGTGGTCACACTGGTGGGCGTTTATGCTTCGCTCCTCGGGGGCTGGCTTTTGTGTGGTATCGTGCTCAGAATGGGGATTGCCGACTATATTTACTATGCATTCGACGGAGCTAGCTTTTGGAGCGTTATGGTCGCTTTGGCCAAGAGCGCACTGTTCGCGTTTCTCGTCGCCACGATTGCTTTTTATAAAGGTTTGAATGTCCGCAACGGTTCGCGTGAAATCAGCGAAGCGACTACGCAATCGGTCGTATGGGCGGTGACAGTCGTAACCATGGCTGATGCCGTTGTCACTTCCTTTCAATTGGTGTGAATATGGCCGGTACAATCGCCAAAGCTGAGGACAAACTGCCCCCTGCGCCGGAATCGGTCGCGCCCGTACTCGAAGTCGTCAATGTCACCAAGACTTTTCCAAATGGCAGGACCGTGCTGAATGGTGTCAGCTTTCAAGTTCTTCCGGAAGAAACCTTTGTAATCCTCGGCGGTAGCGGTTGCGGAAAAAGTACGCTTCTTAATATTCTGATTGGCGTCCTCAAAGCTACTTCGGGTCAGGTCCGGATTTTCGGAGAAGATCTTCGCTCTTTGCAAGGTGCCCGTTTAAAAGGGGTCCATGTCCGATGCGGGATGCTGTTTCAGTCCGGTGCTTTAATCGAGTCTTTGTCACTGGTGGATAACATTCATCTTCCATTGCGCGAGCACTACCGAGGTATGGATCCGGATGTCTTGTTTGAAACCGCTCGCCTTAAACTCAGAATGGTTGGCCTGGAGGAACATGCGACCAAACGTCCATCCGGAATTAGCGGCGGCATGAAAAAACGCGTCGCGCTGGCGCGCGCACTCGCGCTGGATCCGGATCTGGTCTTTGCGGATGAACCAACGTCTGGACTTGATCCTGTAAGCACTCGCGACATCGATGAAATGTTTATACGGCTCACCAGGAGAATCGGCGCGGCCGCGGTTGTTGTCACCCACGATATTTCCAGCTTCTTTCGAATCGCGCATCGTGCGGTGATGCTCGGAGGAGAGCGCGATGGTGACTTGCAGGGTCAGGTGATCATGCAAGGAAGTCCGGAGGATTTCAGAGCCTCTCGCCACCCGGCTGTGCGAAGATTTTTTGGCTCGGGTGAAAGTGAAACGCCTGATCGAAACATATGAATGGTGGTCAAGCGAAGAGGAGGTTCGGATTGATTCTGGGAGTAGTTATAGTGCTGCTGCTCTTCGCCGGCCTTTTCATCGGAGTGGAAGATAATCCTTTCCGGAAACCGTTTTTGACCTTTTCGATTCGATTCGACGATGTCGCCGGGATTCGAGAGCGTTCTAAAGTATTCTTTTTGGGGATTCCGGCGGGCTACGTCAAAAGCCTGGAATACGCGCCTTTGAGCCGCGAGTCACAGGTGAAGGTTGATGTAGTGATCACTCGGAAACTGAATATTCCTTCGAGCGTCAGGGCCTACCTTGTGCCTACGTTGCTTGGAGACGCCTCCATCGCCTTGCGCTTGCCTGAGAGACCTGAAAAAGGGGAAGTGGGAGCTGAGATGCAGGACAAACCACTCGCCGAGGGTACGGAGATAACAGGTATTCATTCGAGCAAGCTTGAAGCCGTGCTGCCGGGCTTCGATGAGAGTCTGGACAAAATCAAGAATCTGGGAACCTTGGCTGAACAACGCCTGACCAATATGGGAGAGATTGTAGATCGCGGCGTGGGGGCGTTAAACAGCCTGTTTACGGGGAAAGGCTCCGAAGGGATAAACAAAATCGACCAACTCATCGGCTCGTTACAGGAGATTATCAACGGCCCGGAAGGTCAGAAAGACCGATCCCTTCGCAGCCAGCTTGAGACCATCGTCAATAATCTGCGGGTGAGCAGTGAAAGCATACGAACGCTCGCAGACGTGCAGGGGAAACAGCAAGGAAGCGTGGGTCAGATGCTGCGCGTTTTCGAAGAGACCGCCAGGCGTCTGGGCGAAGACGCAGAGACGGCCCAAAAACTTATCGGAAAGATGGGCCATACGAGTGATGCGGTTACTCAAGCGAGCGATCAGGTTAAAAGTCTGGCGACGGTGGCAGAACAAGCCGTCACGGAATTTCATAGCCGGCCGCTCCACTATCTGATAACGACCCGAACACCACCACCGAAACCAGGCGAACGGAAGCCCAAGACTTCGCCCTAGGCTCTTAGAGCAATTTTTGCAACAACGTGTTGTCATTATGCGACTGCTCGAAAAGGCTCTTTTTCCAAGCGAAGTCTCGGAAAAAGCATGGAATCCTTGAAAAGCAAAACTGGCTGCAGATGAATCAAATTTTTTTCCGGATCCGGACGTTAATCATTAGGTGGTTTTGCTTTTCAAGGATTCTAAGCGAGGCCGCTTCGCCCAATCGGCGCTGCTCCAAACGCGACCTTGAGATCCCAAGATCTCGCTGTTCTGAGGCGCGGCCTCGCTAGTTCAACATGGAAGAGCTATTCCAAAGGAAGGAACGCGCATATCGATGTCTCATCGATGCCGCAAGATCGATTAGCAGCGCTGCGGATGTTGACGAACTCGTCGGCAGAATACTGCTTTCCTCCCGCGACGTGATGCGATGCCGGGCTTGCTCGGTTTCCCTGCCCGATTCAGAAAGCGGAGATCTCGTTATCCGCGGGACACAACCTGAACTCAAAAACCAGGTGCTTCGAGTTCCCGCTGGAAAAGGAATCGCGGGGCGTGTGCTCCGGACGCGGCAGCGTGAAAACATTGCGAATGCTCAGGGGGATGCGGATCATTATGGAGGAATTGGACAGGAAACCAAAATAACTGCGCAGGCAATGCTCACGATTCCGCTGATGGACGGAGATGTTTGCCATGGAGTCATGCAGGCTTTGAATCCGGTCGATCGCGACCAATTTGACGAGTTTGACGAGGATGTATTTCTTGCTTTCGGCTCGCTTATCGCGACGACGTTGAGCCGAATCCAGGCGCAGGAAGCAGCAAAACAGAAAGAAATTGAGGACGCCTATCGCCAAGCCGAGTTATCAATTGCGCGAAGAGCTCAATTCTCGTTCATGCCGCCGCCGCGCTTTGAGACAGGTCAATTGAAGGTGGAGGTCTTTCAGGAGCAGGCTGCCGACGTTGGAGGCGATTTTTACACCTATCACGAAATAGGTGAAGACTGCTTACTGGTTGCGGTGGGGGATGCGAGCGGCAAAGGCATCCCGGCTGCTCTGGAATCGGCTAGGGTTTGTACCCTTTTGTCACTGAAAGCGTCGTCATGCAGGGCAGATGGCTTGAATGAGTGGCTTAGCGATTTGAACCGAGTGATCCAGGCGACGGCGGAAAAGGCGGGCACGCTGACAACACTGGCCGTTCTTCTGATCGATCGCAGGCGCCGCCGGGTTCATGCTTGCAGCTTTGGTCAGTTCCGGCCGCGGTATCTTTCGGCGGCGGACCGGTGGGACGAGCTAGTTTGCCCAGTCTATCCGCCACTAGGGTTATCCGCCGCGAAGGCGTTTGCGGTTAGCTGCGTACCTCTCGCTCTGGGCAAAGCATGGATCTTGCTAACGGATGGCTTCGTCGAAGCGCGCGACGCAACCGGGTCGCAGTTTGGTGAGTCAGCCTTGGAAAGGGCGCTGGGGGCTTGCAAAGAGGATCAATCCAACCTCCTTGAAACCCTCGAAGAGCAATGGCGCAAATTTACCCAAGGCGGAGCCGATCGGGATGACGCGACGGCCATGCTTATCGTGGACAAATCGGTGCGGCCCGATTCTCGCTGCGATTGCGAAATTTCACCTGAAACCATCCCGGATTTGCGTCATTTCTGTGAGCAATGGGTCGCTTACGCCGGCTTCGATGATCCTGAAGCCTACCAGTTGGTATTGGCTTATGACGAGATACTGACAAATGTCTACAAACACGCCTACCGCTCACGCCCTGGGGCCATATCGTGTACTGCATTTGTAGATCAAAACGCGCTTCACTTTGGAATGATCCACTGGGGCGACGGACTCAGTTCGATCGACAATACCAATCGACCACCGGATGCCTCGCGTCCGGGTGGATACGGTCTTCCATTCATTCAACGAATCTTTGATCACGTCGTCTTCAGAAGGAACGCAGAGTGCTCGAGGATTACGTTGTCGAAGTGTCTCAAATTTTGATTCTTTGATTAGAACAGTAGGGAGGGACGGCCTCTGTGCCGTCCCATTTTCTCCTCATGGTGGGGACCAGAAATGATTAGTCAGGAGGCACGGAGGCCGTCCCTCCGATTAAGGAAGAACATCGGCGAAAATGCACAGGACTATGCACCGCATAGACTGAACCCAAGATCCTTGCACAAGTCACAGGGCCACAGGTCTTTGTGAACGCAGACTAGGCAACAAACATCCCCGCGCGCATAAGCGACACCAGATTATTTTTGACTCGCTGTCTCACCTTTTCCACAAGGCTCTCTTCATCGTCCGTTTCGCTCGGGAGCAGCTCCTTTCCGTTCGATCTAGTGAAGGCCATCATTTCGGCCGCTAATGCCTCAACGTCGCGAGTGCCATCGAGCAGGGTCAAAAAATGCCTGCCGGCGGCATCAGGAACTTTCATGCTTGCATGGAGCTGGGAGGCAATTGACCCACCCAGTCGGATCTGCGCTTGAGCCAGCTGGCTTATCGCCGGCCGTTCGCCGACCTTGTTCACAACGTTCGGAGGCCGGACCCTCAACGAAACGACACCTAATGCATAAGACTCTTTCAACGCCGTAGCGATCAAGGCTCCTTCGGCAGCAGAGCCGGAATCAGTGATGTTTTTTGGGTCTCTCCGTCTGACTTCCTTCAGAATCTGCTCGAAAGAAACAGCGCAGGGCCACTGCGAGCAGATATAGCAGAGTGCTGTGCGCCAAACGGGATTCGAAATTTCAAACTTGCCGCCTCCCGGGGTTTTGAACTCTACCGGCGAATCACCGGCCGTTTCCGGGTTGGTCAGGGGTACGGAATCGCACATGGCAAACAGGTCCGGAATCCGCTCTTCAAGAAAAGCGGCGGCAAGCTGAAGTTCTCTTCTGCACAGCAATGTCTGACGAAAGCCGGTGCCACAGAGGAAGTCCTTGTACTGCTCCCTGACAATCTCATTTGCTCCATCCAATTCCCGCATCCGTTGAAGAGCTTCCGGCGTAAATTGAGCCCGGTCGGATGAGTCCAGGACAGCCTCTCCCACATATTGCAGATCGTGACGTTCGGCTTCTTCCATGAATTCGTGAAAATAAAATGGCTGGGCAAACGGATTCAGATCGTCATGGTAGAGACTCTCGTCGCCGTATTTTACGATGCGTCCCAGCTGAGTGTGAAAAGCTTCCGTATAGTAATCCGGCTTTATTCTAGATTCGGCCATGAATTTCACGAGCGCACGCGCCTGGGTCGCCTTTTCTGAGACTCCCTCGAATTTTTGGGTATGGAAGCACATCATATGGCGCACAAGGTCGCGGAAATGGCACCCGGGGTAGGCGTTGTAGCTGACATAGCCAATCCCCTCTTTGGCGAGCATGTCTCGGCAGATCTGAAGGATCCGTTCGCGAACAAAATCTGGAACCCACGAATAGACTCCGTGGGCAATGATGAAGTCGAACGTTCCGAATTTTTCCAGGTTCCGGTCGCAGAGATCCATTGCCCGGAGAGTCAGGTTGCGCAATCCAAGCTCTGCTGTCAGCGACTGCCCCGAAGCAATGGGGATCTGCGCCACATCGACGCCGACAAATTCACTTTCGGGCAGCTGAAAAGCCATTGCCACCAGATTATTGGCCGCGCCGCACCCTAGTTCCAGAACCCGGCAGCGTTGGATCGGGGCGGGTGATAACCCGCGCAAGTAGGCCGTAGTCGCCAGGCGATCCGGATGCGTCTGCGGAAAGAGACCTGCCGGATAGAGGACTTCATCGTAAGGGGTGGAGGTTAGGTCCATGGCTTGCATGCCGTTCAGGGTGATGCAAAGAAATAGCGCTGGACAAGGTAAAAGGGATTTTGTGTGCTGGCAATCGGAGGGTGTATGCATGTCTGTTGCTGAAGAGTTGCTAAGGCCAATTTCGGAAGAGGCTCCGTGCGGAGTAGACCTATCCTACGATGTGCGACTCCAGGAGCTTGAAACATTGACTCGGGGAAAACCTGAAACCCAGTTTTCCGCGGCGGAACCTCCGGATTGGAAACAGATACGCGCGAGCTGTCTGGAGTTATTTGAACAATCAAAAGATTTGCGAGTCGCTCTCATGCTGACGGTTGGGCTGCTTGAACTTGAGGGGATTGCCGGTTTTCGAGAGGGCGTGGCACTAATGAAAGGGCTTCTTGGAAGTTATTGGGTGAACGTCCATCCGCAACTCGACCCTGCAGACAACAACGACCCTCTGCAGCGGATGAACATTGTTGCTTCTCTTGCGACACCGATTGGAACCTTCGGTGATCCGTTTCAGATACTGGAAAAGCTCCGGCGAACCCCGCTGTGCAACTCGCTTCGCATGGGGCGGCGTAGCCTGGGAGATTTTCTGAAAGCGGAAGCAGGCGTAGCCGCTGGAGGTGAAGGCCCCAGCATGACGACGGCGCAAATTGAGGCAGCATTTCGCGACACAAAGCCGGAGGAGCTCGCCCAGACCTATCGTTGTGTTACGGATTGCCTGGCCATTGTCAAGGAGATGGATGAAATCATTATGGCGACCGTCGGCGCTGCCAATGCGCCGGACCTGGATCTGCTGATCCGCGATTTGGCTGCGATGCAGAAGCGGATCGCTCCTTATACCGCGTCGGCGTCTGCAGCCGCAGAGGCCATTCAGGGAGGAGGGGTATCCGATCTCGGCGCACAAGGCGCCCCGGGAGCTTTTTCGACGTCCGGAGAAATACGAAGCCGTCAGGATGTAACAACCTTGTTAGAGAAAATCTGTGACTATTACGCCCGGGTTGAACCTTCCAGCCCGGTGCCTTTGCTTCTGAAACGTGCGGCAAGATTGGCAGAAATGAGTTTCATACAGATCATTGAGGATCTTTCTCCCGATGCGATTACGCAGGTGCGAACGGTAACGGGTGAGAAAGAAGAATAGACATGCGGCTGAAATGCGGCTGAAGCGCAAAATGCCACAATGCAATTGACAAATTCCGGAGAATCTGGCGGTATCGATTGAGCAAAAAAAGGATGGACGATACGGGAGATGATCGGTGCTGTTTCGAGATTGTTCGGTTCCTGGTCGAGCGGTTTCTGTCGATCGTACCACCGTGATGAGGTCGCAGTATTAGTTGGCACGCGTCATTTCCTTGCGCATATTCATGTAGACACGCATCGAGTGAGCGGAGGTCCATTGCTTTTTTAACCCCCTAAATCTGTTTTATGGCAAAAGCTAGTAGCCAGAAGTTTATCGCCCGAAACCGGGCGCCGCGCGTACAGATTGAATACGATGTAGAGGTGTATGGCGCGCAAAAGAAAATCGAATTGCCTTTCGTGATGGGAGTCATGGCCGATCTCTCCGGGAAACCGGCCGATCCCTTGGCTCCAGTCGCAGAACGCAAGTTCCTTGAATTCGACATCGATAATTTTGATGATCGGCTGAAGGCGACGAGACCACGAGTGGCTTTCAGCGTTCCAAATACGTTGACGGGACAAGGAAACTTGAGCCTTGATATCACCTTTGAGAGCCTCGAGGATTTTTCTCCCGGCGCAGTTGCGCGGAAAGTTGAATCGCTAAACAAGCTGCTGACCGCCCGCAATCAACTTGCGAACCTCATTACCTACATGGACGGGAAGACGGGTGCGGAGGAACTGGTGAAGAAGCTTCTTGCTGAGCCGGCTCTTCTCAATGCGCTTGCGTCGGCTCCCAAGCCCGAAAGTGCTGCTGCTGCTTCCGAAAGCGCTAAATAAGTAAATAAATACGCATATGGCCGAACAGAATCCTCAGACGCAAACTACCGGAGCCGTAGCTGAGACGGTCGAGGCAAACGAATTCGAGACGCTCCTCGATCGCGAATTCAAGCCGAAAACCGAGCAGGCAAAATCAGCGGTTCAGGAAGCGGTAAAAACCCTTGCGGAGCAGGCGCTGGGCGCGGCGTCTTTGATCTCGGACGATGCGCTCGTAACAATCCAGTCGCTGATCGGCGAACTCGACCGGAAGTTGACGGAACAGATCAATGTGATTATTCACCACGAGGACTTCAAGAAACTCGAGGGGACCTGGCGAGGTCTTTATCATCTCGTTAGCAATACGGAGACGGATGAGATGCTGAAGATCAGAGTGATAAATGTCTCCAAGAAGGATCTGGCCAGAACGCTGAAAAAGTACAAGGGCGTTGCCTGGGACCAAAGCCCCATCTTTAAGAGAGTGTACGAGGATGAGTATGGTTCGCCGGGAGGCCAACCGTATGGGTGCTTGGTCGGTGATTATTATTTTGACCACAGCGCGCCCGACGTCGAGCTGCTGGGAGGAATAGCCCAAATTGCGTCTGCCGCTCATGCTCCCTTTATCAGTGCGGCTGCTCCTACGGTGATGAATATGGATACCTGGGGAGAGTTAAGCGATCCCCGGGATCTCACCAAGATATTTCAAACCCCCGAGTACGCTGCGTGGCGTTCTCTTCGGGATGCGGAAGACTCAAGGTATGTCGGACTTACGATGCCCAGGTTTCTTTCGAGGATGCCGTATGGGGCAAAGACCAATCCGGTCGACGACTTTGCTTTCGAGGAAGATGTCGAAGGGGCGGTGCACGACAAGTATGTCTGGGCAAATTCCGCATACGCGATGGGAACGAATATCACTCGGGCATTCAAGCTCTGGGGTTGGTGCGCCAGGATTCGCGGCACGGAAAGTGGCGGGATGATAGAAGGTTTGCCGGTTCATACGTTTCCCACGGATGACGGAGGGGTTGACATGAAATGCCCGACCGAGATCGCGATTACAGACCGTCGCGAAGCGGAGCTGGCGAAGAATGGTTTCATGCCTTTGTCCCACTACAAGAATACCGATTACGCGGTGTTTATTGGCGCCCAGTCTTTGCAGAAACCGGCGGTCTATGAAGATCCGGATGCAACCGCCAATGCAAATCTTGCGGCGAGGTTGCCCTATCTTTTTGCTACCTGCCGATTCGCTCACTATTTGAAATGCATGGTTCGGGACAAGATTGGCTCTTTTAAGGAGCGTGCCGATATGGAGCGGTGGCTGAACGACTGGATCAAACAGTTTTGCGTGGACGGTAGTACGGCTTCTGAGAGCCAAAAGGCCATGCGACCACTCGCGGATGCTTCGGTGGAAGTGACGGAGGTGGAGGGTAATCCCGGCTACTACAACTCAAAGTTCTTTTTGCGGCCTCACTACCAGCTTGAGGGGTTGACTGTCTCTCTGCGATTGGTTTCCAAACTCCCTTCAGCTAAGGGAGCGGGCTAAATCGGTCGATAGAATTATCTGTTGGTAAACTGTCTCCGCACATTCGGCGGCGTTTGCTGTGGCGCCGCAGCAGGCTACCGGTTGTTCGGAGCTACTTAGTTACTGGTTTGCGGCGCCAAAAACACAAAAGGATACAACGAAACTATGGCAGTAGACATGTTCATTAAGATCGACACAGTCGATGGCGAATCAAAGGACTCCAAGCACAAAAAGGATATCGATGTTCTCGCTTGGTCGTGGGGTATGAGTAACTCCGGTTCGGCTCATACCGGCGGTGGCGCTGGAGCGGGAAAGGTCAATGTTCAAGATCTCAGCTTCACCAAATGGGTTGATAGCTCGACGCCGAAGCTTGCCCTCGCATGCTGCGACGGCAAGCATTTTAAGGACGCCACACTGGTCGTTCGAAAGGCCGGCGAAAAACCGGTTGAGTACATAAAAATTAAAATGGAGGAGATCTTAATCACCTCCATTTCAACCGGCGGTTCTGGCGGCGAGGACCGATTAACAGAGAACGTTACGATCAACTTTTCCAAGGTAAGCCTGGATTACGTTCCCCAGGACGACAAGGGCGCGCCCGGAACGGCGATACCGATGAGTTGGGATATCGCTGGAAATATTAGCGAATAGGGATTGAGCGGGCCGGCTCTATAAACGGAACGATGGGCTTATCTCGCCATTTGGTTCGTTTGGAGACGGATCTACCTCGAGCGATGCTGAGTGAGGCGAGCGGCGGGCCGGTCTTAACCTTGCCGCTCGAAGTATTTTCTTGCGCAAGTCACAAATCCGCAGGTGCTAGAATCTTTGGAAAGCAAAATCAGTTGCAGATGAGTCAAACTTTTCCGTATCCGCACATTTCATCATTAGGTGGTTTTGCTTTTCAAGGATTCTAATCTTCCCGGTCTCGGTATTCGTTATGACAGCGGAACAATTGCTTAAGGAGGGCCAGCCAGACGAGGCGCTGAAAGGGCTTTTTCAGGTTGTTCGTGATAAGCCTGCTGACCGAAAGTCCCGGCGATTTCTATTCCAGTTGCTGAGTGTCCTCGGCGATTGGAAGCGCGCTCACACACAGCTTCAGGTGCTTGCGGAGATGGATCCGGAGAGCATGATGCTCGCCCGCATCTTCGAGCCCGTGCTCCGTTGCGAAGCATTCCGAGCCGATGTTTTTACCGGCGGAAGAACGCCAATCATATTCGGTGAACCGCCGGAATGGATTGGATCGTTGGTGCAGGCCTTGGAGCTTTTCGGAAGAGGGGAGCACAAGGCTGCCGCTACATTGCACGCGGAGGCCTTTGATGCGGCTCCCACGAGCTCTGGCAAATTGAATGGAGAATCTTTTGAATGGATCGCTGATGCGGATGAACGCCTCGGTCCCGTATTGGAAGTGATTCTCGAAGGCCACTACTATTGGATTCCATTCTGCAGGATCCGTAAGATCTTCATCGAGCCGGCCACAGATCTGCGAGATCTCGTCTGGATACCTGCTCAATTCATCTGGGAGAACGGAGGACAGGCTTCGGGCCATATTCCGACTCGCTATCCCGGCACGGAGCAATCTGCGGACGGGTTGTTAAAGCTGGCGCGTAAGACGGAGTGGGAGACGAAAGGGGAGATTAACGTTGGTCTTGGGCAACGCCTTTTAGCGACGGATGCCGGCGAATATCCTTTGCTGGAAGTTCGAACGATCGAACTGGAGCTACCGGAGGCAACGCTGCGATAGCGCCTGAGGCGTTTCCATGGCTGAAGGACTTACTCCGTTGGATCGCCTGCAGCCTTGCCTGCTCGATCGCCTCACTGACGATCAGCCGGAGAAACGTGAAGAGAGTCGAACCCAAAGGATTGTATCGCTTCAGCGCTACAAGGCAGGGGTGCTGCGGGACCTGGAGTGGCTTTTCAATTCGATCGGGCACTATCCAGACGAAGGTGTCGGGGAGTTGACCTTTGGCGATTACGAAGACGCTTTTCGGTCGGTGCTGAACTTTGGCATTCGCCAACTCTACGGGCGATTGGCGCCCGATCTTGAAGAAATCGAGCAGCAACTGACGTCTGCCTTAATCGTGTTTGAGCCGCGGATCAACCGCCAAACTCTTAGAGTCAAAGTAACGCTTGATCGGAACTTGCTTTCAATTGATCTGACAGGCGAGCTGTGGGTTAACCCTTTACCTGAAAAACTCTTTGTAAAAACGCTGCTCGATCTTGAGTCCAGCCATTGTAGCTTGAGAGAAGCTGTTCATGGATGAGCGTTTGTTGGCGTATTATAACGGCGAACTGCGTCATCTTCGGGAGATGGCGGGGGAATTTGCGAGAGAGTTTCCAAAAATAGCCGCACGTCTTGCGCTCGATCGCGAAGCCAAGGAGATCTGTCCCGATCCTTACGTAGAAAGGTTGCTCGAGGGCTTCGCTTTCCTGGCTGCGCGCGTCCGCCTGAAAATGGATAGCGAGTTTCCAAGGTTTACAAATACGCTCCTGGAGACTGTTTATCCTCATTATCTTCATCCGGTTCCGTCGATGGGTGTTGTCCGATTCGAACCGAACCTTAACGATCCCGGGCCGGAGAATGGATTTTTACTGGAGAGAAATACGGCGTTGCGCGCGAGCGGGGATGAAACAGCCTGTCAATTTCGGACTGCCCATGACGTTCGTCTTTGGCCACTGAAGTTGATCGACACCAAATATTACACTCGGAACGTAGTAGAGCTCGAACTGCCAGGATCGTTCCATGCGCGAGCCGCCTTGTCGATTCGGTTGCAAGCAACCGCAGGCAAGAAGTTTAAAGAAATGAAAATTGATCGGTTGCCCATCTTCATCCGCGGCGCCGATGAAGTTCCTGTCACTATTTACGAGCAGATTTTCGGGCAGGCTACTCACGTGGTTGTGCAGCCGCCAAAAGGGAATGGCTTTTTTCGTGAGATTCTTCCTGCCACAACCGTTCATCGAGTCGGTTTTCGTGAGGACGAAGCGATTCTTCCGAGTGGCCCCCGGAGTTTCGGAGGTTATCGTTTGCTCAAGGAGTATTTCGCCTGTCCGCAGCGGTTTCTCTTTTTCGAATTGACGGGTCTCTCGAATTCCGTTCAAAGGTGCGATTCAGACTTGCTCGAAATCATTGTGGCGTTTCGGTCTGCCGAACCGAGACTCGACAATCGGATAGACGCCAACAGTTTCGCGCTCTTCTGCTCACCGGTCGTCAATCTATTTCCTAAAAGGCTTGATCCGATTCTCATTTCGGATCGGTTCTCAGAATTCCACGTCGTGCCGGAGCGAACGCGCCCGATCGATTTCGAAGTGTATGAAATTCAGGAGGTTGTCGGCGTCGTTGCGAAAACAAATCAGGAACAGAAATTCGAGCCGTTTTATCGCGCACGCGATTACGAGGGGCAGTCCGGCGTGTATTATGCCGTTCACCGCGCACCGCGCGTTCTAACCGCCAAAGAAAAGAAGTTTGGAGCGGTTTCATCTTACGCCGGAAGTGAACTTTTTGCGTCATTGGTCGATGCAAGATCGGCCCCGTATAATCGGCGATTAAGCCAGCTGAACATGTTCGCCCTGTGCACAAATAGACACTTGCCGATTCAATTGCCGGTTGGAATCGGGGACACGGATCTCACGACCGAGCTGTACGCTCCGCTAATATCCATCCGGTGGCTCGTCGGCCCAACGGTGCCGATCCCTTCGATTGTGGATGGGGATCCTGTCTGGCGTACCATCAGCCATCTCTCGTTAAACTATCTTTCGCTTCTTGATGCGAAAGAGGGTGAGGGCTCTGCCGCACTGCGTGAGTTGCTGATGCTTTATGTCAATCGCAATGACCAATTCATGGTTCGCCAGATAGAGGGAATCCGTTCTACAACATCGGTTCCAATCGTGCGTCGTGTTGCGGCTAGCGGTCCCCTGACGTTCGCGCGAGGACTGGAAATCAGAGTAACAATGGATGAAGGGGCGTTTGAAGGTTCCGGCATCTTTATTCTGGGTGCCGTTCTGGCGGAGTTTTTTTCCCTTTACGTTTCGGTTAATTCATTCACCGAAACTGCAATAGTTTCGCAGCGCCGCGGAGAGATCATGCGATGGCCGAGCAAGATAGGAAGACGTCCGATAGCATAATCGATTCGATGGTTGCTCAGCCGTTTTCGTTCGATTTCTTTCGAGCCGTTCGAGCGTTGGAGACTGAATTTCGGGAGCGCCCGCGAGTTGGAGCTTCCGCCCGGCTGGACCAGGATTTTCTCCGCTTCTGCCAGGAGCCGTCCTTGGCTTTCGCGCCTTCGACGCTGAGATCGGTCGAACAAAGGCGCGGTCTTATTCGAATCTTTGTGAATTTCCTTGGAATGTTTGGACCCAACGGGCCATTGCCGCAGCACCTGACCGATTTCGCCCGTGACCGCGAACGAAACGCGCACGATCCGACCTTCGCTCGCTTTGCGGACGTCTTTCACCATCGCATGATCTCCCTGTTTTACAGAGCATGGGCAATGAATCAGAAAACGGTCGATTTCGATCGGCCAGACGAATCCCGTTACGCAGTTTACTTTGGCAGTTTCTTTGGGATTGGAACGCCTGCGCTTAGAAATCGCGATTCAGTGCCTGACTTCGCGAAAATTCATTTCACCGGGCGGCTTTCGGCCCTGGCTCGCAACGCCGAAGGTTTGCAAGCGATCTTGCAGGACTTCTTCGGTGTTCGCACCGGCGTAGAGGAATTCGCGCCCTACTGGATGGCAATCCCTGCTGAGAATCAATGCCGGTTGGGGGAGTCGCCGGAAACGGGCAGCCTCGGAATTAATGCGATTGCCGGTTCACGCAAATTCGAACCACAGTTGAAGTTTCGGATTCGAATGGGGCCGATGGAACTTGCCGATTTACATCGGCTGGTGCCCTCGGGCAAAAGCTTTAGACAGATAAAGGACTGGGTGTTGAACTATCTGAATCAGGAGTTGTTTTGGGACTTAAAATGTGTGCTACGTGCCGGTGCAGTGCCCACAATTTGCCTGGGTCAAGCCGGTATGCTCGGTTGGACGACCTGGCTAAAGAGCAAACCGTTCACCCGTGATACAGAAGACCCGATTTTCGATCCCGGTGCGTTTTGAAATGTGATCGCATTGCTTAAACTGAATAAATGTTGAAGTTAAGAAGTTGAAGTTAAGAAAGCTCGACTTTCGGCTCAGACCTTTTCAACCCCCTGAGAACTCATTCCTAATCGTCGAACCGCCGGCTCGCGCCTCAAAAACTATGGCTGAGATTAAGAGATCTATCCTGTTCGGAAAACTGAATCCGATTGCCTACAAGGCAGTCGAAAGTGCGACCATCTTCTGTAAGATGCGTGGCAATCCATATGTTGAACTAGTTCATTGGCTCCACCAATTGTTTCAGCTTAATGACTCCGATCAACATCGGATCCTGAAATATTTCGCCCTGGAGGCCTCTCGCCTTGCCGCAGATCTGACGACGGCTCTCGACAAATTGCCCAGGGGAGCCACCTCAATATCTGATTTTTCGCCACATCTGGAAGAAGCTGTCGAACGAGGCTGGGTTTTTGGGTCACTGTTGTTTGGCGAAAACCGTGTTCGGACGGGGCATGTAACGGTGGCCTTGCTGAAGACTCCGAGTCTGCGGAATGTCTTCCTTAATGTCTCCAGGGAATTTTCCAAAATCAAGCTTGAGACTCTGACCGATAAATTTGCTGAAATCGTGCGAGGTTCGCCGGAAGATCAATTGGGCGCTGCAGATCTGGCGGGTGCCGCCGGCGCCGTTCCGGGTGAAACGAGCGGTGCGCTGCCACCCGCAGAGATGGGCAAACAGGAGGCGCTCCGGCGGTTTGCCGTCGATCTGACCGAGAAGGCTCGAAAAGGGGAGATCGATCCGATACTGGGTCGCGACGAAGAGATCCGGCAAATTGTCGATATCCTGATGCGTCGCCGCCAGAATAATCCGATTCTTACTGGAGAAGCCGGCGTCGGCAAGACGGCCGTTGTGGAAGGCTTTGCGATCCGAATTGCGGCTGGAGACGTGCCTCCTGCGCTGAAGGAAGTGAGTTTGCGAACGCTTGACCTGGGGTTGCTGCAAGCTGGGGCGAGTATGAAGGGTGAGTTTGAGAACCGGCTCCGCCAAGTAATCGACGAGGTTCAAGCTTCCCCAAAGCCAATCATCCTTTTCATCGACGAGGCTCACACATTGATTGGCGCTGGAGGCGCTGCGGGACAAGGAGATGCTGCCAACCTCCTTAAACCGGCTCTTGCGCGCGGCACGTTGCGAACAATCGCGGCCACGACGTGGGCCGAATACAAAAAGTATTTTGAAAAGGATCCCGCGTTGACCCGGCGCTTTCAGGTGATCAAGGTGGAAGAGCCGAGCGAGGAAAAGGCAATCCTCATGATCCGTGGTCTGGCGCCTGTTCTAGAAAAACACCATGGTGTGAATTTGTTGGATGAAGCATTGGAGGCTGCGGCCCGCTTATCCCACCGCTATATCCCGTCGAGGCAGTTGCCCGACAAAGCCGTAAGCCTCATTGATACAGCCTGTGCTCGTGTCGCGATCAGCCAGCACGCCACCCCGCCGGCGCTTGAAGACTGTCAACGCCGTATCTATGCGCTGGAAAGTGAGCTATCAATTGTCGAGCGGGAGTCCGCCATTGGAATCGATCACAAGGAACGCGTCGACACGATACAATCTTCTTTGGATACCGAAAAAAAGCGGCGGACCGAACTCCAGGAACTTTACGAGAAGGAGAAAAATGTCGTAAGCCAGATCCTTGAAATGCGCCGTTCACTTGCGCCGAACGGTTCTGTTGGCTCCGACGGAAAAGCAGAAGCGAAGCAAGAAGAGAAGCCCGCGGCGGATCGCACGGTGTTAGTCGAGAATTTGCGAGGATTGGAGAAACAGCTTGCAGAGATTCAGGGGGAGAATCCTCTGATCTTGCCGAGCGTAGACGAACAAGCCGTTGCCTCGGTCGTTGCTGACTGGACGGGAATTCCGGTAGGGCGAATGGTGAAAAACGAGATTCAGGCAGTTTTGAGCCTTGCAGATAATCTTGAAAAGCGCGTTATCGGGCAACGTCATGGCCTGGAAGCGATCGCCAAGCGAATTCAAACTTCGCGGGCGGGACTCGACAATCCGAGCAAACCCATAGGGGTTTTCCTGCTCGCCGGCCCCAGTGGCGTGGGAAAGACCGAGACAGCGCTCACGCTTGCCGAGACCCTCTACGGCGGTGAAACTAACATTATCACAATCAACATGAGCGAATTCCAGGAGGCGCATACCGTCTCGACGCTCAAGGGATCGCCACCTGGATATGTTGGTTATGGGGAAGGTGGAGTCTTAACCGAGGCGGTTCGCCGTCGTCCGTACAGTGTGGTCCTGCTTGATGAAGTGGAGAAGGCGCATCCCGATGTGCATGAAATATTTTTTCAGGTCTTCGACAAGGGAATGATGGAAGACGGCGAAGGAAGGCTCATCGACTTCAAAAATACGATTATATTTCTCACGACAAATGTTGGAAGCGACTTGATCATGAACCTCTGCAAGGATCCTGATCTTATGCCTTCCTGGGAGGGGGTTGCCCAGGCGTTGCGGCCTCCATTGCTCAAGGTTTTTCCCGCTGCACTGTTAGGACGGCTAGTCGTCATACCCTATTACCCCTTAAGCGACGCAATGTTAAAATCAATCATCCGATTGCAGCTCAGCCGCGTTCAAAAACGGACTGCGGAAAATCTGGGAATCGAATTGAACTATGATCCAGCAGTTGTGGACCTGATTGCGAGTCGGTGTACTGAACTGGAGAGCGGCGGACGCATGGTTGATGCTATACTGACGCAGACACTTCTGCCCGACATCAGTCGGGAATTGCTAACTCGTCTGATGGAGGGTACGCCCGCAAAGAGAGTCGAGGTTAACGTTAAGGACCAGGCTTTTGCCTACAACTATTCATAACTCCGGGGGGGTTGCGAGCGCACGGCAAATGGTAGGGCGAGGCTTGCCGAGCCTGAAACCAAGAACGCCGCAGGCTCATTTGTCCCGCACGCGGGACGAATTCGCCCTACCATATTGGGTGTTAGCCGGCCGATTCCAGGAACCACGGAGGCATGATAAGGAAATGGTAGGGCGAGGCTTGCCGAGCCTGAAACCAAAAGCCCTACCACCTTTCTTTAATTGGGAATAATTCCCCTTGGTAGGGCCATTCTTCGGCTCTGTCCACGAGACCCTTCCGAACGGGATTATTGAGCATGTAAAGATATTTTGCTTCGGCACTTTCCCAGGAACGGATACGATGATGAAAGGCGCCCGGCTGCCACCGAAAAGCTTTGTTGGCCATCATGCGCGAAGCCTTAGCTTTCCAGGCCGTTACCCAACGGTCGAAACTTATCCCATAGGAGCCGGGCCAAGCAAAGAAGTGCAAGTGGTCCGGCATCAGTACATAGCGGCTCACCTTCCAATCCGAAAGAGATCGCCAGACTTCTATTAGGACCCGGTGAGGCTCCGGCTGCGCTAGCCATGCGAAGCGGTTCTTCGTGCAAACGGTGAGAAAAACTAAGGTTGGGTGATCCCAGGAAGCAATCACGCCACGGGCAGGCCGGGAACGAGAGTAAAAATGGTTCGTATAACAACATGAAACAAAGAAGATATAATATATGGCCTTGTCACGCAAGATGATTTCTCTTGCAAATTGTAGGGCGAGGCTTGCCGAGCCTGAGACCAAGAAGGCCGCAGGCTCATTTGTCCCGCACGCGGGAGGAATTCGCCCTACCTATTGGGTGTTATCCGGCCGATTTCCAGGAAGCCACGAGGCGTGCTAAGGCAAATGGTAGGGCGAGGCTCGCCGAGCCTAAGACCCAAGAACGCCGCAGGCTCATTTGTCCCGCACGCGGGGGGAATTCGCCCTACCTATTGGGTGTTATGCGGCCGATTTCCAGGAAGCCACGAGGCGTACTAAGGCAAATGGTAGGGCGAGGCTCGCCGAGCCTAAGACCCGAGAACGTCGCAGGCTCATTTGTCCCGCACGCGGGACGAATTCGCCCTACCATATTGGGTGTTATGCGGCCGATTTCCCCGAAACAACAGAGTCATGGTAAGCCAATTGGTAGGGCGAGGCTTGCCGAAACCAGAAAACGCCGCAGGCTCATTGGCCCCTTCGCGTGCCGAATTCGCCCTACCGCCATCTCAGACTACCCGCGAAAACTTTTGAAGGGGGGAAGGTAAGTTACGAGCGAAGCCTTGTAATTGGGGTCAAGTGGCAGGGTGAACGGCCGACCTTGCGAGTCGCGCGTTTCCATTCCGGCGATGAAAAAGGGTCCATTGCCGGAATATCGGGAAGGACTCATGATATTTCTAGCAACGAAGCGGGAAACCGCACCCCAGTCGGGCGCCGCAGCAGAATCGGTGATGATATGGTCGTGATTCTCGCCCAGAATTGAGACACGCAACGCTAACCCGCCACCCGATTCGACCCCGGCTCCGCGACCGGTCTCTCCGTGGCGAACGGGCCCCGGGCGCCGGCGGGAGTTGGGAACTACAGGCGCATCGCCGGGACCATCCAGGAATAATGACGCTCCGGTTCCTGGCGGCCTTTTCGTCCACTGCCGCAGCGTTCGCACACTGCGAAAGAAATTGTTTCTCGGGGCTGGATTGACCCGCGCGTAAAACATCCCGACCTTTGGCGCGCTGATCGCCAGTATGTCGAGGATATCCCCTAACGCGGCCAGCGCCGCTCGATTCGCACCCAGGTTGCAAGCCCGGATCTCCACTTCGGCGATACCCGAGTTACGAAATTGTCTCAGCTTGTGATCAAGCCGCAGCAGAATGCTGGCTTTCAGCACGCCATCGCTTGTCTGAAGATCCTTGACCTGCTTCGGATCGATATCCTTTGTGAAGTCGGGTTGCAGTTGTTTAAGCCGGCGCAGTTCTACAAACACCTCCTGGGTCGCCAGCACGGAAGAATCCGAAGAGACGGGCATGGTAAATCCGACCGGATTGTCCCACGAGCCAAGGAAATGGCCATGCTCGATCAGAAGGAATGTCATGAAACCGTGCCGCGAACCTTCGACCATTTTGTCGATCACTTTCTCGAAGGTCATGTCCGGGATCGAGATAATCGGCCCGTCGATCGGAATTCCGACAGCGGTCAACTCCAGGGCAGTCGATGGCTCCTGCGGAAACATTCGATAGTAATCCCGCACGGGTTGGAAGGTCGGATCGCCATCGACGATAGTGGCCACAAACTTTTTCATGATCGACCTCCCATTGCACCGGGCGAAATGATCCTCTCAGGCGCAACCATAGAATCCTTGAAAAGCGAAAGTCGTTGTGGACCGGTCAAGTTTTTTCTGTATCTGCACATTAAGCATCAGGCGTTTTTGCTTTTCAAGGATTCTATCGGGCCGCGAAATGTCTTGTTCAACTCAGCGCGCTCCGGCATGCTTATGGCCGTCCGCTTTAGATCGCAATCTCGTCTTTTCTCGAGGATATATGAGTTACACACAGGATGGACGCCGCCTGGCAATCCAGACGCCTTTGGGCAAAGACAAGCTCCTCCTTGTCGGTTTCAACGGCCATGAGGGAATCAGCCAGTTGTTCAGCTTCCAAGTTGAGGTTTTGGCTGAAATCGCGACCGAGGTGGCCTTCGACCAGCTGCTGGGTCAAAAGGTGACGATTGCAGTGGAAATATCGACCGGGAAAAAACGATATTTCAACGGCATCGTCACCAGGGTGACGGAAGGAGAACAAGGGTCGCTCTTCCGAGAATATACCTTGGAAGTTGTTCCGCAGTTTTGGTTGCTGACCCGACTGGCACGGTCGCGCATTTTCCAGCATATCACCGTACCTGACATACTGAAGAAGGTATTTGAGGGATTAGATGTTAGCTATGAGTTGCGCGGTACGTTTTACGAGCGGGATTATTGCGTCCAGTATAGGGAGACCGATTTCAATTTCGCATGCCGCCTGATGGAAGAGGAGGGCATCTTCTATTTTTTCAAGCACAGCGACGGCAGCCATCAAATGGTTGTCGCGAACAGTCCAACGAGTCACGAGGAAGTGCCGATTGCTTCGAATGTGATCTACGAGACAATGGAAGGCGGGTTTCGCGAGGAAAGCCGCGTTCATAGCTGGATCAAGATGCAGGAGCTACGCTCGGGGAAGTATACGCTCTGGGACCATTCTTTCGAGCTGCCGCACAAGCACCTTGAAGCCAGCAAAACAACCCTCGAAAGTGTCTCGGTCGGCACGGTTACCCACAAGCTGAATGTCGCTAACAATCAAAAGCTGGAAGTTTATGACTTTCCCGGTGAGTACGCTCAAAGGTTCGATGGCGTGAATGCGAGTGGCGGTGACCAGCAGTCTGATTTGCAAAAGATCTTCGAGGACAACAAACGTACCGTCGAGATTCGTATGCAGGAGGAGTCCGTTCCGGCGATCTTGATTCAAGGTTCTTCGCAGTGCGGCCAGTTCACGAGCGGTTATAAATTCACCCTTGAACGACATTTCAACGCGAATGGTACCTATGTTCTAGCAACCGTACTGCATACTTGCAGGCAGGACAATTATCGATCGACGGGCGCAGGGTTCTCGTACGACAATAGCTTCACCTGTCTGCCGATCGATTTGCCTTTCCGGCCGTCGAGAACCGCTGCGAAACCGTCCGTGCCCGGCACCCAGACAGCCGTCGTGGTTGGTCCGTCTGACAAAGAGCTTTTCACCGACAAATATGGCCGAGTGAAGGTGCAATTTCATTGGGACCGGGAGGGCAAGAACGACGCGAATAGCTCGTGCTGGATTCGCGTAGGCCAGCTTTGGGCCGGAAAAAGATGGGGTGCGAGCTTTTGGCCGCGTATTGGGCAGGAAGTTATCGTGGACTTTCTGGAGGGCGACCCTGATCAGCCAATTATTGTGGGCGGTGTTTATAATGCTGAGCAGATGCCCCCTTATCTGGGCGATGGTTTGGACTCCAAGCACAAGAATGATCCAAACGTCAGCGGCATCAAATCCAACACCACGCTCGGCGGTGTTGGCTTCAATGAAATCCGGTTCGATGATACAAAGGGCAAGGAGCAGGTATTCATGCATGCCGAGCGGAACTTCGAGGTGACGACGAAAAACGATTCACTCGATCGAACATTCGGCAGCCGGCACCAGATCATCGGTCAGGAAAAAGACGGCAGTAAGACCGGGGACCAACTCGAAACGGTTTACCATGACAAGCAGATCAAGGTTAACCACGACCATGTCGAACAGATTGGCAACAGTATGCAACTCTACATAGGGGGCGTCGACAGCGGAACTGGAGATCTCGACATCGTTATCGACGGAGAAAAAAAGGAATCGGTCGGCAAAGACGACCATTTGCACGTTAAGGGCAATCGAAAAGAAAAGATAGATAGCGACCAATCCTTAACAGTTGGGGGTAGCCAGCAGGAAAAGGTCGGGATGAAGCACGCTGTAGACGCCGGTCAGGAGATACATCTCAAGGGGGGCATGACGGTCGTTATTGAGGCAGGGATGCAGCTGACATTGAAAGCCGCCGGTGGGTTTGTCGATATTGGTCCGACTGGAGTGACAATTCAAGGGCCCATGGTAATGATTAACAGCGGCGGAGCTGCGGGCTCGGGAAGTGGAAGCAGTCCCAACTCGCCCACAGATCCCAAGCAGGCTAACCCCAAAGATCCCACCGTTGCGGATGACTCCAAGTCTGGACAAAAATCTAGTAAGTAGGGCGTTATAAACTAAAGAAAATAGTATGCCTCCTGCAGCTCGAATAGGTGATATGCACACCTGCCCGATGGTCACGCCGGGCGTTCCGCCGGTGCCACATGTGGGCGGCCCGATTCTGCCGCCCGGATGTCCGACCGTTCTTATCGGGGGACAACCCGCTGCCCGGGTTACCGACATGTGTACATGCGTCGGACCTCCCGACGTAATCGTGAAAGGTTCTCCCACCGTATTGATCGGCAATTTGCTCGCGGCACGGATGGGGGATCAGACCGCACACGGCGGAGTCATTGTGATTGGATGTCCTACAGTGATGATCGGGGATGGATAAGCCGCCGAGAGAGCGCGGAGGGGGAATTTCACCGCAGAGACACAGCGGACACAAACCTAAGAGGAGGCAGGGGGATTGGGGCTGATAAAAGAACCGGACGTTTATTATTCTGCTGTTGAAGCGATGAACTCAGCAGGGAAAGTCTCGTACGTATTTACGTCCCCAATTTTTGGAAGAGTTGCCACCACGTAACAACTTGGACCGACCGGCTCCTGCGTTACCACGTCGAAGACCATGATACAGTGCAACTGCGAGGGATCCGCCCACTCGGATCCGAGCGGTTTGCCCTCAGAGGCAGCTTTCTCCTGGGCGGTGGCTTGGTCCTTCAGATATTTTCCTTTCTGCTTAGTGTTCGGATCGAGCGTCTGGAGTGCAACGTAGCGTCCCCGGGGCCTTGGTTTTTGGTGATGAGCTACCTTTGTAAAGTATCGGTTTGCTCGTTGCTGAGCGTCGGCCGTTTGAGCGGGCGCGACCTTACAGACGACGAGAACCAGTTGGCCAAAGCCATGGGGACCATAAAAACTGGAGCACCCGCCTGCGAGTAACAGAAGGCTGGCAAAACAGACAAAGAGAAAATGTCTAAGCTTCATGCCTGGGTGAAAAGTACCTTTGTGTCCAATAAGTATATGAGATTTCTTTCGATCTCTTGGGACCTGAGATTAATCATAGCGAACGTAAGTGTCCAGCGCATAACGCGAAAATACTCCTAACGTAGTATAGAGCTCCGAGATTTGCTGTTCTCAGTCATCGATCTTTCTGTATTCTGCTCCGATTCTTATCATCGCCCGATAGCTGCTCGAGTAGTTTCTTCAGGTGAGTAGCCTTTGGCGTGAACTGCTGCGGATCTTGGCTTGCCAGGATTTCATATATCTGCAGGGCCTCTGCAAATTCCTTTCGCGCCTCCTCCCTGCGGCCCTGGTGAAGATTAACATCTCCGAGGTTATTAAGCGTCGTCGCTATGAAAGGCCGAAAGGTCGCCTCGTTTTTCTGTGCCAGTTCACGGTAGATATCGAGCGCCTCTGCAAATTCCTTGCGAGCATCCTCCAACCGGTTCAGGTGGCTATCAGTTATGGCCAGATTATTAAGCGTCGCTGCTGTATATGGGCGATAGACCTCCGGGTTTTTCTGCGCGAGTTCTCGGCGAATCTGCAGCGCCTCTGCAAATTCGTTGCGGGCATCCTCCAGCCGGCCCTGATCGAGCGCAAGATTCCCAAGATTGTTGAGCGTCATGGCTACGAAAGGCGCATGAAGTTCCTGGTTTTTCTGCGCCAGCCCGCGGTAGGTCTGCAGGGCCTCCTCAAATTCGTTCCGAGCCTCCGGGATCCGATTTTGCCGGCGATCAAGAATCGCCAGGTTGTTAAGCGTCCTCGCTACGAAAGGTCCATAGGTGTCAGGATTCTTCTGGGCCAACGGACGGCGAATTTGCAGGACCTCCACAAATTCCTTGCGAGCCTCCTCCATCCGCCCTTGGTTCAAATCAGCATTTGCCAGGTTGTTAAGCGTGGTAGCCACAAGAGGCCAATAGATTTCCTGGCTTTTCCGTGTCAGCTCTCTAAAGATCTGAAGCGCTTCTGCAAATTCTTGTCGAGCCTCCTCCATCCGGCCCTGGCGACTGTCCAGAATCGCCAGGTTATTAAGAGTCTTTGCAACATCCGGGCGATAAGCCTCGGGACTTTTATCCGCCAGCTCGCGGTAAATCTCGAGGGCTTCCGTAAATTCCTTGTGAGCCTCTTCCAGCCTGCGCGGGTCAAGACTATTCATCCACTCGATATCGTCAGGTGAACTCGGCGTGAGTTCTATATTTATTTTCCCAGTCATTCCCTGACGAACGTCGATGCTTTTCTTGATCGGCTGATACTTGTTTAAAGTCGCGATAAGTTGATGAGTTCCAAAGGGAACATGAGTGAACGTATCCGGTGGCGAATCCGGTGGCTTGCCGTCCAGGAGGATTGAGGCGCCGGCCGGCTTAATACTGACCGATAATGCGTCCAATTCCTGTTTGGGCGTGAGTTGCAGATGTATTTGGGAGGCCGTTCCTTTGCGGACCTGGATTTCCTGCTTAAGAGGCTCGTAGCCCGGTGAGGTGGCGGTGAGCTGATGGTCGCCAAAGGGCACATGAGTAAAATTGTTCGCGGGTGACTCGGGCGGCTTGCCGTCCAGAAGAATTGAGGCGCCGGCTGGTTCGGTGCGAACGGATAGAGAAGGAAGGTCCTGGCTCTCCGTGAGCTGCAGCCGCATTTCTGGACCGGTCCCCTTTTGAACCCGAATTTCTTTCGTGATGAGTTCCTGGTCACTCAAGAGAGCACGCAGCTCATGGATGCCAAAGTGAACATGAGAAAAAGTGTCGGGGGAAATGTCCGGAGGTTTGCCGTCCAGAAAAATAGCAACGTTAGCCGGATCGGTGTGAATGGATAAAACGGAAATTTCCTCACTCCCGCCGAACAAACTCAGGAAATAAAAACCGATTCCCAAAAAAACAGTAAGGCAGGGTATTAGAATCCAACGCCATCCGCTCGCCAGAGGCTTACCTTGAGGCGAAACGGTAACTGGCCCCTGTGGGGGCGAGATTAGAGAATCCGTTGTTTGCGCAGGTGGTTTCGTACTATCTGAGACATCTGGCGCCGACGTAGCGACGCTAGTTGCCCTCGCCAGTTGCCTGGCAAGCTCCTCAGCAGACGGGGATTCATCAGCTACCGCTCGCCGCAACGCTGCGTTCCCCTCCTGTGTCAATGCGGCAACGGGCGTATATTGCCCCGTCATTTGCAGTCTTGTGCGCGGCCCGCCTAGCAATTCATATGCGAGCATGCTTAGCAGACGTATGCAACTATCAGGCGGTCCGCCGCCAGGTGCGCCCTGTGTCCGGGTAGCCGGGCTTGACCAAGTCTGAACGTCTGAGGGCAACAACAAAAGGCTGATTGCGTCGACTTTCGGTGCCAGCGACTCCCAAGAGGTGAGGAGACGTCGCGAAAGATCAGGCCGAGGCTCGTCCCCGCTCGACCCCTGATTGGTCAGATGAATCCCCGATAACGTAATGTCGATGTACTGGAGCCGATGGAGGTTGGCGTGATCGACAAGAGAAGCCAAGAGGCTTACCAAGCGCACCACTTCCGGCGCTGTGAGCACGCTGCGCGCTCGAAGGATATCCAGCATCGATGGTCCGCTGACATGCTCCTGGACCAGAAAAGTGCAATCGGTGACAGTTTCTAACGAATGGATTTCCCGCAACATCGGATGCGGCGAAGCACGCGCCAGGCGTACCGCCTCTTGCAGGGCGGTGAGGCGTCTGCTGTCCGATAAGAAATCCGGGCTCAAAAGCATGACATGTACCCGGCGCTCACGCGAAAGGTCGTCTGCTGAAAAACTGCGACCTATAGGGGACTCAACAAGTTCTTGAATAAGTTTGTAGTTCTGCGCGAGAACCACACCTACACCAAGGGGCTGACCCGAGGTAGAAGATAGACCGACAGTCTCAAAAGCGCCGCCTGATTCACCCGTTGGATACCGGGAGGCCAGGCGTGCCGTCCCAATTTCTTCGAGACAGGCAAGGATGGCCATTTGCAAAGCCTGTGGAGTTTGTGGTCGATTGTTACGGTTCTTCTCCGTCATATGCTGAAGCAGAGAGACAACACATCGGGGTAACTTTGCCAACGGCTCAATCGGCAAGGGCTTGTACAACTGTTGGCTCATGACTTGGCCGGTGGAACCCGAGAATGGCGACTGGGCGGTCAATGTGAAATAAAGTGTAACGCCGAGCGAGTAGATGTCCGACCGGATGTCCACTTCTCCTTCCTCAATCTGTTCCGGACTTGCGAAATGTGGTGTGCCCACAAAACCTCCAATCGTGAGGGCGCCTGAGTCGTCGCCTGCGTCCCTTGGAACTTTTGCCAATCCGAAGTCGATAACCTTGACAATCTGTTCTCCTTCGTGGTCTACCAGCATCAGATTGCTTGGCTTTAAGTCCCGATGAACCAGTTGTTGTTTGGCAGCCACAACCAAGGCGCGAGTGACCTGAAGCCCAATATTTAGAGCCTCGACAGGCTCCAGAGGTCCTTGACGTCTTACACGGGTTTCAACGGTCTCGCCGTCGATGAACTCCATGACGTAAAAATATCTGTCCTCTTCGGTGCCGAGGTTAAATACGGACGCAACGTTCGGATGGCGCAGTGCCGCTGCGGCGCGAGCTTCCCGCAGAAAGCGCTGTCGCGCGATATCACTTTCGAGGTATGCGGCGTTGATGACCTTGAGGGCAACAGGGAAGCGAAGATTGGTGTCGAAAGCCTTGAAGGTGATGCCCATCGCTCCGCGACCCAACTCCCAAAGGCTGCCATCCTCTCGCCGGAGTACTTCGTATTGATGATATCGATCGGCTGTCGCCATTGCGGGTAGAACAATAAACCAAAAGCAACAGGTGGCTACAACCCAATCATAGGCTCGAGGATCTCAACCTTGGGAGCGCCGAGCCTGGCTCGCAAGCGACGGTTGAATCGAAACCGCAGATATATTAGTGAACGCTTCTCCAGGAACTAACGGTGGAGGCTCTTAAGCCCTAGAGGG
Source organism: Chthoniobacterales bacterium (assembly GCA_035938215.1). GTDB lineage: Bacteria > Verrucomicrobiota > Verrucomicrobiia > Chthoniobacterales > JAFAMB01 > DASZHC01. The sequence goes on from DASZHC010000263.1 coordinate 28,876, forward strand.
GCGTTGCTCGCAACGGCCGGATGCGCGGTAAGAGATGATTTCGTCGGCATTAGCGAAACTGCGGGAGTTGCAAGCAAATCCCCTGCAGACAAGCCGGTAGCCAACCTCAGCCTTCGCAGTTCAGTCTCAGCTCAAAAACTATCATAAGAAGCTTCATACCTTACGCTGTCCGTGGGGTAGTCGCGTTCCGAGGCGACCGCTCTTGCGAGGCGGATAGGTAGGGCCGGATCTCCGAGCCGGCCGTTCTAACGAGGCAGACTCGTAAGGGCAAGGGCGCTATTCTCGGCGGGCAGCTCGGAGATCTGCCCCTCCCAGGGTTATGCACCGCATGGACCGATTTCAAGTTCCTTGGACGAGTCACAGAGCCGCAGGCATTTGTGTATTACTTAG
>DASZHC010000264.1:0-18615 GCA_035938215.1 Chthoniobacterales bacterium
CGATGGGTTTTCGCATTGAGCGAAGGAGGGAATCGGTCAACATCGCGTGCCTGCCTGAAAATTACAAAGATTCGTTAACGCGGATCCGGATGCGCGCCTAGGCTAGTGCACCGTCTCCTAAATCCCTTGGGTTTCGCGGTAGGTCAGTTGGCTGTTTTTCAAGGCGCGAGCGAAGCGCCGCTATCTGAATCATAACGGTCGAGCGAGCAACGCAGAAAAACAGCCAACCGGCCGCGGCCCGGAGGGTTGCGTTGAAAATGGGTCGGCTGCTTCGTTGCTCGTCAGTCACGTATCGATCCAGATATGCTCCTTCCTCCCGCCTCGCACACGACCAATTTTCAACGCAACGAAGCCCAAGGGATTTAGGAGACGGTGCACTAGGGGAGGCGCCGCTTTTTGTTAAGGCTTTCTCACTGCGTGATGAAGCGGAACGACAATTTGCATAATGTTAGCAGTCACACGGGGCCGTTTGCAGCTGCTTCGATTTTATAGTGAAACGTTGTGAGATAGCTATTTTTTTCAAACTGCCTTTCCTGGAAAGTTATTATAGAAGCATGCGTATCGCGTTTTGTAACGGAGCCTGAATCTGCTCTGGCAAGGAATTTGCTCAGGCGATGCGGCGTTATGAAGATGCGCTCCAGGTAAGACAATAAATTTTGGCGCAATGGAAAAAATTCGATTGCATTGAGTCTAACAATACATGGAAATTGTGCGTCAAGCACCTGGCAATTCCGCAAGCGGAGGTACTCGGCAACATGAATAGCTGTAGAAAGTATAACCGGCGGCGTAAGCCGTATATTTACCTTCTTGTAGCGGTCGTCGCATATGTGATCTTTCGACGACTCGCACGACAACCTGAGGCGATGGGGAGTCCCTCGGTCGAATCCCGTTTCCTTGAGAAAGTGTTCGCGGTCGTGAATCGATTTGTCCCATGGCACAAACTGCCAACATGGTTAGGTGCGTTGAACCTCATTTCGTATCGTAATGTTTTGCACGAGAAAAACCTGTACGACACCTCGCCCGAGACTTCGACAGCTTTGCCGAAGATCACCTGTGATCCGCGCTCTTTGTACGCACGCCGGTCTGACGGAACCTGCAACGATCTGGAGCACCCCGAAATGGGTGCGGCTGGACAGCGGTTCGGTCGCAATGTTCCGCGGGAAATGACGTTCCCCGAAAAAGAGCCTGCCCTCCTCTCTCCGAGCCCCCGCCTGATAAGTCAGCGGCTCTTAACGCGGGAAAGTTTTCGACCTGCGCAGACATTGAATCTTCTGGCGGCTGCCTGGATCCAGTTTCAAACTCACGATTGGTTTGCCCACCAGCGCGCCGCCAAATTGGGAGAGAACGATTTCAAAATACCGCTGGATGCCAAGGACGAGTGGCCCGCCGGTACACCGATGCACATCCCCAGGACTCCACCCGATCCGACGCGTCAACCCGAAGAGTCCGAGACGCCTCCGACTTATATTAACGAGGAATCCCACTGGTGGGATGGGTCGCAGATTTACGGCGACGACCCCGAGACGACTGCGTCGCTAAGGGACCAAGGCAAACTAAAAATCGAAGGCAAAGACCATTTGCTGCCGATCGATCCGCACACGAACATGCCGAGGACCGGTTTCACGCAGAATTGGTGGATCGGCTTGGCCCTCCTGCACACCCTGTTCTCCAGGGAGCACAACGCCATCTACGACGAATTGTCGCGGGCTAATCCGTACTGGTCACAGGATCAGCTTTTTGACACGGCAAGGCTGGTCAATGTCGCTTTGATGGCAAAGATCCATACCGTCGAATGGACGCCCGCCATCCTCGCTCATCCTACGACAAAGTTAGCGTTGAACGCCAACTGGTGGGGCATAGCTGGCGAGGGCATTCACAAGACATTCGGACGCTTCGGGAAAGGCGAACTAATCAGCGGGGTCCCGGGTTCCACCAAGGCGCTTTATGGGGTGCCTTTTGCACTTACGGAAGAGTTCGTCTCGGTTTACCGTCTGCACCCGCTGATCCCTGAGAAGGTGGCGTTTCACCGGGCCTCGGACGGATCACACATCAAAGACTTGGACTTTCCAGAGGTGGCGTTCGAAAAGGCACAAGCACTCTTAGACGACGGCACCACGATGGGGGATATATTCTATTCGTTCGGAATTTCGCATCCCGGCGCGATTACGCTGCATAACTACCCGAGCTTCCTGCGGAAACTTCCAATGAAGGATGAGAACAATAATTACGTCAAGGACTCGGAGGGGAACCAGTTGTATCTCGATCTGGCTTCGGTCGATATCATGCGCGATCGCGAACGCGGGGTGCCGCGCTACAATGAGTTTCTTCGTATGGTGCATAAACAGCCGGTGAAAACTTTCGAGGAAATTACGTCGAACCAGATTTGGGCCCAGCAACTCAGGGAGGTCTATGGCGGCGACGTAAACCGCGTTGATCTGATGGTCGGCATGTTCGCCGAGGACCTGCCGGAGGGATTTGGGTTCAGCGATACGGCATTCCGTATCTTTATCCTGATGGCGTCGCGGCGACTTGAGGGGGACCGCTACTTTACGACTGATTTCCGCCCGGAGATCTACACCAAGGAAGGATTAGACTGGATCAGCAACAACGACATGAGAAGCGTTCTGTTGCGGCACTACCCTGAGCTTCGCCCGGCGCTGAGGGGGGTGGATAACGCATTTGCCCCCTGGTGCGTAGTCGGGTGATTTGGGCGGTCATTCCCCGGTTCGGGGAGATCGCGTTAGATGCGACAAAGACGAGAAGACGCGCCCGATGGAGAAGATACGGAACGCTTCCCTGTACGACACGGTGAAATTTAATCTGTTTCACATCGTTCCCTATTTCCTCAGGGGCATTTTCACAAAAAATCGTTTCTGGAGTGTGCTTTTCGACACCATTCATCCGGATCCGCTTGCGGTAAAATTCTGCCAGCGGCTCCGTGCCAGGTACCAGACCGCGTTTATCTCTACCTACCTGATTCGAAATAAATCCCTGCTTGTATTTGACCACGACGGCATCCGGCATGTGCTGGATCACTCGCCATTCATTTACGCCGATCCCGACTTGAAGCGAATGGGCATGTCCCACTTTCAGCCTAACGCGTTAACAATCTCTCGGGGTGAAGAGTGGAAGGACCGGCGCCGATTCAATGAAGCGGTCCTGGATTCCGGCCAGAAAGTGCACGAGAACGCCGACTCGTTCCTGGATATCATTCGGATTGAGATCGCGGCGCTGCTTAAGGAGAAGGATGGTTACTTTGTCTGGGAGAACTTTGATCGGTTATTCAAGCGCATTACTCTGCAGGTGATTTTTGGCATCGCGGCTCGGTCGGAAACGGAGCTTACCGAGCATTTGGAAAGGATGATGCGGGAAAGCAACCGAGTATTCTTGTTGGGCAAGTCCAAGGACTTTGATGCATTTTACGAAAGGATTCGGACTCACCTGGCGGCAGCGGAACCGGGCAGTCTCAGCGCGCGCTGCCGCCACGCGCCATCCAGCGCGATGACGGACGAGGAAAACCAAGTGCCTCACTGGATGTTCGCGATGATGGAGACCCTGGCTACGAACACCCTGCGAGCCCTCGCGTTGATCGTTGCCCATCCCAAAGTAGAAGAGCGTGTCAGGCTTCGACTCGCTGCAAAGCCCGAGTTGTCGGCTTCCGACATCGGTTCCCTCAAATATCTCAGGGGCTGCCTGCAGGAAGGAATGCGACTTTGGCCGACCACATCAATGCTTGCCCGTCTGGTGCTTGCGGATGACCGACTTGGTGGAGTCACTGTTCCCGCAAAGACACAGGTGATCATCTTGAATAACTTTCTTCACCGGGATTCTGAGACTCACCCCTTCGCGGATCGTTTTTCGCCTGAACTATGGTTAGAAACGGAGACAAATTATCATTTCAATCACCTGAGTAACGGACCTCAGGTCTGCGCTGGAAAATATCTTGCGCTCTTTCTCGGGACGGCGGTACTCGCCGAACTCCTGCGCAAAGGCCGCTACAAATTGGTCCGGCCCAGGCTCAACCCACTGAAACCGCTTCCCCATGCGTTGAATGAATTTCGAATCAAGCTTGAACGCCTCCCGAAGTACTGAGTTTTGTGCAAACCGCTTGGTGTTGTGGTGATACGCGAGCTCAAAAGGGCGGGAGCGCCTGTCCACTACACGATTCAGAGATTGGCTGAAAACGAGGTCAAATTATGGCCGGAGATATCATTTTTGAACCGCTGAAAATCGGAAAGCATTTTGAAGCGAAGAACCGTATTTTTCGTTCAAGCATTGCGGGCCGTTTCGACAACTACGATGGCTCAGGCACGCAGGCTCGCATCAACTGGGAAGAAAAGTTTGCTCGCGGCGGTGTTGGCGCGATTATCACGTCGTTTGTTCCTGTTAGTATCCGGGGACGAATTCTGCCGAATTACGCGACGATTGACTCCGACGATCGGATTGAGTTCTGGAACCGGGTTGTTCAAAAGGTTCACGAGTACGATTGCCGCTTCATTATTCAGATAAGCCATTCCGGGCGCCAACGTGATAACCGCGGGGTTGAGAACGTTGACAACAAGGCATTGAGCTCGACGAGTCAATACGAGCCGCTTCACGGGTTTCCTTGCCAGGCGATGACTCTGGAAGAAGTCGAGGAAACGATCCAGCATTTCGCGAGCGCGGCGCGGCGCGTTCGCGCCGCCGGCGCAGACGGTGTGGAGACGCACAGCGCCAATGGATACCTGTTCACCCAGTTCCTGAGTTCGGGAATCAACGATCGGCGCGATAAATACGGCGGTTCGCTTCCGAACCGTGCAAGGTTTTTGATGGAAGTGATCAAAAGCGTCCGCCAACAGGTTGGAGACGACTTCCATTTTCAAATCAAGATTAGCGCGGTTGAACGCAACAATGCCGTTCTATGGTGGGAGAAGCCAGGAAACACCCTGGAGGAATCGATCCAGGTTTGCAAGTGGGCGCACCACCCGGTGGAATGGGCGAGAGCAGCCGGAGAGGATGAGGCTGTCTGGAGCAAGGTAAAGGCTCCCGACGCCTTTCATGTTTCGGCGGGCAGCAGCTTTCCGCACCCGCTTAATCCGCCCGGCGATTTTCCGGTAAAGGTGCTGGCCAGGACTTATGAGAGCGTTATTTCCAGTGGTACGTATACGTTGCGAAACTTTATACTGTTCCGGCTTACCTTGACGGCCTGGCTCTTTCGAACTCTGTGGCTCCGGATTCAGAAGCACGTTAAGGGACATCGGCTTGATGTCCCCAAGATAAAGCAGCCTTTGGTGACTCGGGGCTTGAAACCGGCCGAAATGCAGAAGTTGTTAGACGCTTACCAAGGGGTGAGTTTGGCTGACGCACGAAGCATCAGACAAGCCCTGGCCGAGCAAACAAGAACGCTCATCCTGGGGGAGCCGCCGCCTGTGATTTGCACCGGCGGATTTCAGCAGGCCTCCTATATTCGCAAGGCGATCCTTGACGGGTACTGTGATGCGGTGTCGATGGCGCGCCCGCTGATCGCGAACAACGACCTGCCCGAGATTTTCAAAAGCGGCGCGGATTTTCCCAAGAACCCATGTACCTACTGCAACAAATGTTTGGTTCACGATATCGAGGATCCGTTGGGATGCTATAATGAAGATCGATTTGGTAGCTATCAGGAGTTACTTGATAGTGTTATGTCCGTGTTCCGGCCTCCCTTTGCGTAATTGGCGGGGCTTCCAAACGTTCCCGAAGCTAACCTTGGAAGGATATGCAGGCTTGGCGCAAGCTAAATAGAGGGTGGACCATCGCACTCGGCGTGCTACTTGTCGCTGGAGCGTCGCTTGGACTGTATCTCTGGCACATCTCGAACTCACCGGTCAACTACGAGGACATCCGCGAGCATTATAAGTATGGGTCCATCGGAAGCGAACCGACCTCTGGCATTCCTTACTGGATCTGGAAGGTGCTTCCGGAAATGTTCCCGGAAAAACTACCTGGGCAAGGCTATGCATCGCTGGGCTTTTTGGTGGAGCCGGGCAAAGATACTCCGATCGGGTTTTCGCAGCGAACCGTTTACATCAACCTGGTAGGTCTGAATTGTGCCGTCTGCCATTCGGGGAGCTACCGCGAGTCACCGAGCAGTCCGTCAACCATCGTCCTGGCTATGCCCGCGAATAAGTTCGATCTTCAAGGCTACCTTAATTTTCTCTCGGCGTGTGCGCAGGACAGTCGATTTAATCCGGAGTCAATCATATCGGAAATCGAGAAGACCGGCGGCAGACTGGGGCCGGTTGAGCGCCTGATTTACGCGAAAATCGCTGTTCCTCGAACGAAAGAAGCATTGCTTGAGCAAGCTAGAGAACTTGATTTTATGAGCCTTGCCCCGGAGTGGGGGCCCGGGCGAGTTGATACTTTTAACCCGTACAAGGCTCTGAAATTTCACTTTCCCATGCATAAACTTCCTGCATCGGAATTGATCGGTGCGGCCAATCTTCCTTCAGTATGGAACCAGAAAGATCGTGAAGGGATGCACCTGCACTGGGATGGCAACAACACGTCTGTCGACGAGCGCAACAAGAGCGCTGCCCTTGGGGCCGGCGTTACCCCCGTGACGATTGATCTGCCAAGAATTCAGCGAGTTGCGGACTGGTTGTGGACGCTGCCGGCGCCGAAATATCCGTTTTCGATCGACCAGCAGCTCTCCGGCCGGGGCAAGCCTATCTACGAAGCTAAGTGCGCATCCTGCCATAGTTTCGGGAGCGTCGGCGTCGGTCAGGTCACACCGATAGGACAGATCGGGACTGACCCGGCAAGGCTGGATTCTTATACGTACGAATTACTTTGCAACCAGAATACCTTGTTCGCCGGATATCCCTGGCGGTTCAAGCATTTCAGCAAAACCAATGGATATGCCAATCGACCGCTCGATGGGATCTGGCTGCGGTCACCTTATCTACACAACGGGTCTGTTCCCACATTGCGGGACCTGCTTGAGCCCCCTGAGAAGAGGCCTGTTAAATTTTACCGGGGTTACGACGTCTTCGATCAAAAGAAACTCGGCTTTGTGTCCGACGTTGGCGAAGAAAATGGCCGCCGGTACTTTCTCTATGAAACGACCGTCCCGGGTAACGGGAATAAGGGTCACCTTTATGGAACTGATCTGTCGCCCGAGGAGAAGGACGCTTTAGTGGAGTACGCAAAGACTCTTTGATAGCCAATCAACCAAGAGGACAAGTCCGATGGCAAAGCTTACGCCCAAAGCAAAGGGAGTTCTGTTAATTGTTGCGGCCGTTTTCCTGGCGCTGGCCGGAATTCTTGGATTCGGCTCGTGGTACTACCTCTTCCGCGAGGAGGAGCAGCCCTTTGACTCGGACGAGGAGCACTTTAAGTACGCTTCAATCGGCACGGAGAACCAGGATGGCATTCCGTACTGGATCTGGCTGGTGCTACCCCGAGTATTTCCGGAAAAGCTGCCCCGTCCCGGTGGCTATGCGTCGCTGGGTCTGGTCTGGGAGCAAGGCAAGGAAATGCCCGTCGGTTTTACTAAGAAAACCATTGGATTCGAGCGTGTAGGCCTCACTTGTGCCGCTTGCCATAGCGCTACCTACCGAACCGATCCAAAGGATGCGCCGGTAATCGTACCGACCGGACCCGGAAACAGATTCGACATCCAGGCCTACCTGCGCTTCCTTTATGCATGCGCCAGCGATCCGAAGTTTAACGCTGGCAGCCTTCTCAAGGAGATCAATTATAATCACAAGTTTTCCCCTGTCGAAGGATTGCTGTATCGCTTCGTCCTTATTCCGCAGACGAAGAAAGCGCTGTTGGAGCAGAAGCGTGAGTTTGCATGGATGGATACGCACCCGCGCTGGGGGCCGGGACGGATTGATCTTTTCAATCTGGTCAAGTTCCGCGTGTTGAAGATTCCGGTGGACGACACGATCGGCAACTCCGATATGATGCCGATCTGGAACCGCAAGGCGCACGAGGGTCAGGCGCTGCATTGGGACGGCCTGGAAAGTTCGCTGGTGGAAACCATCCGAACTGGAGCCATTGGCGACGGTGCAACAAAGGATTCACTCAACATCAAGGGGCTGGAGCGGGTCGAGAAATTCATATCCGAACGGCCGCCGCCTGCATATCCGTTTGCAATCGATCGTCAACTGGCGGAGCGCGGTCAACAGGTCTACGCACAACAGCAATGTGGTACGTGCCACGCGCCGGAAGGCAAGCGGACCGGGACGGTGATTCCGGTAGGGGAACCTGGGCTTGGTACTGACCGCCACCGTCTCGATATGTGGACGCAACAAGCCGCCGATAAATACAACCACTTTGCGACAGGTTATTCCTGGGCGTTCCACGATCTGCGAAAGGTCGTGCCCGAAGGTTATCAATCCGTCCTCCTCGAAGGCCTCTGGTTGCGCGCGCCGTACCTGCATAATGGTTCCGTGCCTACCTTGGCTGCGCTGCTGACGCCGCCGGACGCTCGACCAACGAAGTTCTTCCGCGGCTATGATATTTATGATCAGGTCAACGTGGGGTTTGTTGCAGAGGGCTCCGAAGCGGAGCGAGTTGGGGTTGAATATGACACCAACCTGCCCGGCAACGGAAATCAGGGCCACACCTACGGAACCGATCTGCCCGAGGACCAGAAAAGAGCGTTGATTGAATTTCTGAAAACCCTATAGCGAGGTCTATATGTATCTCTTCACACACGTCGAAAATCTGGCGTAGTGGCTCTCCATGACCGGAATTAACTGCGTAAGGTGCTTAGATGAGTGATCCGAATCCCCTACTGAAAAGGCGCATCACGTGGCTTAGTTGGGTCGTGATCGTTGGTGTCCTTATTAACATTATTGGAATGGCGCTGCCGTTTGTTTTTGCACCCCAGTGGTATCTCGATTTCTTCGGCCTGCCCGGTGGCGGCGGATCGGTGATCTGGATGCGGCAAGCGGGTCTCCTGCTGCTTTTCATTTCGATTTTGTACCTTCCAGGTGGCATAGACCCTTTGCGTTACATTTGGAACGCGTACTTTGCCGTGCTGGTCCGGATGTCAATCGGCCTCTATTGGCTGTGGCTCGTCTTTTTTGCCGGACAGACTCGCGCCTTTCTCAAGTTCGGGATTCTCGACTGCTCCTATGCGGTATTGAACGGAATTCTGCTTTGGCTGGCTCTGAAGGCGCGCAATGATCCGAAATCCTCGAACTGAGCGAAGACCATGGCCGCCGCCGGAACGCTTTGCGAACATCAAGTTCTGGCTCGGGCCCGCGTTTATCGACGCCAACCTCCCCGCCTCCGATTACATCTATCGGGATGGTTGCCCGGCAAACGCGCACGCCGTACTCACCGACGGCTACCGCGACTGGGTCAACGGCGAGCACGAAACCCGCGGTCATTTTGCTTATCGACAACTGGTTTGGTTTTTGAAGACCCGCTTATACAATGAGTCACTTCCCGAACCTGTATACGCAGTAAACCCCAGAAGATCATGAGAAGATTGCGTCTACTCGGTAGTACCGGTGCACCGCCGGCGCCGAACATTCGGCGAAAATGGATCGTGCGCTTTTTTTGCGTACTGCTGCCTCTTATCACGATAGGTAGTTGGAGCTGCGCGCCGATCTTGCCCAGTTATGTCAAACCGACTGGTGCGGCTAATATCCTTCATGACGGTCACGATTATAAACTCGCGGCGATTGAGTTCGGTGAGCTCGGGAGTTACGCGGATCCGTTCCGGCACGAACTTCAAAACACCATTCAGTTGTTGAAGAAAGCAGACCGGCCGCTGCTCGTCGTTTACATTCATGGCTGGCTCAATAATGCCACCTCGGACGATGTCGGCAGCTTTAAAGGATTTCTCAGCCGGTTATCCCAATCCAAACAGGTGCAAAGCCATCACTACACCGTGTTTGGTGTTTATTTCGCCTGGCCAGGTAAAAGTCTGGAGATCCCCTACCTCTATTATTTAACTTTTTGGAACCGCAAACAAGCAGCAGAACGGATCGCTAGCAACGGCGATTGTATCGATGCCATCGAACAGCTCTCGTACGTCACTCGACTCCGCCCATACAATTACGTCTTCCTAATCGGCCACTCGTTCGGTGGCCTGATTTTGGAACGAACCGTCGCACATACCCTCCGCACCTTGGAAGGTTTGCAAAATGTGAAACCGCCCTGGGATCTTGCGCTGATGCTGAACCCAGCATCCGACTCCGTACTAACCAGGCAAATCGTAAGCGATCTTCAGAGCCTTTACAAGTATTCCGATAAACCCGTTTCCGGCAACCTCTTGCAATGGGGCGGCCAGTTCAGCCCGATCAGCGGAAGCGGCAGTTTCATCCCAGAAAACCAGCCCACAGTCGTGGAGCTGCAATCCGAAAACGATATCGCAACCGGTACTTTTTTCCCGATCGGCAGCAAGGCCGGGGTTCTCGTCAACGGCCACTGGAATTGGAACCAAGTGAAAGTGCCGGCAACGGATGAAACCCTCTCGGAACGCGAGTTCTATTTAAATACACCTGGGAATGATACGTATTTAGTTAACTATGAAATCGAGCACCCAAATCCGGAGGACGCTTTGCTGAACAAGTTGAAGAATGACCCGGAAGGGCGGGATGCATTTGAATATAATCTAGACCATAATCCGGTGGGCGGCATTTTCTACACCAGCGCGGCTCGAGATGCCGACACCGCGGCCATCTCAGGACGCCTCAATCAATCCGCTCACCAGAGCCCAAAGAATGTCCCGCAAGTCTGGCAAATCCGGTTTGTCGACAGTCACGACAAGTACAAAGGTGTCCACGTGCCCTTTTGGATCGTTCGTGTCCCGGCTGAGATCATTAACAATCACGGCGGTATCTGGAGCGATAATAATATGGCCATGATGGCCGCCATCTTTCGGATGCACCGACCGATCCTACCAAACAACGCGATCGCTCCGGCAAAATCTTATGTATTGCCCTTGCCACCCCAGCTAAAAGCTCCGAACCATTGACTCAGTTCTTCATCAGTCGATAGGCAAGGGCCGCCGCCCAGGTACGCGGCATCAAACGCATACTCCAGGCCATGAAGGCGTTCAGGCGGCCGGCCACAATGACTGCCCTTTTTTCCAGAAGCGCTTTGAGAGCTATTTCGGCGACCTTGGCGCTCGGCATGATAGTCATGCGTTGATATAGGGTCTGACGTTGACCGGCCACTTGGAAGAATTCAGTGGCAGTCACCCCAGGGCAGGCGACCGTGCAGCTCACGCCGGTACCACGCAGTTCGTGATTGAGTGCCACACCAAAGGAAAGAACGTAGCTCTTGGCTCCACCATATGACGCGTAGATCGGCACAGGCTGGAAAGCGGCGGTGGAAGCAATCAGCAGAATCCGGCCCCAGCGGCGCACGATCATCCCCGGCGTGAATAGCCGAGTCAAATGGCTGAGCGCCACGATATCGATCTGTAACATTTCATTCACACGCTCCCAGTCGGATTCCGCGAATTTGCCGAACAAGCCGAAACCGGCATTGTTTACGAGCAGATCTACCTGCCAGCCCTCCGTCTCAAGTTCCCGATACAAACGTTCCTGGGTGGGAGCATCGGAGAGATCGGCCGGCGCAACACGAACCTCGATTCCGTGACGATCGCGCACTTCCTTGGCCACCCGGTCCAGCGCGTCTCGCCGACGTGCAACCAGGATTAGATTGGCGCCGCGTCGCGCAAGTTCACGCGCATAATCGACGCCCATTCCGCTGGATGCGCCGGTGACCAGTGCCGTACGTCCCTTCAATTCATCACTCATCATCTATAGAAGAAAAAGACGCGTTTTGTGCTACTGCATTAGGTCCGCACGATCATGTAAATGTCGGGACTGGGTACACGTACAAGCTGGACGTCGATGACGGTGGTTCGATGCGGTTGGATGAGTCTGACGAGGTTTTCCGTTGAAAGTGGTATTCTCAATGGGACGTAAGTAACCGATGGATTGCGGTTGGGAGTGAGTGGTTCGATTGCTGTGATTTCAAGTGCAAAGTTCTGCACACTGTCCAGCAGGTAAACCCAATCATTTTTGTTCTTATCAAATCGGTTTGTCCGCAGATAAAAAGTGATGACGTTGCGAGATACATCACTCACGACTACATCCTCGATCAACTGTTGAATAGGCGTGGTTTCAGGTAGTTGTTGATTGGATACGAAGAAGATATCGGCGTTATCGATTGGGATCGACTGACCATCTTGATCTCGCAGTCGAAAAATGACCTGAGCGTGTGCGTCGTATTGGTTACGTTGGTCGACCAAAAAATTGAAGAGGCTTGGGCCTAGCGTCCTTCGTGCTAAATCATAGCTCGTCTCAGTCTCCTTGTGGAATAGATCAACGACTGCAGACCATTGCGTGGTAGAGCGCTCCGGCACAGCCAAGGCGGTTTTGATAAGACGCTGGACTTGAGCCTTCGTCTCCGAGCCAGAAACGATACCGTATTTATCGCCGGTATGGGCGCACTGGTAGGGGATCGCGAAAGGTATCTCTGGTCTGTCGAAGAACGGTTGAGAAATTTGCGCAATTTTGTAGAATTCGGGGAATGGCTGCTTTGAGTTGGCCTTGGAGAGCGCGGATTGGATATCGGTCCAACGCAAGGTATATGTATCTGGGGCGGGAACTATGTTCAAGTAGTTGAAATTGAGATTGCTCCCGGACACGCGGACAGTACCATCGGACCCATCCTCCTTTGCATAACGGACTGGGATGGTAAACCATTCTGGATCGGCCTGCGTGCCCACGAGGATGTATTCCTGAACCAAGTAGTCTTCGAGCATCCGATTTCCGTGCTCGATGAAATGGAGATGTACGTCGAGTGTCTGGCTCGAGCCGAACTCCAGAGCTTGGAGTACCTTGAATCCCCGCTGAGCACCGTGTTCGAAGACGAAACGCCCCCATCGGGCGACCTGTCCCTCGCCAATGATGGCCCAGCCGCTACCGAAGTTTGCACCGGCGAGATGGATCAGATTACGTATCGGGGATGGCTTTGGACTGAACAACTTGATCCAGTTCCGGACCACCAACGCTCCAGTGCTGTGAATAATCGGGTTGAAGCCCGATCGGAGCAATTCGGGGTACTCTTGATTCAAAACGCGGTCGAGAGCACGGGCAATGTCAAGGATAGATACAGAGTCGTTCAGAGAAACATACCTCGATAGATTGATGTCGACGACCGGGTATGATGCCTTTAAATCGTCAGCCAGACTGCCGTAGATGTTCCTGATCGAGTCGTGATCGGTTTGTGGGCTTTCCGCGCTATATCCGTGGATCAAAAGGATCGGTGTCACATTCGTTGTCCCCGGAGAACTTTCCCGATACCTCGTGGTGAGATCGAATGTGACCCTCGGATCTCTTTGAGTGTCGCTTGCCGTTCTGTGTTCATGAGAACCCTTGATGGTCGGTCACGTTCCGACGATCTCATAACTATCCACGACATTTACCAAATTCCCAAAAAATGTAAATGTTTCAGTATGGTCGCCGCTGCCTGGGGGAGTGATATACGAGGTTGCGAATGCCTCTTCCGTGCCAAGTGATCGGCCCGCCGTTTCTTTTTACCAAAAAAACTAAACAGCTCGTTTGAGAGAATTGTCATCGATTCGTCGCCGGGAAATCCATTTGGGATTCGTCCTCACGCTCATGCTGTACTCACGCCCACCCGAAACCATGTCCAAATCGGTTGCCGAAATTCTCTCGATTCTCTCTATCCGACAGGCCTTGATATCCGAGGTATACCTCTGTGCAAGGCAACTAATCGTCCGAACTCGGAGCTGTTATACAAGCCTCTACCGAGACGCTGACTCACCGAAAGCCAAATAACATCGACAATTATTTTTTCAAGTTCGCGCATAAGCGGCCTAAGTGAGCAACCCTTGCTTCTCGAGAAATCTAATGATATCGGCGAGCCCGGTTTGTGCCTTGAGATTACACATCACGAATGGCCGTTCTCCTCGCATTTTCTGTGCATCGTTACGCATGAGATTGAGATCGGCGCCGACGTAGGGAGCTAGATCAATCTTGTTAATGACTAGCAGCTCGGATTTGGTGATGCCCGGCCCACCTTTTCGTGGAATCTTTTCACCGCCTGCTACGTCGATAACATAGATAGTCAGGTCTGCCAGTTCGGGGCTGAATGTTGCGGCAAGATTGTCTCCGCCGGATTCGATGAAAATAATATCCGCGTCCGGGTATTTCCCCAGCATTCGTTCCACAGCTTCCAGGTTGATCGAAGCATCTTCGCGGATGGCCGTATGCGGGCAGCCTCCGGTTTCAACCCCAAGAATTCTCTCTTCGGGAAGCGCTCCGGCAATCGTAAGCAAGCGCTGATCTTCCTTGGTGTAAATGTCGTTCGTGATCACCACGATGTCGTACCGGTCGCGCATCGACTTACAAAGCATCTCCACGAGCGTCGTCTTTCCAGATCCCACGGGCCCCCCAATGCCTACGCGCAGAGGCGGATTAAGCTTTGTACGTTTGTTCATCATCGTTGATGGTCTGCTCGGACACTACCGCGTGCGCTGATCCGGGCCTCACGCAGAGGGCGCAGAGGAACGCAGTGGAAGACAGGACGAGATTTGAGGTTTCTCATGATCGAAAGAGTCGTGAATATTGATTTTCATGCCGGGCGGCAAGAATTCCAAGATCCGGCGCGAAAGTGCGGATTTCATCAGGAGCGATGACTAGCGCGCGTCGCACTATCTCGGGGATGAAAGCATGCATTCCGAAGAGGATTTTTTGGCCTGCCATTTGCCCCAAAGGGACGGCTTTGACAGCTGCAGCTACCTGGTTTTCAACCCACGTAAAAGCGTAGGCTGCTAGGGCGGACTCGTGATCAATCCCAAGCGCCATGGCTGCGAACGCAAACGCGGTCGGCAGGGCGATCGGCTTCAATATTGCTAATTGAGCTCGTCGTATCTGATCGCTCCACGCCAGTCCGGTAGCGAGCTGAGAAAGAGACCAACCCATTTGCTCGGTTTCCCGGCGCAATTCCGATGTTTCTCTGCTCGCTAGAAAGACGGCGTTCAATCTTTGCAATTCTGAGAAATCATTGATTTCCCAATGGCGAAGGAAGAGTGCCAGCATTGGAAGTTCGTTGACCGCGAGAACGTGCCGCAATCCCCCTTCAATCCAATGGCGAGCTGTAGTGGCATCATGAATGATGCGAGCGTCGACGGCTGCTTCCAGACCTTGCGAATAACTGAATCCTCCAATCGGTAACGCCGGCGAGGCAAGGTGCAAAAGCGTTGTGAGCTTATGAATGCTCGGGATCGGGCGGTTCATTCTGCGTATGAGTCGCTGGCGCCGGCGCATCAGCGGAATGGCAGGGGCCATAGTGTGCGTGGAAAAGTTCTTGTGCCTGCTGACGTTCTCCTCCCGGGTCGGAATCATGCCTGTGCCCTGCGCCATAGGCGCCTGCCTCAGGTTGAAATGGGAGATGAGCCTCTTGAACCTGCACACCTAGCCTAACTAGCATCTCTTTGATAACGGAATCATTTTCCAGCTTCAGAAAACCGTTTCCGAGCTCAACCGGGGTATGGCGGTTGCCCAGGTGGTATGCGGCACGCGTGAGAGCGTCAGAAGAGGATGCGGTGACGTAAAGCACTTGCTCAGGAGTTGCGACGATCCTGATGAAAGTTCCGTCGTCGGCTTCCAGAACATCACCGTCAGCCAGGTTGGAGCCCCGAGGCAAGAAAATCGCTGCTTCGGAGCCGTCTTCGAGAATCGCGCGGAAACGTCTCTTTTGCCGTATTTCAAAGGGAAGCGAGAGCCTGCGAATACCGGGTGCGTTCTGGACCTCCCGTGCGGCGTACTTTTCAACCCGGAGCATGACTAGTGTACCCTCTCGCATACAATGTTATATGCGAGACGGTACACTAGAACAGGAAATAGCGCTGAGCCAGCGGAAGTATGGCGGCCGGTTCGCATGTGAGAAGTTCTCCGTCAGCAATCACTTCATAGGTTTCTGGATCCACTGTTATTTTCGGCAGCCAGGCGTTATGAACCATGTGCGATTTTCGAAGGTTGCGAATGCCGCTGACCGGAACGATCCGTTTGGACAAACCATATTTGGCCTGAATGCGCGCCGCGACAGCCGCCTGCGAAACAAATGTCAGAGACGTCTGGCTGATTGCTCCTCCTCTTGTTGCAAACATTTCTCTGTAGTGAACCGGCTGTGGCGTCGGAATTGAGGCATTGGGATCACCCATCAGGGCTAAATTGATCATTCCCCCTTTTACGATCAGTGCCGGCTTTACGCCGAAAAAAGCAGGATCCCAAACAACGAGGTCGGCCCATTTTCCGATCTCAACCGAGCCAACTTCATGAGCAATTCCATGCGCAATCGCGGGATTGATCGTATATTTCGAGATATAGCGTTTTACCCGGAGGTTATCGTTCCGGCTGCTATCACCTTGAAGCGATCCTCGCTGTACCTTCATTTTGTGAGCGGTTTGCCAGGTTCTGGTAATGACCTCGCCGATTCTCCCCATCGCCTGAGAATCGCTCGACATCATCGATAAGGCGCCTAAATCGTGCAGGATATCTTCTGCCGCGATGGTTTCACGCCGTATACGCGATTCTGCAAAAGCGAGGTCCTCGGCGATCGCAGGATCGAGATGGTGACAAACCATCAGCATATCCAGGTGTTCGTCGAGCGTGTTAACTGTGTACGGTCGCGTCGGATTGGTAGAGGAGGGGAGTACATTTGTTTCGCCACATACTTTAATGATGTCCGGGGCATGGCCGCCGCCTGCTCCTTCGGTATGATAGGTGTGTATGGTTCGGCCTTTAAATGCAGCAATACTCGCCTCGACAAAACCGGATTCATTCAGTGTGTCAGTGTGGATCGCGACCTGCGTATCCGTTTCCTCTGCGACTGATAAACAGGCATCGATCGCCGCCGGAGTTGTTCCCCAGTCTTCGTGCAGCTTCAGGCCAAGAGCGCCGGCCGATATCTGTTCCCGCAATGGTTCCGGTTTGCTGGCGTTTCCTTTCCCAAGAAAGCCGAGGTTGATCGGGTAGCCGTCCGCGGCTTGGAGCATGCGTTGCAAATGCCATGGCCCCGGAGTGCATGTGGTCGCAAAGGTTCCGTGAGCGGGTCCGGTGCCGCCCCCAATCAAAGTAGTGACGCCGGAAGCAAGCGCGTCGTCGATCTGTTGGGGACATATAAAATGAATGTGCGAATCGATTCCGCCCGCGGTGACTATTTTTCCCTCTCCGGCAATTACTTCTGTCCCAGGCCCGACGACGATTGTCACCCCGGGTTGGATATCGGGGTTGCCGGCTTTGCCGATGGCCGCAATCCTACCTTCCTTTATACCGATATCGGCTTTCACGATTCCGGTATGGTCCACTATCACCGCATTTGTAATTACCGTATCAACGGTCTCTTTGCTCGTGCGCTGGGACTGCCCCATTCCGTCGCGGATCACTTTTCCGCCGCCAAACTTCACCTCTTCTCCATAGATCGCGAAATCATGTTCGATCTCGATGAAAAGCTCAGTGTCGGCCAATCGGATTCGGTCACCCGTGGTTGGACCAAACATTTCTGCATAGGCTTGCCTGCCGATTTTCATAGGAGGATTTTATAGCGAGGCCGCTTCACCAATCGGCGCTGCTCCCAACGCGAACCTGAGATCCTTGCATCCCGCCGATGCGAAACGCGGCCTGGTATTTCTTTAGAGCACACCCATAATTTTCCCGTTGAAGCCAAAGATTGTTTTGTCACCAGCGAGTTCGACGAGTTCGACCGTTCTTCGCTGTCCTGGCTCAAACCGGACAGCGGTGCCCGCCGTGATATTCAGACGAAAACCGCGAGCTTTCTCACGATCGAACCGAAGGGCTTCGTTGACCTCATAAAAGTGGTAATGCGAGCCGACCTGAATAGGCCGATCACCCGAATTTGAGACTGCCATGGCACAGGTCCTGCGCCCGGTATTCAGCTCGATCTCGCCGGCTTGCGTGATGATTTCGCCAGGAATCATAGTCAGTTCAGAGAATCAGACAATGGGGTTATGAACGGTGACGAGTTTGGTGCCGTCTGGAAATGTGGCCTCGACCTGTATTTCGTGAATCATCTCGGGAACACCTTCCATGACCTGGCTGCGACTAAGCAAAGTGGCGCCATAATGCATCAGTTCGGCCACGGTTTTGCCGTCCCGAGCACCCTCAAGCAGTGCAGCGGACAGGTAAGCAACCGATTCCGGGTGATTTAATTTAAGCCCGCGCGCGAGCCGGCGCTCCGCAAGCAGAGCCGCGGTAAAGATCAGAAGTTTATCCTTTTCTCGCGGAGTAAGGTTCATTTAATCGGTAAAAGTGTAGTTTTGATTAGTGCTAGATGTCGATCGCCATTGCTGGCCGGCCCCGGAGGGCGTCCGCTCCGTCGGCGCCGTGAAAGGGTGTTGATGTCGTTTCCACCGGCGGCTGCGAGGGACCGGAGCCCTCCAGAAACCGGTGGCGGGAGCCCGGGCATGGGCGCCATTGTTGGCCGAGGCCCTGGAGCAAAGATTTTGAAGCGGGAATTAATTTGACCATTGAATAAGGAGTCTGGCGAGGATGGCTATCGGAAGCGGAAGTCGAGTTGGAAGCCATAAAGCCAAGGCAGTGTAGGCTCGATGCCCTCTTGTCGGAGTTT
>DASZHC010000265.1:0-8593 GCA_035938215.1 Chthoniobacterales bacterium
AGACTATGTCGAAAAAGGCATTCAACAATACGAACTGAAATTCCGACTCCAACGCATCAAATGGCTCAAAAAAGAAGCTCACTCACTTAATCTGGAACTCGTTGCCGCTCAGTAGCTTCCACCACCAGTTCCTGGAGAGCGCTCACAAATACCTGCGGCTCTGTGACTTGTGCAAGGAACTGGAGTTTGGTACTCAACGCGCAGGCTAGTAAAGACACTCTTCGTACAACTCGTTCGCGTTCAGGGTGTTATGCCACCAGTTCCTGAAAAGCGTTCACAAAGACCTGCGGCTCTTGTCCTCCTGCTCGCAGCCGCCGGTAGCTGCGTTAACACCATCTTACGGCGCCGACGGAGCGGACGCCCTCCAGCTCCAGGGGATCGGCCAGCATTGGTCCATTCAATGGGCGGCGGCTCAGCAGGAGCTTCGCCCTAGCGTCTCATATGACCTTGGGGCCGGTGATCGGTAGGGCGAACCTCCCGGCGAGCCGCCTTTAGAGGTCAATGGGCGGCGGTCCTGGTGGGGACGGAAGATTGTTTTTGTGGGCTAGAGCCGTTACCTATTTTACTCGACAAGTTGAGTTTAGAAGAGATGCGAATTACAATCCTCAGCCGTGAAGGTTTCCAAAAGGGGGGAATATGCCCTCAGAGCTCTGATTGATTTCGGATTAGCCGCAGCGCTGGGCCGACCCCTGCTTCAGGTGAGCGAACTCGCTTCAAAAGAGGATCTTCCCGTCAAATTTCTCGAACAAATCCTTATGCAGCTCAAGGCCGCGGGCTACCTTGAGAGCCGCCGCGGCAAGCGTGGCGGCTACCTTCTTTCGCGGCCCCCGGAGAACATTTGTATCGGACAAGTTATTCGTCTGATCGATGGTCCGCTCGCTCCGATAGCATGCGTCAGTCAGACCGCTTACGAACGCTGCAGTTGTCCGGACGAAGAGCATTGCGGACTGCGGATGTTAATGCTCGATGTCAGGAACGCTATCGCCAATATTCTTGATCGCTACACGCTTGCTGACGTTGTCGAAGTTACACTGCGCAAACTTCGAAAGGACAGAATGCCCCTTCCTTTCTCACTGGCCTCCTTGGACCAGTTGCGAGCGAAGCCGGCATTGCGCTCAAAACCGGCCGAGCGAGCGAAAAAATCGGATGGCCAGGCTCCCATCGACAAAGTAGCGATCTAAGAGGTCGCGGTTCGGCTTGCCTGGGCTAAGGCTCGCCAAAAAAACCACTCTACTCGACTGGATTTGTATGATTTAAAACTCTGCTCTATCTGTCCTTGATCGTTCTGATCCCCATATCGGCTACTTTTGCCAAAGCATCGGGACTCGGGTGGGAAGCCTTTTTGCGTGCGGTTTCCTCGCCGCGTGTTCTCGCCTCGTACCAGGTTACCTTTGGGATATCCCTTTTGGCGGCGGCAGTGAACGCCGTTTTTGGGAGCGCCCTGGCTTGGACACTGGTTCGATACCGCTTTCCCTGCCGGAGAATCTTGGATGCTATGGCTGATCATCACTAAACTGGAGCAGTATGATTATCGAGGCGCGACCGCTATTGCTGTCGTCACGCTCAGCATCTCGTTCTTGCTTCTGCTGGCGATCAATGGGCTTCAGCGATGGTCCAAAGCAGGGGGAATTCCTGCAAGAGCATGTGTTGGCCTGACCAAGAAACGATATGTTGAATCACCGAACCAAATCCGATCGCGGAATCTACGACTCTTCGGCGGTCTCGCGGCTCAAGGCGCTTGTGTTTGACATCTTTGGAACGGTCGTGGACTGGCGTTCAAGCCTCATCACCGAACTGAGTGCATTTGGACAACGCCGGGGCATCCTGGCGGATTGGCCGCTCTTGGTCGATGAATGGCGAGCGGCCTACTATCCCTCAATGGATCGCGTTCGCAATAGCGAGCAAACCTGGACGACTCTGGACGCGCTGCACAGGCAAAGCTTGGAACGCTTGGTAGCAAGCCTCGGGATTGGCGGTCTAAAGCCCGAAGACCTTGACGAGTTGACTGATGCATGGCGGCGATTGCGCCCTTGGCCGGACGTGAAGGAAGGGATGCAGCGGTTGGCGACGCGTTATATTCTTGGGCCATTGTCCAATGCCAACTTTGCGCTCATGGTCCGGTTGCGGAAGTTCGCCGGGCTCCCTTGGGACTTCGTTTTCGGCGCTGACTTGTGGCAGCATTACAAGCCGGATCCGGAACCATATCAGGGTGCCTGCCGTTTGCTCGACCTGCGCCCAAACGAAGTCATGCTGGTGGCAGCCCATAACTACGATCTGCGGGCGGCTCGCATCCAGGGTCTATGCACCGCCTTTATTCCAAGAGTTACCGAGTATGGACCGCGCCAGACGAAGGACCTGGCAGCGGAAGAATCCTGGACCGTGGTTGCGTCAGATCTCCGAGATCTTGCGTCCTTGCTTTCGACTTAGCCCGCAAGAATCACGCATTAGCCGCAGCGACGAACTCATTGCTCTCCACGGACTGGTGCTGGAAGCGCTTGAAGGGCAAAGAGTTTGCTTATGGAGATCTGATCCTCCCAGCACGCCGTCTCGCGTTGGTCACTATAACGCGCATGCGAACAGTTCCTGCCGGGATGTGGTCCTGTCCGGAAAGCGCCGATCCGTTATTTCTTTCCTTGGGACTCTTTCGCCGCCTTCACTAGCGCCTTGGCAAAATTGTCGACGTTCCTATCCACGACGAACGTGGCCACCGCGTCGTTTAACGCCTGTTCGAAGGCCGCGGGCGCAGCTTCGCCATGGACACAACTAGCCACCAGCTTATCCTCCGCGAAAGAATCCATTGACCACTGTTGGTAGGCATCAAACTTTGAGCGATCGACATCGCTTCGAGCTGGGATTGATCCCTTGATGGAGTTGAAGGCTTCCTGGGCCTGCTTGCTGCCGATACTTTTCAGCCAGGCTAAAGCCGCCTCTTTGTGTGCAGCACCTTTCGCTAGCGCGAATGCGTCAGCGATTACAATAAACGAACCATCGGTATAGGGACTGCACACCCAACCGAAATCTTCTTTCGCTTTCATCTTGGCCTTGACGAATTCCCCGTAAGCCCAATCCCCCATCGAACTAAATGCCACTTTGCCTTTTATCAGCGCTTCGATCGCTTGATCCCAACTCAGAGCCGGATGATCCGGATTTACATAATCCTGCATTTTGGCGAACAGCTTCATGGCTTCCTGCACCATCGGATCGTCCCACTGCATTGCGCCATTGAACAAATCTAACCAGCCCTCCGGTCCGATCACTCCAAGCAGCGTGTTCTCAAAGAGTTGCGCTGAGGCCCAAATCCCTGAATCGCCAACTCCCAGAGCAGGGATGCCGGCAGCCTTGAGCTTATCACATGCCGCGAAGAACTGGTCGAAGGTCATCTGATCACCAACCTTGATTCCGTTCTTTTCGAGCAGTTTGGCGTTGTACCAAAGCACATTGCCTCGATGGATCCCCGCCAGCACGGCATAGATCTTTCGATCTTTGGTGAGCATGCTCACCACCAACTCCTTCGGAAAGACCCTATCCCATCCTTCACTCTTATAGAGCTCGGTGATCGCCTCGCAGTAACCGGGTTCTACGTACTGCCCAAACAATTCCCAACCGGCATGAGTTTGCCAGCTGTCCGGCGGCTTGCCGCCAGCCAGACGAGCTTGCAAAACCGGGCGAGCGGCGGAGCCTGCGCCCCCTGCCACGGCCGCATTAATAATTTCAACTCCGGGGTCTCGCTTCTCATAAACCTTGAACAACGCATCGAGTGCGGCAGCCTCTCCGCCCGAAGTCCACCACGAAAAGACTTCCAGCTTCCTTTTGTCAGCCCCTTGAGAGCAAGGCGGTCCCAGAACCGTGGTGAAAAGTATAGCGAGCACCATCAAATGGGGACTAATGCGCATTTTGTTAGACCGGTCTTCTACAGTTAACGGCATTCTCTGTTAGGGGTACTGGGCAGATTCCTACAATTTTATACGCATGGAACCGTCTTTCCACATCTCGACGCGGCATCTGTGAGTTTCCAAGGCAAGCGCAGGGCTGGCGCGCGTCGCTCCTAGCGCGGCGTAGCCGCACCCAAAACTGTTTCGGATGCTAACCCTACTCGCGCGTTATGTCAGAGCTTGGTAGGGTCCGATCCCGCACCAGTTTCTGCTGAATGACATCGAATCCAACCTTCCGGGTCCTCTAGAAACTGGTGCTGGATGCGACCCTACCTGCCCTGCGTGCTCGGGACAAGCGGCAGACCAGGAACTGAGAATCGTCGCAAACCACATCATAACCGAAAGTTAGCGGCACAAACCGGGAAAAAAAATTCACTTCGCTCCGCCCGATTTTATGTCCCATTTCATTCCGAGCCGCTTCCTGAGCGGCTCTTGAGCCTGGGAATCTCACGAGCGCTCTGGCTCGTGAAATTCCCAGGCTAATACTTCAAGATTTTCGCGAGGAACTGCCGCGTGACCTCGGACCGCGGTTCCTCCAATACCTGAGAAGGCGGCCCGAGTTCGGCGATTCGGCCCCCGCTTAAGAGCGCTATTTGATCGGCAATGCGATGAGCAAACCCCATCTGATGGGTCACGATCATCAGATCGCGGCCCTCCTCTCGCAGTTCTTCGATCAATTGAAGTACTTCGGCCGTCATCTCAGGATCAAGAGCGGACGTAGGCTCGTCGAACAGGAGCAATTTCGGTTTGATTGAAACCGCGCGCGCAATCGCCACCCGCTGACGCTGTCCTCCGGATAGTTGAGCGGGCGACTTGTGCGAATGTTCCGACAATTGGAAACGCTCCAGAATTTCGCCGGCCAGTTGGCGCGCTTCCGCAGGCTCGTAATGATGAACCTTCTCAAGCGGCAATGTAATGTTTTGCAGAGCGGTCAGATGAGGAAAAAGGTTGTAAGCCTGAAAGACGGTGCCTATCGATCGCCGATGGGCCATCAACTCTTTCTCACGAAAGGTGATCCCCTTATCATTAAGGGAGATTTGCCCTTCATCCGGCTTTTCCAAACCGGCGATGATGCGCAACAGAGTGGATTTGCCTCCTCCGGAAGGCCCGATCAGCGCCAGAGTATGGACCCTTTCGAGCTCAAGATTCACCTGGCGCAGCACCGCTTGGTCCCCGAAGGATTTGGAGACGTTTGTGACTTTAAGTCTCATACCGGGTCCGTTTTTCGAGCCACTGGGTCCAAAGAGTAATCGGCAACGTCAGGACCAGATATCCGATAGCCAGCGGGATATAGCATTCAAAATTGCTGTAAGTCAGCGCGGACACCTGCTGAGCGTTCCATGTAAACTCTTCGATCGAGATAACCGAGAGAAGCGAAGAATCTTTGATCAAATTGGCAAACATGCCCGCGAGCGCGGGCAGGATTACGCGAATAGCCTGCGGAAAGATGACGTAGCGATAGGTCTGCAACCTTGTAAGTCCAATGGCACGAGCCGATTCGAGCTGAGAGCTGCCAATGCTCTCGATACCGCCCCGAATGATCTCGCTGATGAAAGCGCCTGAGAACAGCGACAATGTGAACAGACCAACAGCAAATCGATTTTCAAAATGAAAAGCGTCCGCAACGACGTAAAAAGCGAATGAAATCTGCACAAGCAGCGGTGTGCCTCGGACAAGTTCCACGTAAAGCCGACTGATCGCCCTGAGCACCAAGAGCCCTGACCTTCGTGCCAGAGCTGCAAGGAAGCCGATCACGGTGCTTAGAACTAAGGCAAGCGACGAAATCCTGAGCGTGTTCAGCCAACCTCGCCAGAAAAAGTTGCTATATCCCCCGACGGTATCCCAATTCCAGTTGTACCGGAGCTGAGAAAAGGAGAAAAAACAGAGCAAAGCCAGCAGCAGAAACGCGAGCAACCAATTGAAAATCAACACAACTGGCGGGCGCGGTTTTGCCCGTTCGTCCGCCGAGACCCAAACCCAATTTATCCACTTGTCTCCCGCCACGAATCAGGAAACGGTTGCGTTGATTTTGTGCAAACAATCTAACAGGTAAGGCACAAGCTGTTTCTTGCGCGACACGACGTTGTTTAGTTCGAAAAGATGTGGCGACAGTCTCGGATACGTCATAGTTTCCAGAAACTCTGCTGGCGCGGAGATCAAAAGAAGGGAATTTTGCGTGTTGACATCCGTCACAAGCAAAGCCGCAAAATAACTGGACTCCTTGGCCCTATAGCCGTTCAGAGCCTCTAGAAGTTCATTTTCTTTTGCGTGAAAATGCGAATAGCCAAGTTCCTCTATCTGCGAAACCGAAAACTTGAATCCATCCTCCTCATAGTCTTTGCAATCGGCCAAGATGACTTCCCCGGGTGCCAAAGTTAAGAGCGGCGAACCGACCGCGAAAATGCCTTCCGCAAGCTTTGCAGGTTCGACACCCGCTGTCTTGCTTAGTTCCTGAAGGATATTCGCGTCGATCGGCGTAGCGGTCGGCGAAGTGAGGTTGAGCGTGTCAGAAATCAATCCGGCCATAAGCAATCCGGCTATTGCGGGTTCAATAGCAACGCCGTGTTGCTTGTACGACAACGCAACAAGCGTGCTCGTCGAGCCGACCGGATTATTCCAGAAAAGGATCGGTATATCGGTGCTGAAGCTTGCGAGCCTATGGTGGTCGAGCACTTCGACTATCTGCAATTCCCCTGCTCCTTTGACTGCCTGCGATAGTTCATTGTGATCCACAAGAATCAATTGCCGTGGAATCGGCTTGATAAAATGGCTTTTTGAAAGAATACCGACCAACCGCTTGTCATCGTCCAGGATGGGGAAAATGTATTCAGATGAACCGGTGACGATGTGACGCGCCGATTTCAGCGGCGTCTCTGGAGTGAAACTGGTGAACTGCGGATCGATCATCGAATCAATCTTTGTCGCGCCCCTGGCAGACAAAACGGTAGTGGCCGTATCGTATCGGCTCGACAGCAAGCGAACCCCTGCCTCTTTGGCAGCCGAGCGAATCTTTGTTGAAACTCCCAGCGCACCGGTGATCACGATCGCGAGGACCTTCGCGCCTATGGCGTCTGCCTGGATTTCCTCTCGATCACCCACAAAGACGATCACCCGATCGGATTGATGTTTTTCCAAGCGTTGTCCGAATGATCCACGGCTCATTGCCGCTACCATGAATACGACTTTATTCTGCTGATCGTCGGGTTCGCCGGCCAGAAATTGGCCGTCAAATGCACGAACGATGTCACTCAGCGATCCGAAGATTTCACGCGACGAATCCGTCTCCTCTCGCTGCGGAAAGAGGTATTGGCTCACCTTCCAGCCGGACAGCAGCCCGAGACACCGATTTTCAGAATCCACGACCGGCAACCCGCGCATTCGCTTCTTTTCGATCGAATTCATCGCGTGATAAATTGAGGAATTGTGTGGAACCGAAATGACTTGCGTTTCCATCACGTCAGCAACCCTCGGCGCGACATCGCTGATGAACTCGGGCGCCGGTACGCCAAATTTCTGCAAAACAAAATCTATGCGCTCATTGGTATTGCCTGCCCGGCCCGCAATGACGTTCGGGATGCCGAGCTTTTGCTTGAGTTCGGCGTAGGCAATCGCCGAACAAATTGAATCCATATCAGGATTTCTATGGCCGATAACGATCGTTTGCATAGTGCTCCGAATTGCTGTTCTGGAAGGTTTCCCTCAATAGGGACTTCAAATGGCGATCGTTTCAATACAAATTCACAAGAGAAAACAGAGGGTTGGCGTAAATTTATTTGCAATGCGCAAAGTTGACCGACCAGTAAAACCTTGAAATTAGTATTTGAAATAAACACAGGCTTGGGGAATGATTTGAGCTGTAACTTTTCCGGATTGTTCTGGGGGGAACAGCAGCCCTTCGTATCCAGCGGATGCGGGGGGCTGTACTTTTTGCTGCAATGAAACTCAGGCACCTGCTCCCAACGCTTGCGCTCATTGTGACCCTTACGCTTTTGCTTTTGGCCGCCGGTTTTCTAATCGACCGGCTGGCTTCTTTGCCCGCGCGCGCCCTACATTCCGCTTCGAACCAGGCAGAGACCGAAGTCGCAAAAGTCCGCGATGCATTTATCGAACTTTTCCACATGCAGCCGAAGATCAGGCTCAGCGAAAACGTCGTACTTGATCAAACCGCGACGACCCCCGAACTCGCAATCGTAAGTCGCGACGTGGAAGTCACACGGGACACAATGCAAACCTGGTGGGGCAGCACGAAAACAATTCGGATGCACTCCCTCTACAGGGTGAGGGCTGGCTTCGACCTCTCTCACGAACTTCAGGTTCAGGTCCGGGAATCAGGAATCGCCATCGGCGTTCCGCGAGCCCAAATCCTTAGCGTGGAGCCGATTTCAATGAATATCGAAGAACTTCGCGACGGTTTATGGAACAAGATCCAGGCCTCGGACGTTGAGAGGGAAGTGAACAGAATGCCCGAAATTGCTCGGGCGAGGTCTGAGTCGCTGCCGGAGGAAGCCGAGCAAACCTTTAAGCAATTACTGGAGCAGAAGATAGCCGATCAGAATATCCGATTGGAGTTCATTTCAAGAGCGGTGCCCCCGAAGTGATTCTATAAGCGGGACCGCGGAATCTAAAGGTTTCGGATTTCCACACCACTTTTAAATGACACT
>DASZHC010000266.1:0-3174 GCA_035938215.1 Chthoniobacterales bacterium
CTGAATTCTGCTCGCCGCTACGCCGCTACGCCAGCCCTAGCCCCTAGCCACTACCGGCTCCGGTAGCGCGTCCGCCGGGGCCAGGCGGCGCTCGAGGTTTCGGGCGATTGCGGATGCGACGCGGGCGCGGGAATGGTCGAACTTGAAGATGAACCGGCGGCCTTTGCTGTACAGGTTCAATTCTTCACAAAGAAGTTTGTGCTCAAGCGAGGCTTTATCGATTTCCAAGGCTTTTGAAGCGTCTCCCAGAAATGTTTTGGTAACGAAATAGACCTTGTTCAGATCCTCATTGGTTGCAATCAGGTAACCGAAACGGTCCGGTTCAAGGTTCTTGCCTTTTCCCGAAACGCAGGGCGCCGCCCACGCCACGGTGGTTTCGCGGCCCGTCAAACGGCGCAGACTGGTTTCGAATCGCGCTGGAAATTGATCAGGAAGCTTGATATCGGCATCGTCGACACACAATTGATTCAGCTTGCGCGAAATCATCCAAAAATTGACCGAGATCGATCGCCAGATACGCGGCAGGAAGTAAAAGGTAAAAGCGAAAACAAGGACGCAGATTGAGAAAACCACGATCGGATAATGCCAGAGGAGCGTGGCCGCGCCGAGAACCAGAATGTTTTCACCCGTACTGACGGCTATGTTCGAGAATGGCTCAGGCGAGCTGTTTACCACAAGGCGAGTACTGGCTTTCAGGCTGTGAGACGCAAAACTCATTGCTCCAGCCAGCAACGCTACGACGACTTCGAACACAGGATTTGTGGACCCGAGAGCTCGCACGGCCAGAAATGCGCCTCCAAGCGGCCGAATCACTGTATGAATCGCGTCCCAGACTGAGTCCACCCATGGGATTTTGTCCGCAAAAAATTCCAGTGCGAAAAGAATGCCGGAGATAACGAGTATGACCGGATCTCCAAGAATGGAAAGCGACGCGTATTGCGGCGCGAGATGTATCCAGCCAAGATGGATCGACAGTCCGGTGGCGAAGACGGTCAGATAGAGACTGTAACCTGAAAGCGTTGCTAGTCCCAGAGCGACGGATAAAGTCTGCAGGACTTCCATATCTTAAAATGAATAGACTCGGGCTCCTGTTCAAGCAATCAAAGATGGAGTCATCCTTGCAACGCACCATTCTAAAGGGAACAGTTCTGAGATTGCCTGACGTCCTTTCAAAAACTGAAGTATGCCAAAGTATCTGACGACGGTTTCGTATACACCCGAAGGAGTTCAAGGTCTGATGAAAGAAGGCGGAGCGGCACACCGGCTTCACGTTCAAGAGATGTTGGAGAGTCTCGGAGGACGTTTGGAAGCTTTTTATTTCGCCTTCGGGGATAACGACGCTTATGTGATCAGCGAAGGACCGGACCATGTGACCGCTGCAGCCATATCGCTTGCAGTAAAGACCGGCGCGTTTCGGACAAAGACGACTGTTCTGCTCACGCCCGAGGAGATGGATCAGGCTACGCAAGCGCAGGTGGAGTACGAGCAGGGTAGTGGCTAGTGCAAAGTGCCTCACGCAGAGGCCGCGGAGGAACGCAGTGAAGGAATTGCGTCTTCGGCCGTGGCACTATTGCCAAGGCATTCAAGCAGCTTCGCTTCCCTTATAAACCGTGCTCGTGCTCGTCCTCGTGCTCGAATGGCGCAGCCAGGCCTGATACGCCCTCGCGCAGCCGGTATTGGTCAGGATCGAAGCGCACGACCCGTCTGCAAAGCATAGCCGCAATACGAGCCAGCCCTGTTCTGTTCCGGAGAGTCTCAACTCATTCGAGCACGAGGACGAACCTTTTGGTTGCGGACTTCGGCGTGAGCTCAGTCGAACGCTCCGCTGCTCGGTGCCTCTGTGCTGAATTCCCCACTCTGTACCCTTTCTGCTAAACTCTGACCGCATTTCGTCGTAATTCAATCCATGACCTCGACCACCATCAAAACCGCTAAAACTTCACTCAATGTGATCGGGTGCCTGGCGCTGCTGCATGCGATCCGTTCGATAAATACCCGGAAGCGCACCCGGCTCCGTAATGCCCGGCCTCTTTCGGTTTAATTTTGAGGGCGGCACAACGAGAGTGCTGCCATGCAGAGATCTTTTGTTTCAAAGCCAGCCTTTCAATTCTCAGTTCCAAATGCACTCCAAAGCCGCTTCTTCAGAGAGTCAGAATTCCTGGCTAGTAGGCTTGGTCGCGTTCGCCGCATTTTTCTGGGTCCTCGGCGCTCTCGTCGGCTGAGCGATTCTCAGTGTCAGTGGTCAAGGAAGGGCAGCGCGGGGTGGGTTGCCAAAGTCGCGCGAGTTCCAGCTAAAATTTGTCCCCTCATCGGCTTGAAACAGCGCGCTGGGCAGTCGACTCTATCTCCCTTTGCCGGGTAAAGTCTCGGACACTGCCGAATGAGTATGGAGAGCGAAAGGAAAGTTCTTTCCTCGGACGAATGGGATTTCAGCGGAATCCCTAAACCCGAGACATGGATTTGCTGGCACTATGAATTTGCGAGAGAGGCGGTCCGACTGGATCCGCGGCTATTGCGACCAACGGTCAAATGGAGGTCCAGCGCGCCTGAAAGTTTTGAAGATCGCCTTGAATATCTGAGACAGGAGCCATTGGTATCGATCAGCGGTTGGTTTGGGCTTCTTTCTCCCGAATGGCCGGACAAGCCATATCTTTCGATTGAGCTCGAGGAACGGTTATCGAGAATCGAACAACTGCGAAAATATCTCGCGACTTTGCCAGCATCGCCCATCGCGGCTTATTCACGAAACCCTTTAGTTCCGGCGAAGTCGAGAGTCGATTGGGATTTAATCGGTCCGATGCTTGAAGCTCAATTGAATCGATCGCCTGACGACGTGAGTATACCTACCGTAACTATAGGAGAAGGTTCCGAGCAGGTTTCAACAGTTTTACTCCAATTGGACTGGAGGGGTGGTAGATTGGAGATCGTTCGGGCTTTTGGCGATCTCCTTACTCGATTGGAGCCGGATGCAATGAGAGGGCAGGCCCAAAGTGGAGGCGAACTCGAACTCAATCAGCGCCTGACCGAATTGAAGGCACTTGGCGGCTGGCGCATTAAACGATTCGAATCTTCTATCCGCGATGGCCAAAGATATTACAACCTGTACGAAACAATTGGCGCATACTACAAGGCGGAAGAAATGGCGGTCAAAGTAACGCGCAAGTATTTTGTTAC
>DASZHC010000267.1:0-15137 GCA_035938215.1 Chthoniobacterales bacterium
TCAAAGATCCGTCTGAGTGCCCCAGTTGTCGTTTGTAAGGAGAACTTCCGCTCGGCAAGTTGGCGGGAAGTTCGCCCGTAGAGATCAAGCAGTTCCCGATTGGAGCCAAGATACTGGATTGCGTCCGCCAGCTGGATTGGATCTTTTTCGGCCAAAAGAATGCCATTTTCTTTGTTGTGAAGTATTTCCGGGATGCCGGCAACATTGGTGGCCACCAAGGTGAGCCGGCTCGCCATCGCCTCGATGAGCACGGTTGGAAGATTGTCGGTGTCGCCCGATTGGTCTTGAACGGCCGCGAAAACAAAGATCGAGCTCTGAGCCAGGAGATCGACGATTTCGGGCTGGGACAAAGGGCCCGTCAGCTCAACGTGCTTCTCGAGCCGATGAGTTTGAATCGATTTCTGCAGCGAACCCCGCTCCGGGCCGTCCCCGACGATTTTACACTCGAATTCGAATCCGCGGTCGCGGAGCAACCTGGCTGCGTCGATCAGATAACCAAAACCCTTCTTCTCAATCAAGCGGCCTATCGACAGAAGTTTTATCGGTCCGGTGAAGGGAATCGATTGTTTGAACATCGATAGATCCACGCCGTTGTAGACCCTGTGGATCTTGCCCGCGGCTTCGGGGAAGGTTTGGATGAGCCGTCCGGCGCTGTAGTCACTTACGGTGACGACAAAGGAAGCGTCGTTTAGAAGATCGGCGAGACCCACTCGCTGGTTTGCCTTCGGACAGAAAATGTCGTTGGCGTGTCCGGTAAAGCTATAGGTGAATCCAAAGAGACGTTTCAACCACCAGGCGCATCGAGAAGCCAGACCTGCAAAATGGACGTGCACATGGGATACGCCCGCGCGCCGTAGGAGGGAGGCCAGGTAGACAGCTTCGCGAAACCGCCCTTTGTCCCGGAGATCTCCAGACCCGGACCACAAACTCTTAATGTGCGATGGGATCAGACGTGTTTTCAACTTGAACCTGAGACTGTTCGTATCCGGAAGATAGTAGATCGGAATGTGCTCCAGAGGGATATTCAATGGGGGGCCCTCCTTTGGCCGGCGAATTGAAAAGACCGGAGGTTGCACTCCTTGCCTATAGAGTTCCGCCACTTCACGAGCGCAAAAGGTCTGTGTAAATGCCGGGAATCGTTCGAAAAGGTAACCGAGCCTCGGATTCAATGTCAGCCGATACTCGACCCATTTGGAATGTGCAACCGCGCAGTGTGAATAATTTTACAAATCGGCTTGCATGTCGCAAAACGCGTTGCTTTGATTGGGTTTTTAAACCCTCCAGTTCTTCGGCCGGTTTCCCTTCGCCAATCGGGGATAGCTGTTACCAATCCTGGAGGGTGATT
Organism: Chthoniobacterales bacterium; assembly: GCA_035938215.1. GTDB lineage: Bacteria > Verrucomicrobiota > Verrucomicrobiia > Chthoniobacterales > JAFAMB01 > DASZHC01. The sequence goes on from DASZHC010000267.1 coordinate 1,346, forward strand.
TGCCTATGGACCCGACATTATTTCTTGCGGCAGAAGAGCTGACGGTTATACCCGACCGGCTTATTCCCGGGGTGGGGTGGTTCACCAACTCGATGCTGGTAACAATTATCGTAACCGTCTTGATCGTATTTTGGGCCCGTCGATCGACGGCGAAGATGCAATTGGTTCCCAAAGGTGTTCAGAACGTGTTTGAGGCGCTTGTCGAGACCCTTTATGTGACGTTTGAGGGGATTGTTGGCAAACACATGATCCCGAAGGTCTTTTCCCTTATCGCTTCACTCTTTATCTTCATTCTCACCGCGAATTGGTTTGGTCTCGTACCTGGAGTGGGCACGATCGGCTTCGGGCCGCCTGGTAATTTTCCGTTATCGCTAAAGGAGGTGAGTGCGCCCCTTCTTCGGCCTGCGAACGCGGATCTGAGTATGACATTGGGTATGGCGCTTTTCTTTATGTGCTGGTGGCTGTTCTGGACGATCCAGGAAGTCGGGGTGATTGGCTTTCTGAAGCATATCTTTGCGCCGAAAGGCGATCTGAAGGGCGTTCTTTGGTATGTCTTGTTGCCGCTTTTCATTTTTGTTGGGATCATCGAGGTCATCTCGATTGCGATCCGGCCCGTTTCACTCTCGTTTCGGTTATTTGGCAATATTTATGCCGGAGAGACCCTTCTCCACACGATGGCAAGCGTCGGCAACGCACTGCCGCCTCCGATCAATTGGATTTCCCTGATTCTATTTCCTCTCCCTTTCTATTTTCTTGAGCTTTTGGTGGGATTACTGCAGGCGTTCGTCTTTGCGATGTTGTGCGCTGTCTACATTAAGCTCTCGACGGAACATGAAGAGGGAGCCCACTAGAAATTTTCCCGGCGAGACCATGCTACGCGTGGGCGGCGGGAACGAAAACACAACACTACGAAAGGAAGAAATCATGTTAGAGACTGTTCCGATGTTGGCAGCCGAAGCCGGAAATGTGGGTCCATTCCTGCCTTTGGCGTTTGCCGGTTTAGGCGCGGGGGTGGGAGTCGGTATTGTCGGGGGCAAGGCTGCAGAAGCGGTGGGGCGTAACCCAAGCGCATTCGGAAGCATTCTGGTGATGGCAATCATCGGTATGGCACTCGCCGAAGCGATCGCGATTTATGGATTGATTATTGCATTCACCAAATAAAGGCGAAAGATTATGAGGCTGCGAGCACCGATACTCGCAGCCTCGTCAATCCCTCAGAAAAACTTCTCTACTCGATTGAACTATGGACGCTGTGGGAAAAGTCGCCGAACAATTCGGAGTTTACTGGCCGAATCTGATTGCTCAGGTAATCCTGTTTGCAATCGTCTATTTTGTCCTCAAAAAGTACGCTTTTCAGCCGATCATCGCAATGTTGGAAGAGCGGCGTCGCCGGATTGAAGAGGGCCAGTTGAACGCCGAAAAAATCAAGAAGCAACTGGCTGACGCGCAAGCCAAATACGAAGAGATTCTGGCTAAGGCAAATGCCGATTCTCAACGTTTACTCGAGGAAGTGCGTGCCAGCGGCGACCGTCTCGCCGAACAAAAGCGGCAGGAAGCCATCGCTGCAGCCGAACAAATAGCCTTGAAAGCCCAGGAATCGATCGCGCTCGAGAGGGACAAGATAATGGCAGAAATGAAACACGAACTCGGACGCCTTGTGGTCGACACGACCGCACGAGTAACCGGGAAGGTTTTGTCCCCCGACGATCACCAAAGAATCAACGAAGAGACCGCGCGTCAGATCGCCGCGTAGGGTCACCCGCCCAAATGAGGATTGCTAAAGAAGCCCGAAGAGTTTCGCGCCAGTTATTTCGACACAGTTTTACCGAAGGAAAGTTAGACAAAGAAAAAATCTCGCACATGGTTGAATCTCTAATCGCCGAGAAGCCGCGGCATTATGTCGACGCGCTGAAAGTCTATCAGCGACTGATCCGTCTTGAGACGGAAAAACGACACGCGGTGATCGAAAGTGCAACTCAACTCAACAGCGCACTCGCAAATCAAATCGTGACTAATCTTCGTGCGCGCTACGGAGAGGATTTGACAATCGAGTTTCGAACAAACCCCGAGCTTTTGGGAGGGTTAAGGATAAAAATCGGAGATGACGTTTGGGACGGATCCGTCAAGAACCGGCTGCGCAAGCTTCAAGAACAACTTTAATCAATCGAACATGAGCACAATTTTGCAGGAACTTGAAACAACCATCTCCGGGCTGAAGGCCGATACATCGCGTTCCAACGTGGGGTCGGTTCGGGAAATAGGGGATGGGGTCGCGAAAATCGAGGGTCTGAGCGACGTCATGCTCAATGAGATGCTGGAATTTCCCGGCGGTCTGTACGGGATCGCGTTGAACCTGGAAGAAACGGAGGTCGGAGCGATCCTGGTTGGGGATTATAGCGAGGTTCGGCAAGGCACTGAAGTTCGGACGACCGGCAGACTGCTTTCCGTTCCGGTCGGCAAAGGTTTGCTTGGGCGCGTGGTAAACGCTCTTGGCCAACCGATCGACGGCAAGGGCCCCGTGAAATCCGATCTGACTTACCCTGTTGAAAAAATTGCGCCTGGCATCATCAAGCGGAAAAGCGTTTCTGTGCCGGTTCAAACCGGAATTTTACCCATTGATGCCATGATTCCGATCGGTAGAGGCCAGCGGGAATTAATCATCGGGGATCGGGCAACGGGCAAGACGACGATCGCTGTGGATACGATTATCAACCAGGCCCGGTTGAACAAGGCCGCGGAAGAAGGAAAGATCAAGAATCACAAGCCGCTTTATTGCATCTACGTGGGCGTCGGTCAAAAGAACATGAGTATTGCACGCACCGTTGACGTCCTCGATAAAGCGGGTGCGCTACCCTACACGATTGTGATTTCGGCGCCTGCCTCCGAAAGTGCTACGACCCAGTACCTGGCTCCATATGCCGGCGCCGCGATGGGCGAATGGTTTATGGACAACGGCATGGATGCGCTCATCGTGTTTGACGATTTGACGAAGCATGCGGCAGCTTACCGTCAGGTATCCCTGGTTTTGAAAAGACCTTCTGGCCGCGAAGCCTATCCTGGTGACGTATTCTATCTGCATTCCAGACTCTTGGAGCGAAGCGCTCGCTTAAACGAGAATAGTGGAGGAGGATCGCTAACAGCGCTTCCGATCATCGAGACGCAGGCAGGAGATGTGTCGGCGTACATTCCAACCAACGTCATTTCGATTACGGACGGGCAGATTTTCCTTGAAACGGATTTGTTTTACCAAGGTGTTCGACCTGCAATCTCTGTCGGGATTTCCGTCAGCCGGGTGGGATCCGCGGCGCAGATCAAGGCGGTTAAACAGGTCGCGGGCTCGACGAAACTCGATCTTGCGCAGTTCAGGGATCTTCAGGCGTTTGCGCAGTTTGGCTCGGACGTAGATGCGGGCACGCGGAAAAAACTCGATCGCGGCCAACGAATCGTCGAACTGTTTAAACAGGATCAGTACAACCCTTTCCCGGTGGAAGTGGAAACGCTGGTCCTGTTTACAATGCAAAAGGGATATTTAGACGATGTGCCGGTGGACAAAATCAAGGATTTCCGGCAGAAGCTCGTCGAGTACTTTCAAACGCGAAAAGAGGATGTTCTTAAGAGCATCATTGATAAGCAGGCGATTGACAAGGAACTGGACGAAAAGCTCCACGCGGCGATCAAAGATTTCAAAGGTTTTTACAAACCATAGGTCTGACCGATGCCTAGCACTCTCGATTTACGGCGGCGCATCAAGTCCGTAAAGAACACCTCTCAGATTACCAAGGCGATGCAGATGGTCGCAGCCGCCAAAATGCGCAAGGCGCAGGCCGCTGCGCTGGCTGGGAGGCCTTATCAGGAGACCCTTAGCCGGGTTCTTGCCGCGGTGCGGGGCCGGGTTGATTCAGCCAGCCACCAGCTCCTTGCCGAGCGTCCTGTCAAGCGCGAACTGATTTTGATCTTCTCGACTGACAAAGGATTGTGCGGCCCCTTAAACACGAACCTTTTTCGGGAACTGTCTGCTAGCGAAGCTGACAAAACGTCCTTTGTGGTGAGTGGTCGGAAGGCGGCCCAATACATCACCAGAACCAAGAGAACCCTTATTGCCGACTTCGAGCTCAAGGACCCGATTCGATTCTCGGAAGTCAGACCGATCGCGAGGTTCGTTTCGGACAAGTTTATTTCCGGTGAAGCGGATAAGGTGCGTGTGCTTTACCCGAAATTTGTGAATACTTTAACCCAGCAACCTGTTTTACGCACGCTGCTGCCCATTCCTGTGGAAGAACTCGACTTGGGCGGAGAACAGACTACCGGGGAGGCCATTTTTGAACCGGACGTGCACAGTGTCCTGGATGCCATCCTTCCCCATTATGTGGCTTTTCAGCTTTTCCAGATGGCTTTGAATGCCCGAGCTTCCGAGCACAGCGCGCGGATGGTGGCAATGAAGACCGCCACTGACAACGCAAAGCAACTCATCAAGGATTTAACTCTCGAATACAACAAGGTTCGCCAAGAAAACATCACGACCGAGCTACTCGAAATAACCACGGCGCAGCTCGCGGTTGGATAAAACCCGAAATATGAGCAAAGGTACCATTGTCCAAATCATCGGCCCGGTAGTAGATGCTGATTTCAGCGCAGCCGGCGGACTCCCGGGCATTTATGAGGCGCTGGAAGTTGAATTTGAGTTGGGGGACTCAAAGCCCAAAAAGCTGACGCTTGAGGTGCAGCAGCATCTTGGGGATGGTTGGGTGCGGGCGATTGCAATGTCGTCCACCGAGGGTCTCAAGCGTGGAATGGCCATTACAAAAACCGGTGGCCCGATTACGGTTCCTGTGGGCGACGGAATTCTTGGTCGCGTCTTCAATGTGACCGGGGATCCGGTTGACGAGCGTGGACCGGTCACTTTCGAGAAGAGATATCCGATTCATCGCAAGGCACCGACGCTTCTTGAACAAGATACCAGTGCAAGCATTCTGGAAACCGGTATCAAGGTCATCGACCTGATTTGCCCATTTTCCAAGGGCGGAAAGGTCGGCGCGTTCGGTGGCGCGGGTGTGGGGAAAACGGTGGTTATCATGGAACTCATCAACAACATCGCAAAAGGCCATGGAGGCTATTCCGTGTTTGCCGGGGTTGGTGAGAGAACACGTGAAGGGAACGATCTTTACCATGAAATGTCTGAAGCCGGCGTGATCAACCAAGAGGATTTGTCAAGGTCCAAGGTTGCGCTTGTGTACGGGCAGATGAACGAGCCGCCAGGGGCTCGTCTCCGCGTCGGCCTTTCGGCCCTGGCGATGACTGAATATTTCCGCGACGAAAAGAATCAGGACGTCCTTCTGTTTATCGACAATATCTTCCGGTTTTCGCAGGCGGGTTCTGAAGTCTCTGCGCTTCTTGGGCGAACGCCCTCCGCAGTCGGATATCAGCCGACCCTGGCGTCGGAAATGGGCGATTTGCAGGAACGAATTACTTCGACCAACAAAGGTTCAATCACCTCGTTCCAGGCCGTCTATGTTCCCGCGGACGATCTTACCGACCCGGCTCCTGCCAACACGTTTGCGCACCTGGATTCGACAATCGTCCTGGAGCGTTCCATTGCTGAGCTCGGAATCTATCCGGCGGTTGATCCGCTTGCGTCAACTTCAAAAGCTCTGGCGCCGGAAATTGTCGGCCAGGAGCATTATAATGTCGCGCGAGGCGTTCAGCGCGTGCTTCAGCGGTATAAGGATCTTCAGGATATTATAGCCATCCTCGGTATGGACGAGTTGAATCCCGAAGATAAGCTGGCCGTATATCGTGCTCGCAAGATGCAACGATTCTTAAGTCAGCCGTTCGCCGTAGCGGAAGTGTTTACGGGCAAACCCGGTAAGTACGTCGCGCTTGCTGAAACGATTCGCGGCTTCAAGGAAATTCTTGAGGGCAAACATGACGATGTCTCCGAACAGAATTTTTACATGAAAGGCGGCATCGAGGAAATCAAAGAAACCCAGGGCTAATCGTCGATGGCTAAACTGAGACTCGAGATCGTCACACCGGAGGCCAAAAAATTCTCTGGTGACGTAGACATGGTGGTGGTTCCTGGAGTTGAGGGTGAATTAGGTATTTTGCCCTTGCATGTCCCCTTGATGACCCGGCTGCTGCCGGGAGAAGTTCGAATCACACAAGACGGCAAGCAGACGGAACTCGTCATAGGAACGGGTTTTGTCGAGGTCTCCCAGACCCAAGTCGCGATTCTGACCGACATGGCGATGGCCGATACAGAAGTTGACGAACAGGCAGCCGAAGAAGCGGTCAGACGCGCAGAGGCCAGAGTAAAGGAAAAGGATCTGAACTCCGAAGAAGTCGCAGAGATCGAGGGCGCAATCACTCGTTCGCTGGCGCAGTTAAAGTTCAAGCGGCGACATCGAGCTCGTTGAGCTCCTGATTCATCGCGTGCCCAATTTCCTTTCTATCGATCCTCCAGCGTTCATCCTTCGCAAGACCATCGCATAACGGACCCGAAGTCTTGGGCTGGGATTATGAGGGTCCCAGCCGCGGGGGTAGGGAAGCATTGCGGCAAGCATCGCACAAGCTGAGCGGCTCAATTGTCGGGCAGGAACTCGGTAGTAGTGTTGAGCGCCTTCTTCGATCCCATAAGTCCCGTCGCCGAGTTCGATCGTGTTGACGTACAATTCCAGAATCCGCTGCTTGGTCAAAAGGTGCTCCATCAGAAAGGTGTAGTAGGCTTCGAAGCCTTTTCTTATCCAAGAACGTCCTTGCCACAGAAACAATGAGCGAGCGCACTGATTGGAAATGGTGGAAACTCCGCGCACGGCCTGGTTTCTTCGCTTGGCGCGTTGAATTGCTTCCTCCATCTCAATCCAATCAAATCCTTCGTGGCTGAAAAAGCGGCTGTCTTCCATCTGCCAAACTCCGTCGAGAAAATCGTCCGGAACCTGGTTCAGCGGAATCCATCGATAGTTTATTTCTCCGCGATACCGCTTCGTCACCATCGCCTCGACGCGGCGAGCAATCATCAATGTCGTAACGGGTGGATTGAAGAAGCGAACATAGAGAACCTCTAAAATCGGGATCAGAACAAGCGCCCCGGCCAAAATCAGGAAAGCTCCGATACAACCGAATGGCCTCCGCGGCTTATGCGCCATTAGCAGTCCTCATTCGAAGCGGATAGCGACCGATCTGCCATGACCGTCCAGTTGTTCAACCGAACTGAATTGCGACACTATCGAAACAGACTTCTTTAGTGCATTACGATCGTAGCAAATGAAACTCGTGCGGCGCTGGAATTGGTCAACCGTCAAGCCGCCGAAAGATTTGCCGGCCCCACCCGTAGGAAGGACATGACTCGGACCCGCGACAAAATCGCCTGCGGCAACAGGAGAAAAATTACCAAGGAAAATTGCGCCTGCCGTAGATATGGACGCAGCAATTTTCTCGTTGTGCTGAGTCATGAGCGAGAGATGTTCGGGGGCAAATTCATTCGCGATCCGAGCCGCTTGCTCCTCGGATGTGGCCAGCACACAGAATGCATTCTTTTCAAGGACTTCCTGCAAATAGGTTTTCCTTTTCAATGATTCTATCTGAATCGCGATCTCCGCCTGAACGCGTTCTATCAGCGTTTCGGTAAGGGCGATAAGACCTATAACGCTGCCGTGCCCGTGCTCGGCTTGCGCCAGCAGATCGGCTGCAATCCAACGTGGTTCCGCTGATTCGTCTGCAATGATAAGAATTTCGCTCGGGCCGGGCATTAGATCGACCGCCACATATCCAAAAACCTGGCGTTTGGCCTCGGTGACATAAGCGTTTCCCGGCCCAAATATTTTGTATACCGGTCGAACAGTTTCGGTACCAAAAGCGAGCGCGGCGATCCCTTGTGCGCCGCCCACCTTGTAGATCTCCGTTGCACCGGCCAGGTGCAATGCCGCTAGAAGGCCACTGTTAACCGTTTTGGTTGGACCAACCGGCGTTGTGACTACGATTTCAGGTACGCCCGCCACCTTGGCCAATGAAGCAGTCATTACCGCGGTGGACACCAGCGGGGCAGTCCCGGCGGGGACATAAATTCCGATCCGGCGAAGCGGATCAAAGCGCTCGCCCACGATCGCACCTTGCGCATTCTTTTCTCTCCAGTCGATACGCTTCCCTACCGATGCAAAATCCGAGATGTTCGTATGCGCTGCAAGGAGGGCCTCAGCGAACGCCGGATCGACCTGAGCGTTTGCACGCTCAATCTCCTCCTCGGTTACAGCCAGTTCTCCGGCTTGCAAAGTAGCCTTATCAAATCGCTCCGCAAACTCGATTAAGGCGTCGTCTTGACGCTGGCGAACCTCCGCGAGGATTGCCGCTACCCGGTTAATGATATTGGAATCAGGAAGATAGCGGCGGCTCAATATGCCTTCCGATTGAGCAGACTCATCTGCACGGAGATCAAAGACTTTCATGCGCGCCGCACTCTGCACCGCATGTGAAAAGTCCGCAAGCTTGGCACGATATCTAGCGAGCCGCGCCTCGAGTCCGGGTTGGAGGAAGAGGAATTTCACCACAGAGGCACAGAGAGCACGAAGGTTTCTTGGGGTTAGCGGAGGACACACTTTTCGGCCGGTGAGGCATTTTGTATTTCAGAAGTCGCGCCGTGGACTTCGTTGAGTCCGGGCTCGTGGGAAGAGGAATTTCAGCGACTGCCAGGAACACAGGCCGAATTTTCCAAACAGGCTCACGCGGACAACCCTTCCAACAGATCCTCTTCGTCCCTGCAGACTTTGGTGCTTTCTGTGTCTCTGTGGTGAATCCCCCCTGGAAATGAAGATGGCTTCGTTCATTGATAGAGGCGCGGACCTCAGCCAATCTCTCTTTCTCTTGCTACAGGCTGACCAGCAGCAATATGTTGATTCTGCTTTTCCTTGGGTGCGAGCCTGAAACGCTTTTCACCTGAGTCGACCCCTTCCCGATGAACAAAGCGATCCTCCGCACGTTCCAGGCAATCTTTACCATTGGCATTCTGATATGGGTATTTCACAGCCCCGAGAAGCGTGTGCAGATGGCCAGCGCCATCGGAAAAGCAAACAGCACATGGTTGCTGATAGGTCTGCCTGTCGCTCTCGTCGGCGAAGTTGCCAACATCATGCGTTGGCAGATCCTGATGCGTGTGCAGGGAATGCGTATGAGCTGGCGCCGGGCGACTATGCTGTTCTTCGTCGGCTTGTTTTTTAATCTTTTTATGCCCGGATATACAGGCGGAGATTTTGCGCGCCTGTACTATTTGATGCGGGAATTTCCAGAGAAAAAGAAAGAGGCGATCCTGACCGTCGTCATGGACCGTTTGATTGGCGTTGCTGCCCTGTTCGTGACTGCGCTGTTTACAACGGCTCTAAGGTGGCAGTGGCTTCAAAGGACTCCTCATGCGACCGTTCTTCTCTGGGTGTTGATAGCGATGCTGATCGGGTTCGTAATTGCGACCGCTGGTTCGTTCTTGATCGCAGGATTCGGGCTGCTAAATCGACTGCCCGAACACTTTCCGTTTCGGGAGCGCTTACTCGAAACTTCGGAAGCGTATCATTTGTTCGCCAAGGAAAAAAGGTCGCTTCTCTATGCATTCCTTCTCTCGTTTCCTGTCCTTTTCTCGTTTTACGGAGCCTTTTACTGCACATCGAAGGCGCTTGGCACTAGTGTTTCGCTTCTCGACATGTTTTCGATCATGCCGATCGTCACATCCATTATTTCGCTGCCGGTGACGCCGAGTGGTATCGGATTCCGCGAATCTCTTCTTGAAATCCTTTTGCGCGACTTGTGCAAAGTGCCAACCGAAATAGGTGTTCTCGTCTCCCTCCTTGGATTCGCTTACTTCGTTCTGTTTGGGATAGCCGGTGGAATTACCTATCTGTTTTACGCTCCCAAACAACATTCCCGCTGGAGCCAAATGCAGGATGAAGTCCGGCGCGCGCATGGGTATCCAGAATAAGGAAACCGCCAAGGGATATGGCGATGCACCCGGGATGCGGCATAAACCTAGCGAGGCCGCGCCTTAGACCGGCGAGATGTAAGGATCTCAACCTCACGTTAGAAGCTACGCCGATTGGTGAAGCGGCCTCGCCAGGCACTTGGCGCATTTCTTGTTACAACATGTTGTCGTTAGCGACTGCTCGAAGAGCCGCTTGCACTCGGGCTGGCTTTCGCTTTGTTCTTGGATGGAGTTTCTTTTAGGCCATTCGCCTGATCCCGATGACGCCTTCATGTTCTACGCCCTGGCCCAGCATAAGATCGACACGCATGGGCATCGCTTTGAACACATTCTTCAGGATATCGAAACGTTGAATCAACGTGCCCTGCGTGGAGAGTTGCACATCTCCGCTGTTTCGATTCATGCTTACGCTTATCTAGCCGATAAGTACGCATTGCTGCCGTGTGGCGCGAGCATGGGAGATGGGTATGGGCCGATGTTAGTCACACTCGAGGAACCTCCGGCCGATCCGGAGAGTATCAAAGCATGGCTTCAATACAAACGGATTGCAGTTCCCGGTGAAAAGACGAGCGCCTATTTAGCATTGCGTCTCTTTGCCGGCAAGGTGCCGACCCTAACGGTGCCCTTTGACGAAATATTTTCCACTGTGAAACGGGGTAAGGCGGATGTCGGTCTTGTCATTCACGAGGGACAGATTACTTACCCCGGGGAGGGGTTCCAACTTGCGCTCGACCTGGGTAACTGGTGGAAGTCTGCGACGGGGTTGCCGCTTCCGTTGGGCGGAAATGTCATTCGCAAGGATATACCGAGTGCCATTCAGAAGGAGGTTTCAGAGATTATGAAACAGAGTATCGCCTACGGACTGAGCCACCGAAGGGCCGGAGTGGAACACTCAATGCCGTTGGCTCGGGGTCTGGATCGCGACCAGGCTGATCGCTTTATCGGACTGTATGTGAACGACTTTACCCTCGACTACGGAGCGGTGGGCAAAACAGCAATCCGAGAGTTCCTGGCGAGTGCCGCCCGGAACGGTCTGATACCGCAAAACGTTCAACTCGAGTTTGTCGAGTAGCCCGGATCGGCAGCGGCTGACAGTCTGTCAGCCGCTGCTTACCACTTTTGAACGAAAAAGGAGCTCACTCTCCTTACCGTCGGAAAAAGAGATTGGCTTCGTGCTGTTCAGGTGGGCATGGAGCATTGAGCGGAACGTCCGACGCAGAGGCGTCAGCCTGCACCAGATGATTGGTGACAAGATAGTTCTCAACTTCCTCGCCGCTGATATCCGGTAGCATCATTCCGTTGATTTCGATGCAGGGAGAAAGTGGTTGACCACTCTTTTGCTCCATTTCCCAACGAAAGGCCGGATTCTTGATGATGTCCTTTTCTTCGTACGGCAGATCGTATTTTTTCAGAACTGCCCGGACCCCATTGCTCCATCCGCAAGAGGTTTTTAAATAGGCGACAATTTGCGGTTTATCCATAATGCTTAAGCTGAACGATTATACGTAAACTGATTGTTGCAAACAAAAAAGGCGCTCGGCGCAACCGGAGCGCCGCTTAGAATTCCCATCAGTATTATCGGCGCCGGTCGCCTGGGCGATACTCTTCCTCGGCTGCCTGGAAAGCTTGTTCAAGGCCCACCATGTCCTCCCCGGGGCGCAGGCTGTCAAAGGCCTCCGTTTCGCGGCGAAGCTCTTCGTCGGAGTAATGAGCTGCCTTGATCGAGAGACCAATCCGGCGCTCCGCTTTATCGACCTTAATGACGCGGGCTTCCACTTCCTGACCCACCTTCAACACATCCTTGACCTTCGCCACGTGTTCTTCGCTTAGCTGCGAAATGTGCACCAATCCGTCAATGTCATCCTGCAGCTGAACAAAAGCGCCAAAGCTTGCCAGTTTCGTTACTTTTCCGTGCACAAGGTCGCCGATCTTGTATTTTTGATCGATTTCCTTCCACGGATCGGAATCGATTTGTTTCACTCCGAGGCTGATTCGCTGATTGACCTTATCAATATCGAGTACGATGGCTTCAACCTCGTCGTTTTTCTTCAACACCTCGCTTGGATGATTGATTTTGCGCGTCCAGCTCAAATCCGAAACGTGGATCATTCCGTCGATACCTTCTTCCAGCTCAACGAAGGCGCCGTACGCGGTCATATTCCGAATCTTTCCGGTGACTCGCGAACCAATGGCATAATTGTGTTCAATCGCATCCCATGGGTTGGGTTCGAGCTGGCGAACGCCCAGTGAAATCTTCTGCTCCTCTTTGTTAACGCCCAGGACAACCGCCTCAATCTCCTGGCCTTGAGTCAAAACATCTGAGGGGCGCGTTATTCTTTTGGTCCACGAAAGCTCGGAAACATGAATTAGTCCTTCGACGCCCTCTTCGATTTCAACAAAAGCTCCGTATGGAACAAGGTTTGTGACCTTGCCGCGCACGGTCGCTCCGACAGGGAATCGCTCCTCGATTTTGTCCCAAGGGTTGCGTTGTGTTTGCTTTAGCCCGAGCGATACGCGCTCCTTTTCCTTGTTAATGTCCAGGACAGCAACATCAATCTCCTGGCCAATTTTCAGCAATTCGCTCGGATGAGTGAGCCGGCCCCAGGTCATATCAGTGATATGAAGCAAACCGTCCATTCCATCCAAATCGATGAACGCTCCGAAGTCAGTGAGGTTCTTTACGACGCCCTTGACAGTGTCCCCAACTTTGACCGTCTCAAGAAATCTCGACCGCTTTTCCGCGCGCTCCTGCTCAATAATTTCGCGTCGGCTCAATACAACGTTTTTCCGCTCGTCGTTGATTTTTACGATCTTGAAGTCGTACGTATTGCCTACGAACTGCTGTAGATCCTTTGGGGGAACGATGTCGATCTGAGAACCCGGTAGAAAAGCCTCAACGCCGATATTCACCGTCAAGCCACCCTTCACGACGGCTTTGACTTTGCCTTTTATGAGGCCATCGCCCTCAAAGACCTTTACAATTTTGTCCCAATTCTGCTTGTGAGCGGCCTTTTCCTTGGAAAGAACAATCATCCCATCCTCGTTCTCGAGCTTTTCAAGCAACACTTCGACCTCATCGCCCACCTCGACTTCGTTCATGTCATCGAATTCGGAGGCGGGAATTACGCCTTCGGATTTATAGCCGATATCCACAAGAACTTCTCGGGGCCGGATCTCTAAAATTCGGCCCTTAACGATGCTGCCTTCTTTGAAATCGCGCAGGGACTTCGCGATTAGCTCCTGCATCTCTGTCATATCATTCACAAACATCAACAAACCACGGTTGCCTCAGGTTAAGTCCGACCCGCCCGACGACACCTCGTCACCTTCGGATCAGCGGGAGGTGGAATCTAGCCGGAAAATCGGCCTTCGCAAGGATAGAGTCGACTTTTGAGGCCGAAGATGCGTCGCGGACAATTCTATTTCATCAAGAGGACGGAGCGCGCCCGCTTGATCTGGCGGGTAATTTTGCGATGAAGGTGAGCAGGCATCCCGGTCACACGCCGTGGAAGAATTTTGCCGCTCTCGGTAACAAATTTTCTCAGAAGGTCCGGGTTTTTATAATCGATCGCTTCGGTCGCGATATCAATCCTGCGACGTGGCATGATTCGATTAGCGCGACGAAAATTGGATCTGCGTTTGGCGTTTTTCGGTTCCATGGCGGCTACTTTACTTCTCGGTGTAAAGTGTGGCGGCGCAGGAAAGGGTTGTACTTCTTTTTTTCCAAGCGTCCAGGTGTATTCGGGCTCTTCTTGTTCCGTGTGCTGACATACCGCGAAACCGGTTTACCTTCGGCTTTCGCTTCAGTGCACTCCAGAATGATGATGTCCCTTGGCA
>DASZHC010000268.1:0-26991 GCA_035938215.1 Chthoniobacterales bacterium
TACCTGGCGCGCAATTCTCGTTTGATAAAGAATCCCGCCGTTGGCAATCGTTGCCATTGCCTGCGCCATCTGAAGAGGAGAAATCAGAATGTCTCCCTGCCCGATCGAAAGGTTGGCCACATCCCCCGCCATAAAATGGCGATGGTAAGTCTGCACCATATAACTGTCCGTCGGTATTCGGCCTTCAGCTTCTCCATTTAGAAGAATTCCTGTGCGTGCTCCCAAGCCAAGTCTCTGGGCCCAGTTTACCAGCGTGTGCGCTCCGATCTTTTGGCCCACCTGGTAAAACCAGGTATTGCACGACTGCGTCAGCGCCTGCCGAAAATTGAGATCCCCTCCATCGCTCTTTCTCCAGTTGCGAAAGACCAGATTCCCCACCTCCAGGGCGGAGGGACAGTCAAATTCATCGTGAGGATTGATCACACGACTTTCGAAACCTGCCACACCCACGAAGACCTTGAAGGTGGATCCGGCGGGGTATGCCGATCGATAGGCTCTCGGCAACATAGGGATATTCGGATCGCTCTCTATCTTTTTAAATTTCTCCTCTGAAATCGAAGGAACGAAATCATTCGGATTAATCGTAGGCCACGAAGCAAGTGCCAGGACTTCGCCGCTATTAGGATCGATAACAACGATCGCTCCGCGCTTGGACCGTTTCTGAAGGATCTTTTCGGCCAACCTCTGCATGTCGAGGTCGATCGTTGTGACGAGGTTGTATCCCGGTTCGGGCGGATTCCCTATACGCTCGCCGGTTTTGTTGCCGTCCTTATCGAACGTGAGGTTCAGCGTGCCCGGCTTGCCTCGGAGCTGGTCATCAAACGTTTGTTCGAGTCCTTCTCGCCCTTCACTCTCAGGCCAGAGCGGGTCGTTATTCTGCAGGACACGCGTACTTTCACGACTCGTGCGGCCAGTGTATCCGACGATTTGTCCCGCGACGGAGCCTTGCGGATAAAAGCGTACATAAGTCGCACGCAGAATGAGATTGGGGGGAAGCTTGCCTTGCAGCTTTGCAACTTCATTGTCCGGTAGGTCAGTCGCGATATCGAACGGAATCACTCCCCGGTTGCGATAATGTTGAACGGCTGCCTCCTCCGAAAAACCAACCTGGTGAACAGTTAACCCGTGAACAGAAGCTGCGGCGCGATTCACGAACTCGACAACCTGCCTGTCCGTGAAATCGAAAGGGGCGGGGAACACGACACTTAAATTGTAACTGACGCGTGTTTGAGCCAGGGGAACACCATTGCGATCGGTGATCTGACCTCTTGGCGCCGGGATCGCAAGAGCGTACGTTGCAGCTTGGCGTTGCGTCTCCCAGCTGGGTGTTAAGTTCGTCGGATTCGCCGACGCCGCCTCGTCAGATCGAGCGCTCGTGAGCACACAAAAGCCCGCCGCGCACGCCCAAAACATCAACCACAGATTCATTCCAGTGCCTAAAACAACATCCGAGACGAGATCACGCAAGCAGTTTCTGGACCTCGCAAAACGCAAACCCATCCTCCCTGCAGGAACCGCGAGCTGAACTCCTCCAATTGCTCACCTGTTCAGAAATCGTGAAATGACTTCGGCGAGCCTGTCGCTTATTCCATCTAAGGCCGCAATTTCGGTTATGGGTGCTTTGCGCAAGCGCTCGATCGATCCGAAGTGCTTAAGCAATACTTGTTTGCGTTTTTCGCTCACACCGGGACAATCATCCAGAATGCTCTCCGCGACTCGTTTCTTCATCAGCAATTGATGATAGCCGTTTGCGAAGCGATGCGCTTCGTCCCGAATTCTCTGCAGCAGCTGCAGAGCGCCGGATCCTTCCGGAAGCCGAAGGGGAAGCGGTCTTCCCGGCCGATAGATTTCCTCATATTCCTTGGCAAGACCGACAATCGGAATGTCCTGCAGGCCGAGCCTCTGAAGTTCTCTGCAAGCCGAGCTGAGTTGGCCTTTGCCCCCGTCCACTACGATTAAGTCCGGTAGCCGAACCGCTCTTTCTGGTTGGGTTTCATGAATTCTTTCTATGGATTCCGAGGGCGTTTCCTGACTGAATTCATGCAAATCCGGTGCGAGTGTCCGACTTTCAAGCAGCACACGCGAATAGCGCCGGCGGACGACTTCCGCCATACTTGCAAAATCGTCCTGTCCTTCGACCGTCCTGATGCGATATCGCCGATAGTTGGATTTGTCTGGCACACCATTTCGGAAACTCACCATTGAGGCCACCACGTGCGTTGTCGAAATATTCGAAATGTCGAAACACTCCATCGTGGCAGGAGGCGCCGGAAGCAGGAGCGCGTCAGCCAAGGAGCGTAGATCCGCTTTCGGGTCAATCGATGCGGGTAACGAGCCTCTCGTGAATCGACGTGCCGGCCGGGTCGTGCACCGGAGATCTTCAAGCATGTTTCGCAGTTCGGCAGCCTTCTCAAAATCGAGCTTCTCTGCGGCCGTCATCATTTCCTGCTCGATCTGCTTCAGCATTTCCTGGCTTTGGCCGTCAAGGAACTCGCACGCCTGGAGCACCCTCATCCTGTACGCTTCCAGGCTCACCTTCCTTATGCACGGCGCGGAGCAGTTCTTGATGATATGATCCATGCATCTGTGATAATCCGCCTCGTCGGGTTCTGGCGCTCTGCAGGCCCGAATTCCAAAGCTTTTCCTCATCCACCTCAACGTTGAGCGGAGCGCGCCCGCGTGCGCAAAAGGACCGAAATAGCGACATCCATCATCCTTTTTCAAACGCGATAACTGAAAGCGCGGAATCGCATCCGAAAGGTTGACCTTTACCAGCAGGAACCTTTTGTCGTCACGAAAGCTTACATTGTACCTAGGCCGAAATTCCTTGATTAATTTGCCTTCTAGCAGCAATGCCTCCGGTTCATTGCGGACCAGATGAATTTCAAAATCCCAAACACTGTCAAGCAGCGCACGTGTTTTCAGATCCGCAGTCATCCGCCGAGAGGGAATGAAATACTGCCCAAGGCGTTTCCTTAAATCGCGCGCCTTTCCGACATAGATAACTCGCTTCAACCGATCCTTCATGAGGTAGACGCCAGGCTTATGCGGCACGTCGCGCAATTTCTCATTCGGATCTGGCTTTTCTCCGAGGAATACGCCCTGCATAGACAAAGATTACGCTGCGCGGCCGATTCCGTCCAATTTGTCAAGGGTAGCGGTAGGGCGAAGCTCCCGCTGAGCCATCGAGCGGACGTAAACACGGCTCGCCGGGGAGGCTCGCCCTACCGTCCAATGCCCAAGGGAACGTCACACGGGCAGCGGTAGGGCGAAGCTCCCGCTGAGCCGTCGAGCAAACCCGCCTCGTCCTACCATGCATGCCTTGCCCATTAACAATCTGCTCGGTTCTCGCGAAGAGCCGGCTGGATAAGTTCGCCCCGTTGGTGTAAGGAACTCGTTTGCACTTCGAGGATACGTGCATTTAAATAGGGAGCTAACCGTGATGAATCCGTTTGTTTTTCCGATCGCGTCGCTTCTGGCCCAGGCCGCCGAAGCAGCCCCATCGCCCGGGTCACCCCAGGCGACCTTGCTTGAGCTTCTTAAGGCGGGAGGCTGGGTAATGATCCCTCTTGTGATCGCGTCTTTGATCACGATGGCCCTCGTCTTTGCCTGCCTGTTCAGCTTGCGACGAGGAACTATAATATCTAATCGGTTCCTGGAAACTGCCGAAGCCTTGCTTCGAAAGCGCGACTATCTGGGGTTGATCGCAGTCTCCAACCGTCACCCGGAAGCCGTTGCCCGTATCACCGCTCGAGCGCTGGACTTCGCAACCAAAAATCCAACCGCTTCCCCTGAGGCCATTCGCGAGGTGGCGGAAACGGAAGGCTCGCGTGTAGCGACCAGTTTGAACCATCGGATCGTTTTTCTTGCGGATATCGCAACTCTGTCGCCAATGCTCGGCCTTTTGGGAACGGTTGTGGGCATAATCAATTCTTTTGGCGTCCTTGCAACCAACACCAATCAACCGCGTCCGATGCTGCTTGCCCATGGCGTTTCGGAAGCATTGGTGGCAACCGCGGCGGGCCTGGTAGTCGGGATTGTCGCCATGTCGTTTTATGCGATTTTTCGGGGTAAGGTTGCCTCGATGATTTCGGATATGGAATCGGCTACCGCGCACATCGTAAACATGATTACAGCTCAGCATCAGCTGCGACGGCCGGAACGTTCCCGAGTACTCGAAAGCGACGAGATCTGAGTCCAATGAATTTTCGCAGACAAGCAGAACCCAGGGTATTCGGGTTCATGATTGCGCCGATGGTGGACATTCTCCTGGTCATCCTCGTCTTTTTTATCGTTACCTGGAATTTCGCGTTGAGTGAAAATGAGCTTGATGTCCGGGTGCCAACTGCCACGAAAGCTAACGAGCCCCAGCCCTACGTAGGTCAGGTTGTCATCAACATTACGGCCAACGGAGCGATCGTCGTCAATCGGCTACAGAAAAACCCGCAGGAACTCCTGGACTTGTTGAAAAAGCTTTCCCAGCTTTATCCGGATCAGGCGGTCATCGTCCGGGGTGACCAAGCTGTCGATTATAAGCATATCGTAGATGTCCTGGACATCTGTCGGCAGGCGGACATCTGGAATGTTGCCTTTGCGACCGGCAAACCACAGCAATGAGATTGCGTACCTGGCAAATATTTTCATTGAGCATATGCTTGGCCTCGGGTCTCCAAAGTCAGGAAGTCCGGCGGGCTCTCCCGGTTGTTCCAACGCCGGCCCCCGCTCCAAAAGCGCAGCCCGTCCACCCCGAGCAAGTGCCTGGATCGCAATCGATTCTTGGTGAAAAAATCCCTTCGCCTCAGAGCGTCGAGCCGCGCAAACCCGTCGAAAGTAATTCAGAGGCAAAAGCCTCGAGCGGAAGCGCTGCCGAACCGGGTGACAAGGAGAGGGATCAGGCCACGGAAGATGAGATAAGGCTGGCTCCCAATCAAGGCCAAAACACCCAGGCCCCCGACCCGGCGAAAAATCAGCTCGCCATCGCCGACGGCTTGTACATCAGGAAGCTGTACGATCTCGCAGTGCCCGAATACGAGAAATATCTTGGGCAATACCCGAACGATTCCGGCCGTGCGTCCGCGATGTACCGCTTGGCCGACTGCTATGGAATACTTGGACAGCAAGAGCCGGCGCTGAACACCTATCGTATGCTTATTGAGGAAATAGGCTCCGGTGAGTACGTAGGAAGCGCGGCTTTTCGCCTCGGCTCTCACGAATTCGATAGAAGGAATTTTTCGGACGCCGCATCCCTTTACGAGAAGGCATTTACAAATGCCAGAACGCCTGAAGTAAAACTCACAGCCCGTTATTATCAGGCCAAGTGCCTTGAGTTGAGCGGCAAAAAGTCCGACGCAAAAGCCGCCTATCAAGATGTCGCTAAAACTCCAGGCAAAAACCCTTATCGCGACGCGGCCCGTTTGTCGCTTGCTTACTACGCGCTCGAAAATAATCAGAGACAAGAGGCATTCGATTTGTTCAATGATCTCGGCCGCGACGCAGTCAAGCCAGTCGTAAAAGCCGAGGCGTTGACCCGGGCGAGCGTTCTGGCGTCGGATTTGAAGCAAAAGGATAAGGCCGATCAACTACTGCGAGCCGCAATCGCCTTGAACGTAGAAGGCAAATGGAAACAGGTCGCAGAACTTGAACTGATGAAGCTCCAATACGAAGGAGACAAGTTCGCGCAGGTGCTTGATTCCTATGCGAAGAGCACGAACTCGCCCGGGGACGAAACCAGGCCAAGCGTCATGCTCCTCGTTGCAAACTCCTATCGTCAACTGGGCAAGCATCAAAAGGCTCTCGAGCTCTATAGTCAACTGATCCGCATCTATCCGAACGCGCCTGAAGCGTACGACGCTCGCTACCAGAAACTAGTTTCCCTTGACGCCATGAAGGATCCGTCGCTCGTTCAGGAAGTCGATTCCTATCTCGCGACGGGCCCAAGCAAAGAACGCGCCGATAAATCGAAGCTGCTGAAAGCTCAAGCACTGTTCCAACTGAATCGATACGAACCGGCCGCAAGGCTTTATCTGGAATTAACAAACTCATCTCTGCCTGATTCTTACAAGGCCGATTGTTATTACGCCGCCGGCTACGCGTTTCTCCTGCTCAAGGACAATCAATCCGCGACGCATGCCTTCTCCGGTCTGATTAATAAATATCCTAAACACAAAATGGCTTCCAAAGCTCTGCTCAAGAGGGCGCTTCTCTATCAAGAGGCCAAAAACTTTCCCGCCGCAGTCACTGATTTTAATAGAATCATTTCCGACTATTCCGCTTCTGCCGAAACCGAAACGGCTCTCCTGCAAAAAGGACTCACTCTAGGACAGCAGGGAGATTATGGGCAGATGACTGCGGCTTTCAGGCAGTTGTTGAAGACCTATCCCAACACGACAGGAGCGGCTCAAGCTTATTACTGGATCGGCTGGGCGGCGTTCGAAGCAAAGAAATATCAGGATGCAGTGGCGCCTTTGGTTAAGGCACGCGAACTGAATGCGAATGAATTCACGGAAAGAACCTCGCTCCGGCTGATGCTGTGTTACCAATCTCTCCTAAAGAAGGCAGAGGCTGCCAAAGAGGTTGACGATTTTCTGAAGAAGGATCCCGACAAATCCTCCTTGGTGGCGGATGTCTGCCGTTGGCTGGGCACCGAATTCTATAACGAGAATAACTACGGTCACGCCGCCAAGTACCTGGGGCTTGCGACGAAGGATATCGAGCCGGTAAAAGTGGACAAAAGCATTTGGTTCATGCTTGCGAAATCGCGCAACGAATTGAAGGATTATCCGGACGCAATCGAAGCGGCCAATCATTTCCTTGAAGCAGCAACGGAACCCGCGGACCGGTCACAAGGCTTCCTCGCTTTGGGCAGCGCGCAACTGGGCGCGGGACAATTGGACGCTGCGCAGAAATCCGCAGAGCAAGCATTGACCCTCCAGCCCGAGGGCCGATTCAATGCGGAAGCCAGGATGCAACTCGGCGATGTCGAGTCCAGCAGAGGAAATTATGAGAATGCCGCGCGTTCGTACATGAGCGTCGCCGTCCTGTACGAAGATCCGGAGGTGACACCCCGGGCGTTGGAGCATGCTTATGAAGCTTTTCAAAAGGCCGGCAACGAACCTCAGGCGACGAAGACTCTTTCCGAACTGAAGACCCGCTTTCCGAACTACAGTCTCAAGGGTTCGACGGCGGGTTAAGAGGAACAGGATGACCTTTGCGCAGCTACTTCGTTCTCCTTGCCGTTCCAGAAGTCGAAATATAGGACAGTTCGCGACTTTGCTGGAACCGATGGACGACCTTCAGCTGGCGGAATTGGCGCGACGGTCCGAAACGATTACTCGTCGTTTTTTTGGCCGGACGATGCGGCTGTTCGCGCCACTGTATCTATCCAATGAATGTATTAACAACTGCCAATACTGTGGTTTTTCGCGCGATAACCCTATCTTGCGCGTTACTCTTTCCCCGGAAGAAATTGAGCGGGAGGCGCAGTATTTAGTTGAAAATGGCTTCCGCAATATCTTGTTAGTCTCTGGAGAGCATCCCAAATTCGTCCCCATTCGATACCTTGAGAATGTCGTGAAGCGGCTCGTTTCGATGGTTCCTTCTGTCTCTTTGGAAGTGGCACCCATGGAGTCTGAGGAATACCAACCGTTGGTGGCGCTCGGAACCGAGGGACTTGTGGTTTATCAGGAGACCTATGAACGGGAAATCTATTCCGAGCTCCACACGTCAGGGCCCAAGCGAGATTTTGACTGGAGACTCGAATGTCCGGAACGAGCCTACGCTGCAGGGTTCCGAAGAATAGGCATAGGCGCATTGTTTGGGCTTCGGGAATGGCGTTCCGAAGCGATCGCGCTCGCGGAACACCTTGAATATTTGTTAAGAAAGTGTTGGCGCGCGCAACTCTCGGTGAGCCTGCCGCGGCTCCGCCCGGCGGCCGGAGGGTTTCGCCCTCGATTGACTTTTTCAGATCGACAGCTGCTGCAGACGCTGTGTGCTTTTCGCATAACTTTTCCGCAGGTGGGCATCGTTCTCAGCACACGGGAATCGGCGAAATTCAGGGACTTGCTTATGCCATTGGGCGTGACAATGATGAGCGCCGGTAGTCGGACCGAACCCGGCGGGTACACCGGTCAGGGAACGCAATCATTGCATCTGACCGTTAAAGGCAAAATCACCAGCACATGTTCTACTGGTTCAAAGGCCGAAGGACAGTTTGAGATCGAAGACGACCGCTCGCCTTTGGAAGTGGCCGAGGCAATTCGTGCGAAAGGTCTCGAACCGGTCTGGAAAGACTGGGATTCTGCTATTCTGGCGGTATGAATCTCGTTTTGAATGGAGAGAAACGTAACGTCCAAAGCATCGGTACGGTCTCGGAACTGCTCGAGAAGCTAAGCATGGCCGCCGGAACGGTCCTGGTTGAACAAAACGGTCAAGTGGTTCAGCGCGCCCACTTCGCGGTGGCTAAGCTCACAGAGGGAGACCATATTGAGATCGTGAGGGTGGTTGCCGGCGGTTAGATTAATTGAATGCCTCTCATCGCTCAGGAAACTGTCGAACAAGTCGCTGCTACAACCGACATCGTTGAGGTCATCGGGAGCTACTTCCCTCTCAAACGCGCCGGAACCGAATTCCGCGCGCTATGCCCTTTCCATCAGGAAAAAACTCCGTCGTTTTACGTCAATCCTGCAAAGCAATCGTTCTATTGCCACGGATGCGGCGCAGGCGGCGCAGTGTTCCAGTTTTTGATGCAATATGAAAACGTCGATTTTCCGGAAGCCGTTCGCCGTCTCGCTTCGCGAGCAGGTATCCCGATCATCGAAATCGAGGTTAGTGCGAAAGAAGAGGCAACCCAGAATCTGAGGAAGCGCTTGCTACGCCTCCATTTTGAATCCGCTGCATGGTTCCATCAAAATCTGCTCCGCACGCGAGCCGCAGACCATGCCCGTGCCTATTTGCGAAATCGTGGAATCAATGTGGACATGGCAAAGCGTTGGCAAATTGGCTACGCCCCAAAGGGCTGGGGTTCGCTCATTGCCTGGGCTGAGAGTTCCGGATTCAACAGAAACGAGCTCATCGAAAGTGGGCTTGTAAAGCTAAAGAAAGAGGAAAATCGCGACTCGGGCATTTACGATCGTTTTCGGGATCGTCTCATGTTTCCGATCTGCAATGACATTGGGGAAGTAGTCGCATTCTGCGGACGGATTCTCGATCCCGCGGCAAAAGGCGGAAAATACGTCAATTCCCCGGAAACACCCTTATTTACGAAAGGAAATATTCTCTTCGGTCTTCATCAATCAAAACGATTCATCGCGAACGCGCACGAGGCGATAGTACTGGAGGGCCAGATCGACCTGATAATGAGCTTCGAATCAGGCATACGGAATGTCGTGGCTCCACAAGGTACAGCTCTCACAGAGCGTCATGCGGCGCTGCTCCGCCGTTTCGCGGATCAAGTCGTTTTGTTTTTCGATGCAGATGCGGCCGGCCAGAAAGCAGGAGAACGCGCCCTGGAAATTCTTTTCGGTGCAGGGCTCCAGGTGAAACTCGGGCAATTGCCTCCGGGCGAAGATCCCGATTCGCTTATTCGAAAATCGGGCGGTCAAGCGTTCGGCACAAGAATTGAAATGGCGGAAGACTTTTTTGACTTTCAGGTGAACCGCATCCTCAGCGCAGCAGAATCCAGGACGACCGCGGGTCGGGTTGCTTTTGCGCGGAAGATGTCCCAGTTCATCCGAGCAGTCCCGGACCCCGTCCTGAGGGATACGCTCATAAGCCGCCTGGCAAGTCTGTTAACGATAACACGCGAGACACTTTCGCAGATGGTATTTGCGCACGTCAAAGGCTCCGGGGCAAGAACGCTGAGAGAAGATGTTGTGACCAATTCGGTAGTGATGCCTCCCCATAAACTGGCCGTTATCTGCAAAGCCTCCTTAACAATTCCCGATTTGTTGCAAAAAATTCGGCGGCAACCCTGGGAGCCGGTCTTAAGGCAACTGGAGGGGGCTGAACTGCTCTCAAAGATTTTTGAATCGGATCTGGCCTCTGACGAGCCCGCGAGTATCGCCGGCTTTTTCGCAACGCTGCCCCAGGCCGAAGCCTCCGCATTATCCGCCATTCTCGCAAACAAGGAACTCAACGAGCGCATGGGGGAACGATTTTGGACCGAGCTCGCCTACGCGGAAATCCAGCGTAGAAAACAGCACCTGGAAAATATTCAACGATTGACATCCGACGATCCGATAGCTCATCGGCAGTCAATTGAAGAACTCAAAGAAGTCCTTGACCTCGAATCCCGGTTCACAGATATTTCGCGACTTCCGAGCCGGGCACCGTAAGTACAGTGGATCTATCCGATTACAACCTCCCGCATCCCGCTCTTCAGGAGCCGCAGCGAAAGCATTCGTAGGTGGATATGGTAAAACGTACCTCTCAAAACTCGTCCAAATGGAAAATTGCCAAAGCGAGGACCACGAACTCGAAAACCAGCTCAGAGGAAAAAAAACCTAAGCTCCTCGGGAACGGCGCCGTGAATCCAAAACGGAAAGCTCCCGACTCCGGTTCGAGCCCCTCGGCAACGGAATCCACAGAAGAGTTTATTGCAGCATCAACCAACGGCCACTCGGCCTACCCTTCCAGGTTGTCACAGTCGGACACGAGTTTTGATCTCCAGGAGCGCGTTCGCGACATGGTGAAACTCGCTAAGGAACAAGGTTATGTTACTTACGACGACATCAATGAAGCGCTGCCGGAAAATATGTCTGATCCCGAAGAGCTGGAATTACTCATCAGCCGGCTACGCTCCATGGAAGTCGATATCATCGATCCGTCTGAGGTGGACCGCTATAAGGATGGTAAAAAGGACATTGATGACGAGGACGAGGAAAAGGACCAGAAGCTGGATATCCTGGACGATCCCGTCCGCATGTATCTCAAACAGATGGGCCAAGTGCCGCTTTTGACGAGAGAACAGGAAGTTGAAATCTCAAAGCGGATCGAAGACGCAGAGTTGATGGTTCAGAAATTCATCAACCGTTTCGGATTCACGTCCAAAGCGCACCTCGAACTGGCCCAGAAATTAATCGAAGGCCGGGAACGTTTCGATCGCGTGATTCTTGATAAGAAAATAGAAAGTCGAGAGCGCTATATGAAGGCGCTGCCGAAGCTTTGTTCGCAAGTCGAGCGGTCCAGCAGCGAGGTCGCCACTCTTTATCGTGAGCTCGTTGAGGTTCGGGGCACCGGAAAAGAATCATCGCTCAAATCAGATTTTCAAAAGGCTCACGCGGCGCTGATGAAACTCTATCCGCGATTTTACTTCAAACAGAAGGTGACGGAAGAATTCGTTCAGTTGGCCGATGACCAGCTTCGTATCCTGAGCAATCTGCAGACCGAAATCTCGCGTGCCGAGCAAGGATCTGCGGTGGCCCGTGAGCGACTAACCGATTACAAAAGCCGTTTGCGAGACCTTGAATACCGACTCTGGCAACAGCCTGAAGACTTTTTTCTTCAACATTCAGATCTTAAAGATTGGCTTCGGAGAGCTCTTCGGGCCAAAACGGAAATGGTAGAGGCGAATCTTCGCTTGGTCATCTCTATCGCCAAAAAATACACCAATCGCGGTTTGTCTTTTCTTGATCTGATTCAGGAGGGCAACATGGGTCTGATGAAGGCGGTGGAGAAGTTCGAATACCGGCGCGGCTATAAGTTTTCGACCTACGCTACCTGGTGGATCCGGCAGGCAATCACACGGTCGATTGCGGATCAAGCCCGGACTATCCGTATTCCGGTCCACATGATCGAGACTATCAACAAGCTGATGCGGGTCCAGAAGCAGCTTGTTCAGGAGTACGGACGAGAACCCACTCCGGAGGAAGTCGCTGAAGAGATCCAGTTGCCCGTCGAACGGGTCCGCGCAGTTCTGAAGATGGCTCAGCAGCCTATATCCCTTCAGAGTCCGGTCGGCGACAGCGATGACACGAGTTTCGGCGATTTCATCGAAGACAAAGGGGCAGAGAATCCTAGTGACATGACCGCGGTTGTACTGCTTCGCGAAAAGATACGAGACGTTCTGGATACCTTGACGGAACGCGAGCGGCAGGTCCTTGAGCAGCGCTTCGGCCTGGTGGATGGCTACAGCCGTACTTTGGAAGAAGTCGGGCGCCAATTCCGGGTCACGCGCGAACGCATCCGGCAAATCGAAGCCAAAGCGTTACGGAAAATGCGGCATCCGACCAGAATTCGTCAACTCGAAGGCTTCCTCGAAGCAGGCGAATAAAACTCCTGCAGGACAGCGCTGAGCTGTTGTAGTAGGATATTGGTGGTGCTTCTAAGGTGGAGGCGCGTTGTCCAAATGAAACTTTGGGCAAATTATGGTGTTCAATTCTAAGCAATGAACGATCCAGAACGCGATCAACTTTGGGATTTGCTTGGGAAGGCGAAGGTCGCCGATCCGTCCCCTTTTTTCGTCGCCAAGACCGTCGCAGCCGTACGAAAACTCCAGGCGGATCGTCGCTCATTTTGGGCGAACTGGGCAAGATTTGGGTTACCTGGGGCGCTTGCGGGGGCCTTAGCGGTGTTTTTTACCGTTTTCAGTGTTCGGACGGAACCCAAGAGGGAGACTAAGCCTGTAGTGACTACGCAGACTGAGCCAAGTGACCTCGAGCTGATTGCAGATTTGGATTCCGCTCTCTCCTCCGAGGAATCTTCCGTATGGTTAGATTCTTCGCCGCACTGATTTTGCTCGGCTTCACGCTCACAGCGGCTGAGTCACAGGTGGCTTCCGCCTCTCCGAGCTCATCCGCGACACCGTTCGCTTCATCAACGCCTTCGACAAGCTCAGGTCGATTTGAGCTCTTGCGCAAAGCTTTCGACCAGCTTTCACCCGAGCAGCAAGAAAGAATACTGCAAAATCTTCGCCGCTGGCAGGACCTGAGCACCGATGAAAGAGAGGTCTTACGCCAAAGAGAACGGGTCCAAAAGCAGAAACAAGAAGCTTCGATCAACGAAGCCTATGTCAAATCAGGTCTCCAACTCAACGAAGAGCAACGTTCAATGTTTCATAAGCGCTATCTGCAAGAACGACGGCGCCTGGAGGAACAGCTCGTTCGTGAAATCCAGGAAAAACGCCAGATTGGCAACGCAGCAATAATCGATTCACTAAGAAAAGAATTTACGGTCGGAAAGGCCTCCGCACCTACGGCAGCGCATTAGCTAGCGTTCACAAATAGCTCGCCTCGGCATCTTCGCCGATTTCGTTTTTCGTGGGAGGGACGGTCTCCGTGCCGTCCGACTAATCACTTCGGGCCTACAACAAGGAGAAAAATGAACGGCACAGAGGCCGTCCCTCCCTAACTAAAATTAACGAATTCCTCGCCGGACGAGTCGCCGAAGCACCTCCAGAGGTTTGAGAGCCTCCACCGTCAGTCCCTGGAGAGTGTACCGTCTGGCATATAATGGTGATGCCGTTGCGTTCAAAACCGAGAACGGCCGCCTGGCAGACATGCGACCCTACTTTCTCCTATCTCGATCGCCGGCGAGCAGGGTGATAGTCGGCGGCATGGTAAGAGCTGCGAACAAGCGGGCCCGACGCTACATAGTCGAAGCCCTTTCTTTCGGCAACTTCCTTGTAGGCCTCGAATGTCTCCGGACGAATATATTCGAGAACCGGCAGGTGATCGGGTGTAGGCCTGAGATATTGGCCGAGGGTCAAAACCTGCACATTGGCGGCTCGAAGATCATCTAGTGTCCGAAACAATTCAGACTCGGTTTCCCCCAATCCACCCATGACGCCGCTCTTGGTTACAACCGCGGGATCCAATTCCTTCGCCCGACGCAAAACTTTCAGCGAGAGACGATACTTCGCGCGAGACCGCACAAAAGGCGTCAGCCTTTCAACGGTCTCCACATTGTGATTGAAAATGTCCGGTTCTGCCTCCAGAACCATCGCCAGCGAACTCTCTCTTCCGTTAAAATCCGGCGTCAGGACTTCTACAACGATCTCGGAGTCTAACGCCCGAATTGCACGGACGGTCCGTGCAAAATGGTTTGCGCCTCCATCTGGAAGATCGTCCCTCGCTACGGCCGTGACCACCACGTGTTTAAGTTTTAGCCGACGAACTGCTTCGGCAACGCGGTCGGGTTCGTCGACGTCCAGCGCGAAGGGCTTCGCGGTGGACACTGCGCAAAATCCGCATGCTCGGGTGCAGCGTTCCCCTGCAATCATAAAAGTGGCGGTTCCCTGACTCCAGCACTCCCACCGGTTAGGGCATTGCGCCGATTCGCAGACCGTGTGAAGCCGAAGATCGGAGATCAGCGCCTTCGTTGAAAAGAAAACCGGGTTAGAAGGGAGTCGGACCTTGATCCACCCTGGCTTTTTCGCCTGATGCAACGATGGGTCAATTTTGGAGCAGGACATCAGACAGTAAAGCTACTGGCTCAGAAAGCCAAAAGCAACCCAACGGGCACGTGTCCCTTCGAGCTGGACCTCGTTAGTCCGCATCTTTCGTAAAAAAAGAGCGCTCGGGTTCCGGGACTTTCCAAAGGTCGTATTAACCTGGTCTATCGCTTGGAAAACTGGAATCGTTTGCGAGCGCCCGGCTGCCCCGATTTTTTCCGTTCTTTCATTCTGGGATCCCGAGTGAGCAAACCCTCCTCTTTCAGAGCCGGTCTCATCGCGACATCATGCTCCAACAACGCACGCGCAATCGCCAACCGAACCGCTCCGGCCTGTCCTGAAGCCCCGCCACCCGTCGCCTTGACGTGTACGTCGAAGGTGTTGCTGGTCTTGGTGACTTCGAAGGGCTTCAAGACCGTAAATTGGAGCGCGGGCGTTGGAAAATATTCCTCGAGCGGCCGACCGTTGACCTCAATTTTTCCAGATCCTCGCGAAAGACGGACCTGTGCGACTGCATTCTTGCGACGACCGGTGGCGGCAAATACGTCTGACATATTCTCGAAATTGGTTAGGCGACGGTTATCGGCTGTTGCGCCCCGTGCGGGTGCAGCTCACCCTTGTAAACTTTCAATTTTGTAAACAGCGCCCTGCCAAGACGATTGTGTGGGATCATACCTTTGACGGCACGCTCGATTAACAGTTCCGGCCTGCGCTCGCGCCTGTGCCCGGCGGTTTCCGACTTATGGCCGCCAACATACCCGGAAAAGCTCATAAACTCCTTCTGCAGTTCCTTCTTGCCCGACAAACGAACTTTTTCCGCATTGATCACAACAACGAAGTCGCCCGTATCAACATGGGGGGTAAATATTGCTTTGCCTTTGCCGCGAAGAATATTTGCAGCTGTGACGGCAACTCGACCAAGCGACCGCCCCTTCGCATCAATGATGTACCATTTTCGCGATACATCATTCGACTTGGCAGAAAAAGTCTTCATGGAATCCTTAAGAAAAAGAACGCGAAGCCTATGACTCGCTCCGGCCGATGTCAAAGGGATTCTCACGCAGAGCAACCTAAAAAACTCTTCGCCGATTTAATCGCTTAAGGCAAAAGACCTGACACCTCGCCTCGACTAGACTAGAATCCTGTCCGCGAACATTGCGGCTCTTTTAGGGTCAAAAACCGGAGCCCCCGGGAAGGGCACCAGTAAGGAGTTGGCCGCATCCATCCAGGTCTATGAAAAATATACAGATCTTTTTAGCGGCAATTGCGATGAGTTTCATCGTCGGTCCTGGATTTGCACAGTCTTCCGATGTTTCGGCATTGCTTCATAAGGCCGATGAGTTGGATGCTCAAGAGCAGGCGGACGCTGCGATCCAGACCCTGCTCCAGGCCGAAAAGATCAGCCCCAACAATCCCGACGTACTTATCAAGCTATCGCAAGACTATTCAGATAAGATCGATGCAGTAAAAGATAGGACGCGCAAGTTGAATTACGCCAATCAGGCGCTTGCATACGCCAAGCGAGCAGTCCGGGAAGCACCCAACAATGCCGACGCGCATGTCTGTCTCTCGGTCGCCTACGGAAAGATGACCGACTTCGTAGATAATAAAACGAAGATGGAATATTCCAAGGTGGTGAAGTCCGAAGCCGAAAAGGCGGTTGACCTCAATCCGCAGAGCGACCTGGGCTGGCTTATTCTCGCACGCTGGAATTTTGACATGGCCACCTTAAATCCAATTCTGAGGGGCATTGCGCAGGCGCTTTATGGCCAGCTTCCGCCTGCGTCCAAAGAGCGGGCTGTTGAATATTTTCAGAAGGCAATCGCCGCCGCGCCACAGAAAATTATTCATCACGCAGAATATGCCCTGGCGTTGGAAGCGATGGGACGGGGGCAGGAAGCCAGGGCGCAGTGGCTCAAAGTGAAACAGCTCAAACCGCTGGACGCCCAGGATCGGCAGTACCGCGCTCAGGCCGACGCAAAGCTAAGGGGGTAATCTACATAAGCGCTAACTTGAGCGCAATAGGCGAAGCGTCTCGCTTTGCGCGCTTCAAAACCGTGCAAACCGAGACGGTTCGCCTACATCGTAGCGCGTTTGTGACCGTTTGTGAGCTTAAGTTAGCGCCTATGGGGGTAATCCCTTGAGTCTCGTTGCAGGCTGGTCAACCGGAACCCGTTCGCTGCCGGATTTCGCTGCCGGATCTGGGCCACTGAAAGCGTTCGCTATCCGGACTTGCTTTGTTTCCACAGGGCTACGCTTAGCCATCCGAACAGCATTCCCAAACCGCCGAGCGGCGTCATTGCTCCAAACCACCGCAAATTCGTCAATGCCAATGCATACAACGAGCCGCTGAAAACGATGACCCCGAACAGGATCAGGAGGTAGGATAGCCGGGGAATCGGCCGCCAGCCGGCGAATACAAGAAGCAAAACCGCATGCACTAAGTGATAGAGAACGGCGGTGTGCCAAAACTCTGTTGTGCCAAGTCGCTCGAGAAGATCGCGCAAGATATGTGCTCCGAACGCCCCGGACAAAACGCCGGAAAATCCCAAAAATCCTGCAACATTCATTGCCAGGCGGTTGTTCATGGTGTTGGAACCTTACGGACGTCTTTCGCCAAATATCGCCGTCCCTACACGGACCAATGTCGCCCCTTCTTCCACCGCCACACGAAAGTCGCCGCTCATCCCCATCGAGAGATGAGGCAACAAGATTCGATTCTCCTTTTCTATCCGATCACGAACCTCTCGCAAGCGGATGAAATATTTCCGCGAATCCTCTGCACGCGGGGCCAGCGGCGGTATCGTCATCAGTCCTAAAATTTCAACCCGGTCTACTCGTAAGATTGACTCCATCTGGCGGAGTAACCCCTCGGGTGAAAACCCGAATTTCGAAGATTCACCGGAAACATTCACCTGGAGTAAGATTTTTGGAAATGCTCCAAGTTGATTCGCGCTGGACTGAATTTCACTGAGCAACTCCACTGAGTCGACCCCGTGAATCATTTCGAATAGCCCAAGGGCAACGCGAACCTTGTTGCTTTGCAAATGCCCAATCAGATGCCAGCGAAGTTTCGACGGCAGTTCCGGGATCTTGGCTTTCGCCTCCTGTACTCTGTTTTCGCCAAATACCAACTGGCCGGCGTTGACCGCTTTTTGAATGACCTCTGGCGGATGCGTCTTGCTTACTGCGATCAACTCGACCCTTCCAGGCGCTCTTCCTGAAGCATGTTCAGCTTGTGAAATAGCTGTGCGAACCATTTCCAGATTTTCAGCAATGCGCGCCTCCATTGACTCGACTATTAGCTGAACTTATTCTGCAGGCATCCTTGTATCAAAGTCTTTACTGATGCAGATCGAAATTTTAAAAGTCTTCCGTGATCTGGTCGAGACTTCGAGCTTTTCCAAGGCAGCCAATTTAAATTCGATCACTCAAAGCGCCGTGAGCCAGCAGATTCACGCTTTGGAAAGGAAATTCAAGGTCTCGCTCGTCGAACGCGGAAAGAATATCTTTTCGGTTACGGTTGAAGGTCGCGCTTTCCTTCAGGCCAGCTTGGAGATCCTTCGGGCGTACGAAGGTCTCAGTGATCGGCTTCAAGAGCTTCAGGCAACCATTGCTGGCAAACTGAACATTGCAACGGTTTACAGTGTCGGCCTGCATGAATTTCCGCGACATCTAAAGCTGTTTCGCTCATCCTATCCGGCAGTGGAGGTCACTGTGGAATACCTGCGATCAGCACAGGTTTACCAGCGAGTGGCTGACGGTGCTGCACATATCGGTTGAAGAGGCACTCCACCCCGTGACCGACGGGGTCAGATCTCAACTTTCAACATTTGCTCGCAGTGCCGCCATTTGTCGGTGCTTTTCAGGAACTGGTGTGATTTCTCTGAGGACAACACCCGTTTTCACGGCGCCGACGGAGCGGACGCCCTCCAGCTCCAGGGGGTTGGCCAGAAATGGCGTCCATTCGCCAAACAACTTATTTCCGCTGGAGCAATCCCAGCGCAACTGCGCTCCCGACCGCAAAGGCGGAAGCTTCGTACGCGGTCACAGGTCCCACTGACTCGTCGATAAATCCGTTCGCAACGCGGTGCCGTGAAAGAACAATCGGGCTCAGATGTTTGGCTATCTCAGCGCCTTCCGGGAGTGCCATCACATCCACAAAACGGTTCACGGCCGGGATCAATGCGGCTCCGAAGATGAGGATCGGCCGCGAAGCATCGTAAACCCTTTGAAAACCGACCTTCGCATCGATGTACAGAAACAGATCACTCGGAGCCGCTACCAGACCTTCCGTCTCCTTGAACTGATCGTTGTGTTCAAGCCCCTGATCTTTCGCTCGCAACCGCTGAACCATTTCGACAAAGACCGATTCGTCCCAGGTGATCAACAACCGGTGGTCAACCAGGCCAAAGACAACGGCAGCGTTTTCGTTGGGTGAAAGGATATAAGCCGGCAGCCCGGCAATCGATGTCGGACGACAACTGTCCGGGAACTTCTCCCGAACGATGCGATCGATCAGTTGCTGAAACCTTGCGAGATCCGTGACTTCCAGCAGGATGGCAGTCACAAAGGATCCGGAGGCAGGATCCTGGTCAACTACAATTTCGGCAGCTGTTACGAGGTGATCGAGATCCTGCGGATCGATGCCGAACGATCTCGTCTCACCGATGTAATCTCGAAGCGTAGCAGCCACGGGCCAATCTCCGGAAAATTGATCGGAGAGCCGCCACAGGCGGGAAAGTTCCAACCGCGAGGCCAAGTAGCCGATCGTCTTGGCACTTGTCATTGTAAGCCCCTGCCGGCTGAGTGGTTCGTAAAGCTGGCTTGTGCCGGTTGAGGTAAATATCGTGTCTCGCAAACGGGCTCCTTCGATTGTCGTCGATGCCATGACAGCTTGAGCGCTGCTAGGAGTTTGCTCGCGATCAAACTCCCAGCCTGCCCCGCTACCCAAGTTAAGAGAGGGACTTCCACGCGCGAACAGAAGGAGGTCATAAGGTGCTCGTATGTTAGACCGGCACTCCTGAAATAGCTTTGACCAGCGCAAGCCCGCGTCACCAGATTTAGCATTTCGCAGACTCTCTCTCAGAAGAACACTATTTCTGCTCAAAACCGTCCACGCACCAATCTCGGCGAAACAGATTCCGTCCGCGTCATCCACAAAGCGAACCTTGTCCGTTTCCACAAGTGAAATGTGAACCGCACCGCGCCCAAAGAGCCGCTTGGAAATGTTTTGGATCTCTCTGCTGCGAACCGGCGAACTCGACGAGCCCTGGAAACCGACAATCCAGCGCTGGCGGTTTGGATCGGTCGCGCAAAAGAAAAGCGCCGTGCAGTTAAGATTCAAAAAGGAATTCCAGACGCCTTGGTATTCTTTCGAGATCATCGAAGCCGGTTGCCTGACAAAGCGGCGTACAGAGGGCTCCTGGAAAATTTGGCATAATGCGGTATCGGGCAAATTTCTGATTGTCCTAACCAGGTGGGGGACCTCGAAATAAAATACTGCGTCGCCTGGAGCGATCTGATCGGCCGCAACAGAGACTTGACTCTGCTTCCAGAGGAGAACTGCGATCGTCGCAAAGAGCAAACCAACTCCGACCCCAATCATTCGTCTCATGGCGAAGGTCGAATCCTAAAGAAGAAACTTTCTTTCGTGCACCAAAAATGTTGACTCGACCGAATTACGGATTCTGGCATCAACTCAGGTGACAGCAGATTCAACGCCCGCGAGCTTTGCCTCGATGAGGCCCGGCTCTTGTTCGCCGCGACGCTTCGCGCTTCGATACATTGCAAGCGCTTTAGACCAAGCAGGATGCATCATTTCAGCAGGCGTCTTCCAGATAAGCCTATGGAGGTATGCGAGAGTGTGGCCATCCGTCAGCAAGGCGCGCTTTTCCTGAGCAGTTAGTGCATCGGGTCCCTCTTTAAAGAGCTTAATCGCGAGCGAAGCGCCATAGTCACTTGAGGGTGCCGACGACGTTTCTCTTTTTCGCTGGAGCGCCACGTGTATAGCATTGTAAAGGGGGTCGAGCACAGCGTGAACAAACTGATCGCCTTCACGGAGCTGCAATCGAAAATCTCCGGACAATTCTTTAGGCGGGTTCAGTTCTTCGGGAGTTACAAACAATTTTCCAAAAAAATTTGTGTGGCAACTGAAGTGAGCAACGGGGATGGCGAGTATTAACCCCACGAGCAGAGGCGAAAGCCATAGTAGGTAGTCGGGGGAAATCCACCAGGCCAGCGCCGAAAGAACGATGCCGAGAATGGGAAGCGGCCAATACTCCCGGATCACCTCATTCCAACTTGGCCCGTCACCACTCTCACGGGTTTGAGTGTTCCAAACTACGGTCTTGCCGGCAAGGTTTCGCAAAACAAACCTTGTGTGGAACCAGACCAGCACCGGCGCCGTCAGCACAGAAAAAAGAGTTTCAAGAATCGCGCCACCCATAACCCGCACCGGACCCCCGAATGCCGCAACTTCCTTCGGTCTCGAAAAAAGATGAATCAAACTGAGCACCTTCGGCCCAAACAAGAGAGTGACCGTCATGAGAAAGAGAACCCCGGCAGACGCTGAAGGAAACATCCCCACTCTGCTATTCACGTGATCCAAACCGGCTTGCAACGCTCCCATCAGCACAAACGAAACAAGAAGGGGCGCCGAAACGTACGCCAGAATACCCTGCACCAGATGGATTCGACTTATCGGGCGGATGTTCTGCGCCAGCAAAAACCACATATGCTGAAGGTTACCCTGGCACCACCGGCGATCTCGTTTGACATATTCAGTCAAATTAGGAGGAAGTCCTTCGTAACTTCCTTCGAGATCATACGCAAACCACACGCCCCATCCCGCATTCCGCATCAGGGCCGCTTCGACAAAATCATGACTCAGGACTCGGCCTCCTAGCGGCTCTTTGCCGGGCAAACCAGGCAAACCGCAACTGGACAGGAACGGCGATATCCGGATGATTGCATTGTGTCCCCAATAGTTCCCTCCTTCCTGTTGCCAGAAGTTCAATCCCGCAGCAAAGATCGAGCTATAAAGCCGAGACGCAAATTGCTGGATCCGACCAAAAACCGTCCGCGCTTTGATGAGTCGCGGCATCGTCTGGATGATTCCGGCCCGCGGGTTGACCTCCATCAAACGGACCAGCGACGACACCGCCTTACCGGTCATAATGCTGTCCGCGTCCAGCACAATCATGTACCGGTGTCGATGACCCCATCGCCGACAAAAATCGGCAATATTGCCACTCTTCCGATTAACCGGAAGTTTGCGACGACGATAATGTATTCTGCCGAACCCGTTGGTCTGACGACAGATATCGGCCCACCCGAGTTCCTCTTCGACTGCCTTCGATGGGTCCGTTGAATCGCTGAGAATATAGAAATCGAAAGAATCCAGCTCGCCCCGCTCTTGAAGGGAGTCATACAAAGACCGGATACTGCCAAATACTGCCTCGGCATCCTCGTTATAGACGGGCATGACGACCGCGGTCGAGGCCAGCGGAGTTTCTTCGTCCAGCGTATTCGTAATTTTCAGCGGTTCATGTCCTTCGGCAAGGACGAGAAAGCCAAGGAATGCCTGACTGAAGCCGAACGATAAGCTTGTAAATAGAAGACCGAATAACAGCACTTCCACGCCCTTCAGAGTGGTCCATCCCCCTGCGCCCATGACATCGAACATCAGCCAGAGACCGACAAGGGAAATACCGAACGTCACGAGGGCTACCGCCCAGCGGCGATTCCGAACCTTTTGCTGGAAGGCTTCCTCAAAAGCTGATGAACCGATCAGCTCGACTATTTTCCCCGATCTATCGTTTCCGCTCATAATTCCACGCACAATATTCTGACCCGCGAACGCCGGAATTGTTTAATTCCTGGTCCTTCTATTCGCATCGGCGGAGGGTAACGGTCGCCGAATCTCGCTCACTTGTAAAGGCTGCTAAAAATAAGGAACCCGAGGATCGCCAGGCCGATCAGCCACGCGATAATCCTGCTCGCACCTATCGGAGAAAATTTCTTCGCCAATCCAATGAAACCTTTCCCCGCGAGCGTGAACTCCAAAGGACGCTGCTTGATGCTGGCCACCTGCAAGTTTGGCGCTGCTTGTAGTTTCACTTCGCGAAGCGCCTGCAGAACCTCATCCGAAAGTTCATCTTCCCGGCCAAGAAGGTTACCGTCAACGTTTTCCGTCAAATAAAGCCGCACCCGCTCCTCGACCGAGCGACGCATCCCGGGAACTTCGGCGTCGATTAAGTGCCCGAGCGAACTGTCGAGCGTCTTTT
Organism: Chthoniobacterales bacterium; assembly: GCA_035938215.1. Taxonomy (GTDB): domain Bacteria; phylum Verrucomicrobiota; class Verrucomicrobiia; order Chthoniobacterales; family JAFAMB01; genus DASZHC01. The sequence continues at coordinate 22,675 of DASZHC010000268.1, forward strand.
GCGTCTCTTCAAAGGCAAGCTCCGTAGCCGGAGTAAACGGTTCTCCTCGCTTTCTGGCGATCGCACGCTCGAAACTCGCCAACAATATCAGTTCGCGATCCGTACTATCTGGAGTCTTAAGGGCATCAAGATAGTCGTTGATGCGATCCCAGGCCTCTTTCCATTCAGGAGAAGATCGAATCCCAACGCGAAGAAGCGCTATATATTCAGGAGATACTGCCATTTTTCCGAACAGAACGTCTCGTGTCGCAATATGACGCAGCTTATATCCATCGACTGCGTGGAATTCGGATTAAAGATGGTAAACCCGACCAGCCAACCGCGATCGGTTGGCGTGAACTGCACATCCTTCACCTGCGCACCCGCTCCGGTCACGATGTAAGGCCTCAGTTCCGCAACCGGAATGGCCTCGCCGCCTTCCGGTTTTCCGTATTCGATCGCAAATCGCGTTTCATTCAAACCAGGACTTGGCCGGACCGTTGTCGATAGCACTCTAAACTGATTTGTGTCCGGCTCATCCCCTCGCCATTTCATCTGGTAGGCATACTCATAACTTCCACCCTGCTCCGGAGGGTTTTGCAATTCCCAACCCGCGACGACGTTGTCGGTGTACTCGTCGTTGCTGGGAATTTCGAGAAGTCGTACGAAGCCGGGGCCGAAGTCGCTCTTAGGAATCACAGTAACGCTTGGACGCAGATGATATTCGGCTTCCCGATCGAGATAGTCGCTCAAGTTTCGATCGCGCTGGAGCATCGAGTAAGAGAGAACGTTCGAGAATCGCCTAACACTTACTGATTTAGGATTGTCAAACGGCGCCCAGAGTTTTTCCCCGGAGACCGTATCGAGCAGCAGCCCATCCGAATCATGGACCTGGGGGCGAAATTCGCGCCGCTTGAAATCTGTTTTATTCATCGAAAATTCCGTCTTCCCGGTAGGCTGATAGTCGGGTTTCAGGGTCGGCTTATTCACGGTATTGTTGCCGAAATAAAACATGGTGGTCAAAGGGGCGAGAACCAGCGCCTCGGGCTTCTTTCGAATAAAAAGAGTCGCTTTGACATCCATGGTCGTAGTTGTTCCATAGCGCACGACAAACTCATACCCTCCGGTAACGCTCTCGCTATCCAGCAACGCATAGAACTCAAGATAGTCGTCTCCAGAACTCGGTTCACGCATCCAAAACTCGCGAAAATCTGGAAATTCTTCCGGCCCATTGATTCCCGGATTAACCGCGAGTCCCCGCGATGAGAGTCCCCAATGAAGACCTTTCGCGATTGCCCGGAAATAGCTGGCTCCAAGAAAGGACATGAACTCGTCTTGTATCCCTGGTTGCATCGAAGGCACAAACGCTTTAAACCCGACAAAGGCTTCGTGGCCCGTAAACTGGATCGGCTTATCGTAGTAGAAATAATCGGGCGAAAACGGGATGTCTCTGACGCGGTCCTTCTCGATATTATGAAAAATCACGCGTCGTTTGAAGTAGTAGCCGGGATGAAAAAAACCGAGCCGGTACGGTAAAGTTTTCCATACAGACTTCTCTGGAAGAAAGCGGATCCGGCGGTAAAGGTCATAGTCAAGGTCCTGCAAATCCGGCGAAATGTCCTGAATCTGCGCCGCGAAAGGCTGCTTTGAGAGGGCCTCGGCCTTTCCTACCACATCGCGGTAACCGAATATGTCCTCTCGTTGAGCAACCGCCCTGTTTACCGTCAAGACTGCGAGCAGTAGCAGAAAGATCCTCATAGGGGTTTCGACGATGGCAACACAGCCTTAATCAAGTCAAAATCCTCGAAAAGCAAAACCACCTAATGATAAATGCGAGGATACGGAGTAAACTTGACTCATCTGCAATCGGTTTTGCTTTTTTAAGGACACTAGAAGACCCGCCTCAGGAGCCCTATCATCACCCCTTGAACGGTGAGTTCTGCGGCAGGAATCAGGTTTGGATACGCCGGATTCTCGGCCTTCAGAAAAGGCTGACCTCTTTCAACGAGATAACGCTTCAGCGTCGTATCACCGTCAATGAGTGCAGCGACGATGTCGCCATTCTTCGGCATCCGCTTCTGAAGAATGATCGTATCGCCGTCGGCAATTTGAGCACCACTCATGGATTCACCTCGCACCTTGAGAGCAAAAACTCCCGCCGAATTCCTGATTCCAAAAACCCCCAGGTCGATACCGACGCTGGATTCGCCCAGTTCAGCGCCATCAACCGGCATACCGGCCGCAATTTCGCCTAGCATCGGTACAGGCTTGATGCCGCGAGGGAAGCGCAGATTTGGATCCACTGCGGAACGAGCTTTGCCGGGCGTCCTTCGGATCACTCCCTTCTTTTCGAGAGCTCGAAGATGATTCATTGCTGCGGTTTGACTTTGGAAGCCGAAAAAACTCTGAATTTCTCGGCTCGACGGTGGGTAACCGGTCCTCTGTTGCTGTTTGCGAATAAAGTTGAGGACCTCCTCCTGTCGTGCAGTTAGCTGGGGCATGGATGTTCACCCGAACACTTCCACAAATCGTTAGGCTTCGCAAGCACCAGGATTCCGGATTGTTACAAAAGAGTATGAATCGCTGTCGCTAGAATCCTTGAAAAACGAAACTGGTTGTAGATGAGTCAAGTTTTTTTCTGTATCCGCGCATTAGTCATTAGGTGGTTTTGCTTTTCAAGGATTCTAAGCGAGGCCGCTTCACCGATCGACGCCGCTCCCAACGCGACCTTGAGATCCTTACATCTGGCCGGTCTGAGGCGGCCTCGCTAGATGCTTCTTGCGAGCAACGTTTCCTGATCGAAGATAGATTCGGCGAATTGGAAGCTTCCTTATGATGCATCGAGTCCTGTTCTTCGGATCACTTTTGCTCTGCTTATTTCCTGCTCAAGCCCAGAATCGATTGCTCCAGTCCAACGCCAATGAGACGGTAGTCGCACTGATCGAGTCCATGCCCAACGGAGGCGGCTACCTCGCGACAAACGCTGCAACTCATGATCTGCAATCGGCGGTTCAAGTCCGGGGAGGCCGGCTTGATGTGAATCCACTAGCCGCGCGGTCCACCTATTGCTCGGGAGCCACCTACCTCGTCTTTGTGCGGGCAATTCAATCGAGCCTATCGCGGAATGCTCTGGAGGGACCGGTAGCTGAAGCTCTCGCGATACGAGGCCAACCCGACGGCGTGGGTATCTGGGGGCGCTGGAACGCTAACGGCCCGGGAACGGCCTGCCTCTTTCGCGAGCTGGGTCTCGGCCATAACTTCACTTCCTTTGACGCAGCACGGCGGGGAGATTTCATGAAGATATTCTGGACCGACGCTGTCGGCAGCCGTGAGCGCGGCCATTCCGTGATCTACCTGGGGCGATTCCAACAAAATGGAGTCGAGATGATTCGATTCTGGTCGAGCAACAAACCGCTGGGCTACAGTGTGAAATCAGTACCTCGCTCCAGGATTGCGTGCGCAATTTTTTCGCGACTCGAAGCGCCTGCAAATATACAGCGCGCCACGGTTCTCCCTTTACGTAATTCCTATCTGGCGAGTCTTTTAACCAACGAATCATCGATCGCAGAAGCAATAAAACAATCCGCCGCGGAATGAGAGCCAGCGCGTCACGCCTTCATTCATAAAATCTTGGTTTGTAGGGAGATATGATGAGGCATCAGGGTCCGTTCCAGCGACGCTACGGGGCTCCGTTTAAATTCAATTTGCTTTTCCCTGGAATTTGCCCACCATTTGGCGGTGCGAGGCCCCCGGCGCGCGCCTGAGGTTTGAAACATGAGCAAAAAGTCCGGCGATAAAAAAAACAGTGGAAAAGGGGCATCTGACGCCGTGCCCTCCGAACAGAAGAAGGAAAAGAGAGCGAAAGGGCAGGCTCCCGTAGAGCCCTCCGACAAGCTGAAGTTCGAGGATCTTGGTGAGTTGCCGTCTGGTTATGGCGAGATGTTCGCGATCGCGCGGGACCCGCATTGGCTATATGCCTATTGGGACTTCGATTATTCCAAGTTTCCCGCGATGCGTAAGCTTTTTTTGGACGTCGATTGCAATGGCAATCATGAGGCGGAAGTCGAGATTAACGAGATTGCAAGAAACTGGTATATCCCTGTGCAGTCGGCGGACGCGGAGTACGCCGTAACCTTTGGCTATCGCGATGAGAAAGGGGTCTGGACAAGCGTTGGTAAGGCAGGCCCGACGCGCACTCCACCGGAATCGATTAGCGCAAACTGGGAGACGCAGTTTGCAACGGTACCTTTCCACCTGAGTTTCAACTTTTTGTTGGACGTCATGGCAAGCGCGCGCGCGCAGGGCAAAAACCTTACGGAAGCTCTTTCCCAGCTTCAG
>DASZHC010000269.1:0-4520 GCA_035938215.1 Chthoniobacterales bacterium
CGATGATGACGTCAAGACAGGAGGTTCTCCAGTACGACGCGTACAGGCGTCGGAGAATCGAGACCCGCGTCCAGATGATCCGCAGGTTGCTGGTGTTTATCATCATCGTCGTTGGCATCGCGGCTACGCTGCTGAATTTTCAACCGGTCCGCCAAATTGGGACCGGCCTGCTGGCATCGGCTGGGGTGGCGGGCGTCATTGCGGGACTGGCTGCGCAGAAATCGCTTTCGACCATCATTGCAGGCCTCCAGGTCGCGATAACCCAACCGATACGCATTGATGACCATGTAATCGTCGAGGGCGAGTGGGGAGTCATCGAAGAAATTACCTTAACCTATGTCGTTGTTCGCGTATGGGATCAGCGCCGGTTAATTGCTCCTATAACCTATTTTCTGGAGAAACCGTTTCAGAACTGGACTCGAAACAGTTCTGACTTGATCGGCGTCGTTTTCCTCTACGTCGACTTTGTCGTTCCTGTGGATGAGATTCGGAAGGAAGCAAGACGGATCGTTCAAGAATCCAAGCTCTGGGATAAGCGTGTGTTCGCGTTTCAGGTTACCGACTTCAAGTCGGACTCCGTCGAAATTCGAATTTTGGCGACGGCAGGTTCGGCTCCGGAAGCTTTCGATCTTCGATGCGAAATTCGAGAAAAGATATTGTCGTTCCTTCAAGCTCATTATCCGAGTTCATTTCCGAAGGTCAGGACCTCACTCACGCGCCAATCGCTAAGCGATCGGACGGATCGCGGCGACGTTGAAATCAGAAGGGCTACCTAGTGCACCGTCTCCTAACCAAGTCTTTCGCCGCAGGTCGGTTAGGCGCTTAGCGAATGATGAGGGGAATTTTGTTCTCGTTGTTCAGACAGCTTTCTTCTCGGGTTTCCAACGCTCGCCGATTGAGCTGTCCAAGATGGCTTTATCTGATGAATTATGAAGGGGACAAAAGGCTCACACGGAGGTCACGGTGGGCACGGAGTAGCTGAATACAGCCTACAATGTTTGAGGATCGTCAAGCGTTCCGCCAGCCCCTGGTGGGGTCCGATCTCCGAGCGGACCGGAGTCCCAAAGCCACACACCGCAAAACGCGGTCGCCTCGCAGATGCGACCCTACCTTTTGCGTTCGGACCAATTGCAGGCCATCGAACTGCGGTCAACAATGGCCATTCGTTCGTCGCCACGATGATCGATGGAGACTTGGAGGGCTATCGCTCCGTCGCAGCCGAATTATCAAGCTTCTACCGCTCAATGCGGCCTCGAGGGGAACATGTGCGCTCCAGGGCAATTCAGCTTCGACCCGGGAAAAGACACAAGTCGGACAGCACAGAGGCCGTCCCTCCCGGTGAAAGACGCAATGGTCTCGATCATGGGACGCACAATCCCGAGGCTGGCAAAGCAATTTAAAGCAAAAACTCGCCGTTCAGAGTAGATCGTAGGCACAAATTACTTATTATCAGTATATTGCGCGTCATATCCTAAGTCTGGCATCCGAAATGCTCCCTATAGGTTCGTTCACCGTTGTAACAATTGAGAACAGGCCATGAGGAGCGAAAGCAAACGGAAATTGATCGTCCTGATAAGTGCCAACGAGAAAATCTCGAGCTTCAGAGATTCGGCAAAACCCGGCACCGTGAAGACCCTTGTACATGCGCTCCGTTGCGGGGTGCCCGTGGCAATCAGGACATTGGTGAACTGAGGGAGCTTTTGATGAAAAATACCATCAGCAAAGCCGCATATGCTGGACTCGGGCATTGCTCGGTGTGCGGACAATGGACAAAGCTGGAAATGTGGGATGACGGACTGAACGGACGTTTCTGCTCGGAATGCTTTGATCATGTCGTGGACGCAGGGGAAGTACTCGCAAGTCAAGGACTGGTGCCGCCAGGACCAGAAACAAAGCAAGCAATCAACAACATCTAAGTTTGGGTTAGAAACAATGATGAGATAGACTCGAGTGATTTTGCTCACTTCAAATAAAACGATTTACTATCCAATTTCGCGAATCTGCGAGACGGACCTTGTTTCGCGAGCGCTTTAGCTCGTGAAATTTCCACGCGAGCCATTACTTCTTGACTAGGTCGAAAGCCTTCTGCTCGTTATCGACGAATCGTTTCAGAATCGATGGGGGCATTCCGTTCCATTTCGGATCTCGAATGAACGCGCTCGTTCTTAAAGCTGGAATCAGAAAATAATCGGCCTCAGGCGGGAGTTGGGATGCGCGAACGAAATAACGGGCACGCGGTTCCAGATAGTACCAGAAGGGTCTATAACTCTCTTCCATTACCCAGATTTCTTTCGCTGACGGAATAGCTTTCAGGATTGCGCCGGCGAGTGGACGCGCATTATGGCTATTCGCCAGATCCATGTGCGGTCGCACGATCGCGGTAAACTCTATCATTGCCAAAGCTGTAGTTCCTGCGGAGATGAGGGCACACTGAACGAGGCGATTTGTTGAAAATCCGCTTGGGTTAATCGGTTGAGCATTACGGGAAAGAAAAAGAAACCAGACCGCGCTCGCGACCAGCAAGGCCAAAACGAAGTAGACGCCCCGGTGGTAAGGAGCAAAGAAAAGGATCGCCAGAATTGCAACGGATGTGACTGCCAGCAGGCAAACGTTCACGCGTTCCCAGATCGCAGGCAACCAAGCCGGACATTTGCGAGAGCCATCGATGGATAGCGCGCGTGCGAGCAGCAGACACGGAACAACGATCAAAGGATAAATATAGCGCGGCGAGCCTTTCGGTAAAAGCACCATAAGCAAGCAGGTGGCAACCATGCCCCATCGCGCTCCACGGAAAAGCGAATACTCTCTGGGATTGATTCCTAAGCCTGTTTCCAGCTCCGCGATCACCTCCTTGCGCCAAAGAAGAGGCAACAGAAGCGTCCAGGGCAAAAAGTTTTTGAGCGTCTGCGGCCCGTTCAGCAACCAGATTCCGAGACGAAAGTGTTCTTCTGAACCTGTGGAGGCGCGCGATGCCAGTTGACCCCACCAGAAGCGCCAGACACCCATGGGATAATCGCTGTTCACTGCCAGGGAGCAAGGAACAGCCCAGCAGCCGAGGAATCCGATGATCAGCGCCAAAGCAAGCCAGTGTGCGGGATGCAGAAGCAAACGGAGGTTTTTTCCATATGCGAGTACGGCCACTGTCACTCCGTAATAAAAGATCAGATGCATCGGGCCTTTTGTCAGCATGCCTAAGGCCAAAAACGGTGCGGGCAAAAGCCAGAGCCGCCAGGGGCTTGCGTCGCGCATCCAGGCTGCCATCCAGAGCAAGAGCCCTATGCCGGTCAGAGCAACGTAGAGGGCTTCGAGTTCCGCTAAGCGACCTGTTTCGATCATCGTGAAGTTGACCAGAAAGAAGACAGCGGCAAGAAATCCTCCCTCCGGCCCCAGCCACGCCCCTGCGATCACGATCGTCAGAGCCAGCGCAAGTGTCGACAGGACCGAAGGCAGTCGGACCGCCCACTCGTTGGGCGCGCCTGCAATTCTGCAACTGAGAGCGATTGCCCAATTCAGGAGCGGCGGCTTCCGCAAATAAGGCTCAGAGCCAACGCGGGGGACAAGCCAATCGCCGGAGGCGAGCATGTGAAGGGCAGGAAGCGCTCGCCGAGGCTCTTCGTGTTCAAGTTGAACGGAGCCCAGGCCGGGAAGGTAAATACCGGCCCATAAGAGCGTGATCAAAACGCAGGCGCGGATACGCGTTAGACGGAATTGCGAAGCCGCGGTTCCCAATTGACTCATCTGCAACCAGTTTTGCTTTTCAAGGATTCCCGCGGCATTCACTTGCACGAATTCCGAGCATCATCCGACGGCGAACGGCGGCAGAAAAAGACATCAAACCGTCCGACGCTGCGACCAGCTTCGCTAGTACGGATTTCTCCGATCGGTTCAATGCCCGAGAAATCTTCCGTCACCGACGTAGGAACTCGATTCGAATCTGTTATGAATATCGCGTTGTCTGCCGGATGCTTTGTTCGATAGGTAGGCCAAAGCACAATCTGGTTAAAGGGAGGGCTTGATACCGGCATGAAGGTATCGGGTTGATCGGGAAGGTAAAACGAGAGTAAAGCGGCGGTCATATATTTGTTCGCAATCACAAAGCGCGCACCCGTTTTTCTCTGCAACTCGTCAATCTGCGCTGCGAGGTCGCGCGAACCGCGCGCCCGATCTAGCGGGTCGAGCAATTCCGGCAGATGCAACCAGGAAGTTTCATGTAAGATCCCGGTTTCGAGAAGGGCCAGTCCGACTCCCGCGAAAGCAAGCCATCTCAGGTGGGGCCTGGTGCGAAGAGCTTCCGTCCATTTTGCAGCTACAAGGATCAACCCCCCGACATATGCCGCTGCAGCCCAATTCGCCTGGCTTGCCTTCTGAAAGCTTAGAAACAGGTAAAGGAGAAACAGAGGTAAAAAGAGGGAGATGAGGTAACCGGTCTCGAACTTGGCAGTCCGAGCGAGGCGCGGCCAGCAAAGGGCAATAGTGAGGCCGAAAAAAAGAAGGGGCGAAATGACTCCAGCCTGTTGCGC
>DASZHC010000270.1:0-5915 GCA_035938215.1 Chthoniobacterales bacterium
ACTCCCGGCTGGTCAACTGGTCATGCTCAAGGTCACGTTACCGGAAGAAGACAACTTTTACGCTGATTGCATCAAACATCCGAATGTTCTGAAAGTGGTTGCATTGTCCGGAGGCTACTCGCCGAAAGAAGCAAATGAACGCCTCCGCAGAAATCACGGCCTCATAGCGAGCTTTTCGCGGGCGCTGTTGGACGGCTTGTTACTCCAGCAATCCGACGAGGAGTATAACGCCGTTCTGGATGCAGCCATCCAGAGCATCTACGAAGCGTCCAACACTTGAGTTGGGCGCAGTACCACGATTTCGCTAACTGCAAAAACAGGCCCGGTCCACAGCTCACCTGCAACCGACACCCGGCTTATCCGACGGAGTGTTGGACCGCTTGACCGTGCTGCGCTACAGTTTCGCTCCTTTCTTCTTCGCGCCCATATCTAGCTCGATCCAGGTCGGCGCGTGGTCGCTTGCATGGGGCCGGTCGCGGACCCAGCGATCGACGCCGGCACAGCGGAGCCGTGGCGCCAGTTCGGCGTTGAGCAACAGATGATCGATTCGCAATCCCGAATTCTTCTGCCAGTGCTGACGGAAATAATCCCAGAAGGTGTAGATGCGTTCGTTTTGATAGAGAGCGCGCACAGAATCGGTCCATCCCTGAGCAAGCAGGCGCTGATAGCGCTCGCGGGTTTCAGGTTGTAGCAGCGCATCCTTCAACCAAGAACGCGGGTTGTAAATATCCTCATCGGTCGGAACGACGTTGTAGTCGCCCGCAAGCACTACCGGATGACCGCTGTCGTAAAGGCCGGCGGCGTAGTTGATCAGCCGTTCGAACCAGGCCAGTTTGTAGTCGAATTTGGGACCAGGCTGCGGGTTACCGTTCGGTAGATACAGGCAGCCGACGATCACGCCGTGCGCCGAACCTTCGAGATAGCGGCTGTGCGTGTCGCCTTCGTTGCCGGGAAGCCCGCGTCGGCTTTCCAGCGGGTCCATCCCTTTGGCGAGAATGGCCACACCGTTCCACGATGTCTGCCCATGCCAGATGGCTCCGTAACCAGCCGCGTGAATGTCATTGATTGGAAATGCCGCGTCGGGGGCCTTCAGTTCCTGCAAGCAGACCACATCCGGCCCTTCGCGCTCTAGCCATTCGAGGAGGGCCGGCCACCGGGAGCGGATGCCGTTGATATTGAAAGTGGCGATTTTGAGGATATCCACGGATTGAGCCTCGGCGGTATAACACAATGCCGACACCGATGCCATTCTGCGGGGCCGCTACATTTTAGACTATTCTATTAGGATTCGAGTCCCCTCCTCGGCAAGTATTTTCAACAGGCAGTCCCTCCGTCGTAGAGCTGCTCAAGAAGGAAAAGGCCTTGCGGCATCCGATTTCGATACGCGCGATACCTAAAATCGCCCTTGTCGAAGGAGAGCAGGTAAGAGCGCTTGGTTTTCCTCCCAAAATGCGGCGCACGACGAGGTGACCCGAATTTCTCCCAGTTTATCCGGAGCCTCGGATTTGCGGGGAGTGTGAGATCAATTTTCTGCGTCGATTTTAAACCCGGCTTAAGAGCCTGGGGCCCGGGCCCACGAGAAAAGTGCGGTAAAGCTGCGTGATTTCTAAATCGCATGTTCATAACTTCCTAGAGGTAAATTCATTACAAAATGCGCTCTATGGCCGTTTAAGCCCAGAGAGGCAGGCAAAGAGATCCTTGTTCCCTTCCCGGCAGATCGCATGAAAGCCTGGCCGATTAGCTCTCGGATAAACACTCCACGGAATGATGATCCTGCGATCATAATACCTATCGAAGTTGAATCCGTGGCGCGACCGGAAGATTTTCCGCAATTGCTGTGACGCGAAAGGTGCCACCGAAAAGTGAAAACAATCTGGAGCGATTTCGTTAGCCAGGTTTCTAGGTTGCCTTCTCCCGCATGACTTCGCTCGCCTTCTTATCTTCCCTGAGTCCGAGAAAGACCGGCTGACGAAGGCGATCATCACGAGTCCACTCAGTGAATTTGACCTGGCAAACCATTACCGGCTTAACCCAATGGCAACGTCGCATCTCAGCGGCGGTTAATCCTTGATCCCAACGACTCCGGCCAACCGCCGGGACGTTGAAAAATGGACATTGTTCGATCCGGATCTTCTCCAAATCAGAATACAGACTTCGAAGAAGTTGATCGCTAAAGCCGGTTCCGACTCTTCCGGCGAACTTCAGGTTCTTGCCTTCGTAAAAACCAACAAGCAACGAGCCGAAATATTTCCGGCCGCCTTCCGGATCGGTATATCCGCCGATCACGAATTCTTGTTCAAGATGCAGCTTGAGCTTAATCCAGGCGCTGGTCCGTTTCCCGGCTTCGTACCGGGAACCGGCGCGTTTACCAATCAAACATTCGAGTCCAAGTTCTCGCGCGCGGCCCAGAAGTTCTTCGATGCCTTTTGTAAAGGAAACCGAATACCGAATCATGCCTGGCGGCTTTTTGAGAAGCTCTTCCAACCGCGCCTTCCGTTCTTCGATCGGTAAAGCCTGAAGGTTCTTGCCGTTCAACCGGAGCAAATCAAACGCGTAATAAACGATTGGCGCCTTCTCTTGGGCGATGTCTTGGAGTAATTGAAAGGACGAACGTCCTTTCTCGTCCAGGGCAACAATCTCCCCGTCAATGATTGCATCCTGGACATCGAGTGCAGCAATGGAATCTCTGACGGCCGGGAATTTGCTTCCAAGGTCCTTTTCGTTTCGCAAAAGGATTCGCGTTTCACGGCCGGCGCGCAACGCGAGAGCGCGATAACCGTCGAATTTAATTTCGTAGATCCAGGCGCCGACCGGCATGGAACCGACAAGCTTCGCTTTCATCGGCTCAACAAAGTCCGGCAAACGGAGAGCGGCGGAACGCGGTTTCACAAGTTTGAACGGAAACTGACTGGTGTCGATTGAGCCTTGATCGAAAAACCAGGCCGGTTACCCGCCGATATTTTGCTCGTTCGATCGATTCAAGCTCAAATTTGGGCCGAAAGTCATCCTGCTTGCCGAATGGTTACCGCTTCTTATTCAGAGCCTGAGTAAACCAATCGCCACCAAGTTGCGTAGGCTTCGCAGTATTGGTGCGAGTGGTTGACTGTCCCCCGCTCATTTTGCCGCGATCGTCGGTTCGAGATCCGGATGAAGTAGATCCAATCTCGGGTCGACTTTTCATCGAAAGTGCTATTCGTTTCCGCGGCAGGTCCACTTCCAGAACGGTCACCTGCACTTTTTGATGCACCCTCACGATGTCCGCCGGGTTTTTAATGAAGGTATCGCTCAGCTGGCTGATATGCACCAAACCGTCTTGGTGTACCCCGATATCAATGAATGCGCCAAACGCGGTGACATTGGTCACAATCCCGGACAGCCTGAGTCCCGGCTTGAGGTCCTCGAGTTTGCTGACGCCTTTCGTAAACTCGAAAATTTCAAATTGCTCTCGAGGATCACGCCCCGGCTTAGCGAGCTCATTCATGACGTCGGTCAAGGTAGGAAGCCCGATCGCATCAGTGATGTACTTATCGAGTCTGATGCTTTTACGTAAAGAATCATCGCGCATAAGATCGCGAATCGTACAACCTCGATCCGCGGCCATCCGATCGACAATATTGTAACTCTCCGGATGTACCGCGCTCGCATCAAGCGGATGCGTACCATCGCGGATGCGGAGAAAACCGGCCGCCTGTTGAAATGCTTTTGGTCCGAGGCGTGGCACCTTCAGCAGCTGTTGCCGGGCCAAAAACGGTCCGTTCGCATTCCTGTGCGCCACGATGTTTTCCGCAAGTTGCGCATTTAAACCGGAGACATAAGCCAGGATTTGCGGGCTAGCCGTATTCAGCTCGACACCAACGCTATTGACGCAACGCATCACGACGTCATCGAGCGATCGCTTCAATGCACGCTGATCGACATCGTGCTGGTATTGACCAACACCGATCGACTTAGGATCGATCTTCACCAGCTCTGCCAATGGGTCCATCAATCTTCGCCCGATGGAGACGGCACCACGCACTGTTACATCCTGACGCGAAAATTCTTGGCGCGCGACCTCCGAGGCCGAGTAGACCGATGCGCCACTTTCATTAACCATTACCATAACTATCGATTTCGGTAGACCCAGACTGCGAACAAACATTTCCGTTTCCCGCCCGCCGGTACCGTTACCGATCGCGATAGCCTCGATCCCAAAACGCTCACAATAGCCCCGAATCTTGGTAGCAGCCTCATCCGCGTTTCGAGCCCCTTGTTCCGGGTAAACGACGTCGTGGTGCAGAAGTTGGCCCTGGGGATCGAGGCATACGATTTTGCAACCCGTTCGGAAACCAGGATCGATGGCTAAAACATTCTTCCGGCCCAGTGGTGCAGCCATGAGCAGTTCGCGAACGTTCTCGCTAAAAACCTGAATCGCTTCTTCATCTGCCCGTTTCTTGAGAACGATCCGCGCCTCGGTTTCCATTGATGCCGCAAGAAGGCGTCTATAACAATCGTGCGTGGCCACCTTCACCTGAGCAGCACACGGTGAGTTCCCGCAAACAAACAGCGACTCGACAATGCTCAGCGCTTCTTCTTCCGGCGACTGAATCCGAACAGAAAGAAATCCTTCCGATTCACCTCGCCGAACAGCGAGAATACGATGGGACGGCGCTTTGGCGGCGGGTTCGTTCCAATCAAAGTAATCCTTAAATTTGGCGCCATCTTCCTCTTTCCCGGCAATCACGTTGGATTTGATTATTCCCTTTGCGTGAAAGAAATCCCGCATTCTCTTCCTGGCGCACGCATCATCATTCATCCGCTCGGCGAGAATGTCCCGAGCACCGGCTATCGCATCTTCAACGCTCGACACAGCCTTTTCTTTCTCTTCGGATTCGACAAGAAACCGATGGGCTTCCGTGAACGGATCGGCTGCAGCATCCGTTTGATTTTGGAAAAGAAAATCTGCAAGCGGTTCCAGACCCTTTGCCCTTGCGATTGTGGCCCGGGTGCGTCTCTTTGGACGGAGCGGAAGGTTGATATCTTCCAACACCGTCATCGTTTCTGCAGCAGCCAGCTTTTTTCCGAGTTCCTCGGTCAAAAGGCTACGTTCCCCCAAGCTCTTTATGATCGCTTCCCGTCGTTGATCGAGTTCTTCGAGTTGCTCTAGACGATCGCGAATCGCAGTAATCTGAACTTCATCAAGCGAACCGGTAGCCTCTTTTCGGTAGCGAGCAATGAACGGCACCGTGGCATTATCCGCGAGGAGCGCGCGAACCGCGCGAACCTGGTTCGGTTGGAGTTTGATCTCTCGAGCAATCTTGGCAACGTGAATTGGGTTGTCGGACATGGGAACGAAGTAGCCGACAATAAGCGGCGAACGGGACCTCGTCTACAAGCGCGAATTGCGGATTTGAGCCGCAAAATTCTACCGCTCGGGCCTCTCGATGTTGCGTAGCAACTTGAAACTAAAGACAAAGTTGCAACACAACCCTCCTAATCATGGCCAGCAAAATTGGATTGATCCCTCCTTTTGGCCCACAATGTCCTTCTTGGCCGCTTTTTGGACATCTTGAGCAACAAGCACAGCAACAAAAAATTAGCGAATTGTAAGACGCTAGTAACAAGCAACTTACAAATGCTAACTATCGCCCTTTTAAGGCGTTGGCTACGAGTTCAAGTTGTGGTCAATCCACTTTTCTCTTTTTCAGCTTGTTTTCCCCTGGGCAAAGCCGCTTGCAGGGCAGTCAAGGCTAGGCTGCGTGAAAGCGAGGCCAATAGGTAGACCAAAAAGAGGCCAAGCAGGTCCGTCCGGCCAGAAAGACCAGCAAAAACAGCAACAGAGAGCAACTCGCTAATGCTGACGCCGTCGAACCTCCTCAATCGACACTACGCCGCAGTGCTCAGCGCTCGGCCATTCCCTCGCCTGTTTTGGAAGG
>DASZHC010000271.1:0-6537 GCA_035938215.1 Chthoniobacterales bacterium
TATTTGCCCCCGCGCCTCCAGGGCTGGCGGCTCTCTCGGCCTGAGGCCGGAGGCGGAGTCATTCTTGATATCACGGTCCATGACACGGACACACTGCGCTTCGTGCTTGACTCAGAGGTTGAAGACGTAATTGCGCGTTCCGCGACTCAAGGGCTTGCGAATGGCGGGATGGAAGATGCGGTAATGGGAGTGATGTATTTCCGCGACGGCGTATTAGCACAATTCCATGACGCTTTCACCGTCAAACATGCCCCCACAGGTCTCGAGATTCATGGTACCGAAGGTTCTCTCTTTGCTGTGAATGTCATGACGCAAGATCCGGTCGGTCGCGTTGTGCTGCGGCGGGACAGCGAAGAAACCGAAATCAAGCTTGATCCGCCAGAGGACCTCTATGTGCATTCCATCCGCCATTTCAACCAGGCGGTAATGACCGGCACGCAACCGTTTGCAACCGGAGCTGATGGCCTTCGGTCGCTGGCGGTAGCACTTGCCGCTCTGGAGTCAAGCAAGAGTGGCCGCCGAACTCCTGTTCAGGATACCTAACCCTTAAAGCAGCTCACTAGAACTAAGTTATTTAGGAGCGGGCATGAAAAAGACAAAACTACTTGCAGAGATATTAAGATCGAACTATGACCCTTTAGATCGATCCTACTCTTTTCGCCGAATAATCGAGGCGGCTCTTTCTCAAAAAACAGTCACACCCCTCCCCCCTAAAGCCGGTGGCAACAATAGAATCTCAACTTTCAAGCAAAACAGCTGTCGCGAGCAGGCGAGTAATTCTTCCTCGCCGCTCTGGACAAAGGTTTAGCCATTCTCGAACCGGTGCCGGTTCGCCATTTTCCCCCAACACAAACAACGATCAAAAATGAAAAAACTAGTATGTTTCCCCCTCGCTGCGCTTGCACTCTTGCTCGCTGCTCAGATCCCTAACGTTTCGTTTGCGGCTGACAAAAAGCTGGAAGTCTTCTCCTGGTGGACATCCGGCGGTGAGGCTGCAGCACTTGATGCCTTGTTTCAAGCAACCAAAAAGGCAGATCCAGGTGTAGAGATTATCAATGCGACAGTTGCCGGAGGCGGCGGGTCAGCCGCTCGGCCCGTGCTCCAGGCGCGACTTGCAGGAGGTAATCCTCCCGATAGCTGGCAAACCCATCCAGGCTGGGAGTTGCTCGGCCAATACGTTCCAGCGAACTATTGCGAACCCATCAACGACATCTATCAGAGCGAAGGTTGGGACAAGGTCGTTCCAAAAGATCTAATCGATCTGTTGACCAAGGATGGCAAGACCTATGCCGTGCTGGCGGGCGTCCACCGAGGGAACAACCTGTGGTATAACAAGAAAGTTCTGGAGAAGAATGGAATTAAGGTTGGCGACAAGATGACCTTCGACGAATTCTTCGCCGCCGCCGAAAAACTAAAAGCCGCAGGAGTTACTCCGCTCGCCGTGGGCGATTCCGGAATTTGGGCGACCGCCCAACTCTTTGAAAACACGCTGCTCGGGACGCTCGGACCTCAAGGTTGGACTGATCTCTTCAGCGGAAAGATAGCATGGGACGACCCGAAAGTTAAACAGGCAGCCCAGACTTACGGAAAAATGTTGGGGTACCAAAATGCCGATCACTCTGCGTTAAGCTGGGATCAGGCTGTGAAAGCGGTCATCGAGGGCAAGTGCGCGTTTACGTCGATGGGCGACTGGACCTACGGAGAGTTCGTCAAAGCTAACAAGAAGGACAACGAAGACTTCGGATGGGTCAGTCATCCTGGCACAGATGGCGCGTTTATTATCGTTGCGGACGGCTTCCCATTGGCTAAAGGCGCGCCTCACAAGCAAGAGGCTATCACCTGGTTGAAGGTCGTCGGAAGCAAGGACGCGCAGGAGGCCTTTAATAAGCTTAAAGGCTCGATCCCGGCTAGGACCGATGTCGATAAGAGCAAGTTTGGTCCTTATCACAATTGGTCGATGGACTCCTTCGCCAAGGACAAGCTCCTTCCGAGTTGCGCCCACGGCGAGGCTGCTCCAGCCGGATTCCAGCAGGCCTTTCTGGACAACATCACTACGTTTGTCGTTGATAAGAACGCGGACAGGCTCGTTAAGGCGCTGGCTCAGGCAGCTAAAGAAGCCGAAATGACAAAATGAAAAGGGGTTTATCTGCCACTCCAGAGAACAACATGCAGCCGATGCTGCTTATTCAAATAAGAACAGGCTCACCTCCCTCTTAAATCCACTTCAAAAAGCAAAACGCATTAGCACTTGCCTCTTGAAACTTTGAGGGGGCTGCATGGGGAAAAGTCCCTCTTCGGCGAGACACGGTTTGCTTAACGGTGACCGCTGTCTCGCAGGAATGAATGGACAGGTCCCACAAGCGTCATGAAAGCAAAAAACCGTTCTCAAATCTCGGCCGACGGATCCGCCGTGAAAGCTGAATCAGTTGCCAGCTTGCGCCCTCCGGCTCAGGTTGCAACTCGTGCGCGCCGGTTCCGACTGGATGATGCACTTCCCCCGTTGATCCTCACGCCGGCGATGATTGCGAGCATCATCTTTGTCTACGCGTTCATCGCGATCACGGTCTGGGTATCATTGTCAAAATGGGGCACCCTCCGCATGGACCTCAATTTGCGAGAGCCGTTCGGCTTCACGTACCAGCAAATGTTTGCGATGCCTCGCTGGCACGCCAGCCTCCGGAACATGTTCGTCTTTACGACCCTTTTTCTGATTGGGTCGATTTTTTTCGGGCTACTTCTAGCCATGCTCCTGGATCGAAAACTTATTGGCCATTCAATCCTGCGAAACGTTTTTTTGTTTCCCTACGCACTCTCTTTCATTGTTACCGGCATTGCATGGCGATGGATTTTCAACCCTGAAACAGGCATCAACCTCTTGTTTGATGGGCTGGGCATCAATCATCTGATCACATCAATGGGCGGCCCCCCCTTCAAGCCGGGATGGACGACCGATCCTTCGGTGCTCTTTTCGATCAATGATTGGCTTGGGAACATTTTTCCGGCCGTGAAAGACATGTCGATTCAGCTGGGAATTCCGGTAGCCTTAATTCCTGTCGTGATCGCTGCGGCTTGGCAACTCACTGGGTTCTCCATGGCGATGTACATCGCTGGGATGGCAACGATATCCCCCGAGCTGCGAGAGGCCGCTCGTATCGACGGAGCGAACGAATTCCAAATTTATACTAACGTAATCATGCCTCTACTTCGGCCGGTGACGGTGAGCACCGCGATCATCCTGGGGCATGTCTCCCTGAAAATCTTCGATCTTATCTTCGCAATGACCGGCTCCGGGCCCGGATTTGCCACGGATGTGCCAGGTATTTTCGTGTTCGATCAGACCTTTAAAGCTACGAAATACAATCTTGGAGCGGCGGCATCGGTCGTCATGCTATTTTTGGTCAGCCTGGTTATCGTGCCCTATCTCTGGTCCAATCTCCGCAAGAGGTAATTATGTCAACCACGACTGCATCCCCTTTTTACTCCCTTCGCCAGGCTCTGCCTAAAAACTTGTGGGACTACTTGATCCTCGCTGTGTTGTTAGGGTTCATGTTGTTCTTCCTGATGCCGGTTTACGTGATGGTCGTGACCGGGCTAAAGGAAGCGCGAAACGTCAGTCTTTCGACAATGTGGAATTTACCTCAGCAACTTAGCGGCGGAGGTTTTGTTGAGGCGTGGAACCGTCTGGAGCCGAATCTCGGCAACAGTCTCATGCTGGCTATCCCGGCCACAATTATCTCCGCGGTATGGGGATCGATTAATGGTTATGTATTCGCCAAATGGAAGTTTCGCGGTTCTAATCTGCTTTTCGCATTGTTAGTCTTCGGCATGTTTATCCCCTATCAGAGCATCCTGATTCCGCTCATTCAGTTTCTGCAGTTGGTAAAACTTTATGGGACAATACCGGGCTTGATCACGGTGCACGTGCTCTACGGACTTCCTATCAGCAGCTTAATTTTTAGAAATTATTTTGCCAATATTCCAGATGAATTGCTTGAGGCATCGCGCATTGATGGCGCAGGCATCATTCGGACTTATACCCACGTTATGTTTCCCCTCTCGATGCCGGCTTTTGTCGTCGTCGGTATCTTTCAATTCACTAATATCTGGAACGACTTTTTGTTTGGGGTGACGATCCTGCCAAACCCCAGTGCTCAACCGGTTACAGTCGCCTTGAATAATCTTTCGGGCTCATTTTCGGTCGATTGGAATGTGGTGATGGCAGGAGCAGTGGTGGCGGCGCTGCCGACGGCGCTTGTCTACATTTTTCTTGGTCGTTTCTTCGTGCGCGGGCTGCTAGCAGGCTCGGTGAAAGGTTAGCCTAAAAGCAAAATAAGCGTTTATGGAAACTTACGATTTGGTAATAATCGGAACCGGAATGGGCGGCGGGGCCTTGGCTTACGCGCTCCGCGACTCGGGTCGGAAAATACTGCTATTGGAGCGAGGCGATTATCTTCCGTCGGAACCGGAGAACTGGGATCCGGAGGCGGTTTTTAACCAAAAAAGGTACAAGCCTAAAGAGCAATGGTTCGACGATTCGGGAAATACCTTCCCACCGGGAGTTCATTATTTTGTGGGTGGCAATACGAAGGTATACGGGGCGGCTCTTCCGAGGTTTCGGAAAGAGGATTTCTCAAACCTTGAATACGAGGAAGGAGTGTCGCCGGCTTGGCCAGTGACGTACGAGGAGTTTGAGCCCTACTATTGTCGTGCTGAACAGATGCTCTTCGTCCACGGCGAAACCGGAGCCGACCCGACAGAACCGCCGCGCTCAGCGCCCTTCCCATTTCCAGCGGTTCCGCACGAGCCATACATCGAGGACCTGAAAAGGCGGTTTGAACGTAAGGGATTGCACCCATTTTTTCTGCCGTTGGGAATTGACCTGCGACAGGGCGGAAGGTGCATTCGCTGCAAGACCTGCGACGGGTTCCCTTGTAAGGTACACGCCAAAGCCGATGCCGACATGTCTTGCGTGCGACCTGCCCTTGCATCAGGCAACGTTGAACTGATGACTCGGGCTTTTGTGCGTCGTCTCGTCACCGATTCCTCGGGAAAAAGAGTGACCGAAGTCGAAATCGAGCGCGATGGCCAAAGTCTGCGAATCGGCGCAGATGCGTTTGTTGTCTCTTGCGGCGCGGTCAACTCCACCGCGCTGCTATTGCGTTCGGCGTCTTCTCTTCATCCGAACGGATTAGCGAATTCGTCCGGCTTGGTGGGCCGCAATTACATGGTCCACAACAATACAGCGCTCATGGCAATCAATCCTTTCCGAATCAATCCGACGACGTTCCAAAAAACGATGGCGATCAATGATTTCTACTTTCGCGGGGACGAGGGTTACCGATTTCCTCTGGGTAATCTGCAGCTACTTGGGAAGTTGCAAGCCGGCATGCTCACGGCGAATCAACGCTGGGTACCCAAACCCATCTTGGGAGCATTCGCCCATAGGAGCGTGGACTGGTGGGTAATGTCCGAAGACTTGCCCGACCCGCAAAACCGAGTGACTCTGGGGGCAGGCGGCAGAATCGAAGTTCGTTTCCGCCCGAACAATCTGCGGGCGCACAACCGTCTGATTCGATCGGCCACCCGGATGTTACGAAAGGCAGGCTATCCTATCGTTCTCATTCAACGCATGGGGATAGAGACCAATTCGCATCAGTGCGGTACGATAAGATTCGGGACTGATCCGACGAAATCGGTGCTCGACCCTTTTAGCCGGAGCCACGACGTGCCAAATCTATTTGTGGTCGACAGCTCTTTTTTCCCCGCCTCCGCCGCGGTGAATCCGGCCCTCACTATCGCCGCCCAGGCGCTGCGCGTAGCCGATCATGTTAAAGGCCAAATTCAGACGGCCACAAGCGCTAATCCAAACCTAAACCAGGTGACGACCACCGAAACTCAACTTTTAAGCCAGAACAGCCGCGGTTCTTCGCAAATTTAACCTTTAAAGCCATCTCGCTCGATTATGTTTCGATCCAAGATTATACCGATAGAAAAGATCGGCGAACTGATCGCCGATGACGCTGTTGTTACCGTTAGTTCCTCAAGCGGGTTAGGGTGCCCGGATGCCTCGCTACGATCAATCGGAAAATATTTCCTTGAGAAAGGCAAACCGCGCGGGATCACAGCCATCCACCCGATCGCCGCCGGCGACATGTACGGCATTCCGGGGGTGGATCACATAGCCCACCCCGGCCTTTTGAAAAGGGTCATTGCAGGCTCTTTCCCAAGCGGTCCCTCCAACATGCCGAGCCCCAAGATCTGGCAAATGATCATCGATAACCAGATCGAGGCTTATAACGTTCCCAGCGGCATCCTTTTCCACATGCACCGCGAATCGGCTGCCGGCCGTCCCGGCGTTCTGACCAAAGTGGGCATGGACACCTTTGTGGATCCGCGCCGGCAGGGCGCTCGGATGAATCAATGCACAACTAAGGAAATTGTTCGGCTCGTTAACTTAGAAGGCGACGAATGGTTGTTTTTCCCTTCGATTCCGCCAGATGTTGCGATCGTTCGGGCCACGACCTCCGATGAACGCGG
>DASZHC010000272.1:0-4656 GCA_035938215.1 Chthoniobacterales bacterium
GCCGAGCCATCGGCCATCGTGCGCTCAAAGTGCGGAATCCCGCCCACGACCTGAACCCCCATGTCCAGAGCACGCAGCAAATTGCGCTCTGCGTTCGGCGACCGATAAAATCCGTCCTGCGGGAACGCAACCAGCTGCAGATCGAGATAAGAAGCAACCCGCCTTTTAACCTCCAACAGTGCCCCCACCGCCAGCAGTCGATCATCGCATACGTCGACATGGCTCCGGATCGCCAGCAAACCTTGGGCAACCGCCATATCGCAATAAGCAAGTGCCCGCGCTATGACCGCCTCCTGCGAAAGGTGAGGCTTGAGTTCGCCCCACAATGCAATGCCCTCAAGGAGGGTTCCAGACCGGTTCATGCGTGGGAGCCCAAGCGAAAGGGCGGCATCAAGATGGAAATGCGCATCCACGAAAGGAGGCGAAAGCAATCTGCCTTCGGCATTAATCTCCTCGACAGCATGAGCCTTTAGATTGAATTCGACAGCAACAATTCGGTCCTTTTGAATGCCGATATCGATTCCGATGCGGCCGTCAGGAAGGTTAGCCCTGCGAAAAATCAAGTCCATGAGTTAGTGGTCAGTGTCAGTTGTCAGTGCCAGTGTCAGTAAGAAGTCAGGAGCAGCCAGTCCATAAGGCGCGATCCGAACGTTGTACTACAACCCTTTAGAATCTTCTTTGCGAGGATTTCCATTTTTCTCCGATCGTCCTGACTCTCCGATTCCTGAATGCCGGCTGAGAAGAGAACTTTCGCTTGAAGACCGCGGGCGTCCGCCCGCGCCAGATTTAAGCCCGGCAGCGCCCGCAGTTGCGCCGGTTTCCCTACTGAAACTGACACTGACACTGACACCGACCGCTGACCACTCCCCTCACCAATTCGGAACCAGCACTGCGGCGCCCCGAATCCGGCCTGCTCGCAGGCGCGAGATCGCTTCATTCGCATTTGACATCCAGAACGACTCAGTCTCAGTCCGAACCGGAACCTTGGGAGCAAGATTGAGAAACGACTGAGCATCGGCTCGCGTAAGATTTGCAACCGAATGGATACTTCGCTCTTCCCAAAGAACCGAATAGGGAAAGGAGGGGATATCGCTCATGTGTATCCCGCCGCAGACAACTTTTCCCCCTTTCCGCACGCACCGGAGAGCCACGGGCACAAGCGCACCTGCGGGCGCAAAAATGATGGCCGCATCCAACTCCTTCGGCGGATATTCATCCGACCCACCAGCCCAGATCGCACCAAGGGATCGAGCAAAATCCTGATTCTTGCGTTTACCGGGTCTTGTAAAAGCATAAACTTCCCGGCCTTCGAATACAGCGACTTGCAATATGATGTGCGCAGCGGCGCCGAACCCGAATATGCCAAGACGCGGAAATTCTTCCGCCGATCCAGCCATGAGCAATGAGCGATACCCGATCAGCCCGGCGCACAACAGAGGAGCGGCTTCTACATCCGTGTAACTCTCAGGCAGCCGAAAGCAGAATCTCTCGTCCGCCACCGCGAACTCGGCGTATCCACCGTCCAGATTGTACCCGTTGAATTTCGCGTTATCGCATAGGTTCTCCTTATCCATTCGACAGTAAGCGCACTCGCCGCAAGTCCAACCAAGCCAAGGTATGCCTACCCGGTCGCCAATCTGCAGCGACCCGACTTGAGAACCGCATTCGATCACTTCCCCGACGATTTCGTGTCCCGGAATAAGCGGAAGCTTCGGGTGCGGCAATTCACCGTCCAGCACGTGAAGGTCTGTCCTGCAAACCGCGCAGGCCCCTATCCTGACTTTTACCTGGCGGGTGTCGGGTTTCGGCTCTGGAACTTCGGCTTCTCGAAGCACTTTTCCCGGTTCATTCAGGATCATCGAATGCATGAAAAGAGAATCCCCCAATCCATTCTCTTTCTCAAGGCGGTGGTACGAAGCTACCGGTCCTCGTGAAGTGCCATGATTTCGCAATCGAAGTGATTTGCTTGTCTAAGATTCGCGCGGAAAGTGTCGATCCACTATAAGAAACACCAACCAACTAAAGAAACACCAGTATTGACCGTTTTAAAAATGTGCGGTGATTTGCTCCGTTACCGATGAGAAGGATCGACATCTTTGTATCCTCCCCGGAGGACGTCCGGAAAGAGCGTAGCTTGGTGGAGCGTTCGATTCGTTCGATTGCCGCCGAATTCGGTGTTCCGATCACGGTCACTTATTCAAATTGGAGAAGGACCGTCCGGGCGGAAGACAAGATTCCGTTGCTGGGCAAAAATGGATCGGAAGAGGGCAGATCCTGGCTTTGCCCTTGTTTCTGGGAATATGAGGATTCGAATCTCGATAAGGATTACCAGGAGCAAATTCCAAATACCGGGTCTTACGATCTCGTTGTCTCGATCCTATGGTCAAGACTCGGAACAAGGATCTCATCGGCTTTGGTAATGCCGGACGGCGGCCAGCCGCAGACAGCCAACGAGTACGAGGTTGCCTGGGTGCTCGATCAGCTTAAGCGAACGGCTGGGTTTCCAGAGTTGCGTATCTACCGTAACCTTTCAACACCGCCAGCGCCGTTACAACCCAGGGAAGAACGGGAATCGTTTTTCAAAGAATGGGATGCGGTCCAGGAATTCTTTACAAAATGGAACCGGCAGCCCGCCTTCGTCGAAGCATGCACCTGCTATTCGGATCTTCAGCAATTTGAAAGCCTGTTCCGAGAACATTTCAGAGACTTTCTCTCGAGGCAGTTGCAGAAAGAAGTCGTCACTCGAAAAAACTCCTCCGGATTAGCTCATTGGAAATCGGCCCCCTACCGAGGATTACAGCAGTTCGAATTGGAGCAGGCGCCAATTTTTTGTGGGCGAACCAGGGCCGTTGGAGAAATCCTCGACGCCTTGAAGCGGCAGTCGGATGCGCAAAAACCTTTTGTTCTTGTGTTGGGCCCGGCCGGATCGGGCAAAAGTTCCCTTGTACGCGCAGGCGTACTGCCACTGCTTACCGAAGTGGGTATTTCGCCTGGGGAAGGGCCGTGGCGAAGGGCCGTTACACGGCCCGGAGCCGGGATCGCCGGACAAGATCCATTGGATGCGTTGGCGACGGCGTTGCTGAGTGAGATTGCTTTGCCCGAGCTTCAGCCAGACGCTTCTCAAACCGGATGGCAAAATCTGGCTTCTGAACTTCGCGAACAGCCCGAATTCGTTGCTTCACGAGCAAGAGATATACTCGATCAGATAAGCCGCCAGGAAATGGATCATCTGCTTCGTCAAGACGAGAATCAATCCCTTATCCCGGGCAGAATTGATTATCCCGAACTCTCCAGGCATCGAAAGCTCCGGCGAGCAAAACCAAAGGCTCAATTGGCTCTTATCATCGACCATCTGGAGGACCTATTTACCGCGGGATTTCCCGAGGACAGCCGGCAGCGATACGTCGCTGCGATTTCGGCTCTCGTACGCACTCAGCGGATCGCCGTTATCGCAACGCTGCAAAGCGATTTCTACAAATCTTACCAGCGGCTCTCCGAACTGGTATCGCTCTCAGGCCCGTCGGGACGCTATGACGTTCTGCCTCCTACTCGGAAGGAACTGGGAGAAATGATTCGGCTTCCTGCGAACGCGGCCGGTCTGCGTTTCGAACAAGACAAAAAAACCGGACAAACTTTGGACGAAGCTTTGCTCGATGCCGCAGTGGAACGGACGGATTCACTTCCGCTGCTGGAATACCTCCTATCGCGGCTCTATGAGAGACAGCTCGAACGCAAGGATGGTTTGTTGCGGTTCGCGGATTATCGGGACATTGGGGAGTTCGACGGCGTTTTGGCGAAGCGGGCAGAGTCCGCGTTCGGAGCGCTCAGCAGTGATGCGCAGCATTCTTTTGACTTTGTTTTCCGGCGCCTGGTGGCCCTCGCTTCCGACGGCAAAAAGGTTAGCAGACCTTGCCTCTACAAAGATTTGATCTGGTCTCCCGAATACGATGACCGGAGGAACACGGGCGCCAGAGAGTTGGTAGAATGCATGCTCAAGGAAGGCCTTTTCACTCTGGAAAGTGAATCCAGGAACGTTGTGGTCGTTCGAATCGCCGACCATGTGCTTCTCTCAAATTGGCCAAGAATTGAGCAATGGCTGATCGAAGACCAGGGGTTCGTCCGGATGCGTGATCGGGTTGATGGATGCATGAAGCTCTGGCAAAAGCGTGGACGTCAAACGCATGATCTCCTCAGTCCAGGTCTTAGCCTTTCGGATGGAGAGGCTCTGATTAACCACTTTCATGCTTCGCTCTCCGAAGCCCAGATTGACTATATCCAGAGGAGCCTTACTGAACAAAAAAGAGCGCAGCGGGCAAAGATTCTGTTCGGGTTCCCTATTCTCATTGCGCTGGCTTCATTGGCAGCAGCCGCCGGGCTTCATTGGTTTAACAAGGAGAGAGCGCGAATCGCCAGGGAAGAATATGGCCATCTTGAGCAGAAAATCGCGGAGCTCGCCCAAGGTAAAGGTGGCGTGGACCGAGGTGAATTGAAGCAATTGGAGGAAAAGGCAAACGTCGCTCAACAGAAGGCCGAAATTGCTGCAAAAGAGCGAGACGCTCTTGCAGCCGAACTCAAAAAAGCCCAGCAACAGTTTCAAAGCACCCAGCAAACGGCGGATACCGATTCCCGAGATCGAGCCGCCCTGACTGCTCGAGT
>DASZHC010000273.1:0-7067 GCA_035938215.1 Chthoniobacterales bacterium
CAATCTGTACTATAAGGCAAAATGATCAAAAAATTCTACCTTTTATTTGTCACTAGGATTTCCAGGAATTAGCGGCCCTCCCTCGAGAACGTGACGCTTTCGGGGCAAAAAGTGTTAAACATGGGCTAGGCTCTTGGAGAATTTTTTGCGACAACATGTTGGCGCTGCTCCCGACGCGACCTTGAGATCCTTACATCTCGCCGGTCTGAGGCGCGGGCTCGCTAGGTGTTAAACATGGGCTAGGCTTTGATGTTCAGGCTTCCCACACCATTCGGCGAGCCTTATAAGGGGGGAAAGCCCCTAGCCCGCAATGAGCGCGCCGCTCCTCGCAACGCGTGATTTTTGCGGGCTAGAGCGTTTGCGCAACTTTTGTGAAAAGAGCCATAAATAAATGAAAAAACGTCCGTATGTTATCGCACGATGGATCCTGGCAGGCTTTTTGTTGTCAAACCATCTTACTGGGTGCTACGTCGTGCAGAGGCCATCACCGAAGGGCTCACCCGACCACGCGTACGTTTATTACTGGCCGGTGCCTGAAAAGAACAACCAGTTGAGCCTGGCAATTAAAGATAACATCGATATGAAAGGTGTCGTCACTACGGCCGGCTCTGAATATGTAGCCAAGACCGCTTCGCCGGCTCTTCGCGATGCAGACTGTCTGGCTATCGCGCGGAAGCGAAACGTGCGGATCGTGGGAAAGACGACCCTCACTGAATTTGCGTTGTCCCCCTCCGGTTTGAACGATTATTTTGGAACTGCAAGAGATCCGTTCAGCAAGTCCTGGCGCAGGTTTATTCCAGGAGGTTCATCGAGCGGTTCGGCGGTTGCGGTGGCAGACGGAAGCGCGGATATCTCCTTTGGAACGGACTCGGCGGGCTCCATCCGGGTACCCGCAGCCTGCTGCGGTGTTACGGGTTTGAAGACAACCTTTGGGCTCATTTCCATTAAGGGCTTATTCCCGGTTGAACCAAAGCATCTGGATACCGTCGGGCCAATCGGGAGAGACGTGGCTCACGTTGTGCAAGGGATGGATCTCTTGCAAAACGGGTTTGCAGCACGATACCGAACAGCCGTTGCCGCCAAACCTTCGGCTAAAGATATCAGGATCGGCCGGCTCTACTTGAACGGCACCGACCCCAGGATCGACAAAGCGGTGGATGACGCTCTTGCTCAGAGCAAATTCCGAGTCATTACTCTGGACCGGGGATTCACGGCGAAGTGGGACCAGGCCAAGAGGGACGGAAATATTGTGGCGGCATCGGGCGCGTGGATCAGCGACCAGAACTATAGATTCAAAAACGGCGTGCTCGTCAGGACCAAGGCGATAATATTATTGGGACAAATTTTGTATCCCGGTCAGTACAGGCAAGCTCTCAGCAGGCAAGCGGAATGGCAGAACACCCTGAGCCAGGTCCTCCGAAAAGTTGATTTCATCGCTTTGCCAACTCTTCAGACGCTGCCGCCAACGATTCCGTTCATTGGGAGAATAGCCCTTTTGGAAGCGCACGTGCTGGACTTGCAGAACACCGTTGCGGTGAATTTTGCTGGAAATCCTGCGCTCGCGATTCCGATCCCTGTGAATGACCGGACGATCCCGGTAACCAGCCTACAGCTCATCGGGCCCAGATTCAGCGAGGCTGGTCTCCTGAATGCGGGTCGCTTGATCGAGTTGGCACATCCGGAGTTTGAACGGAAAATCAACGCCCGCGAAGTTGTCGCGCATGCGCGCTTAAATAAAAGGGGGTGGCGCCACTAAATTTTCGGTTGCTGAGGCTTTTCGGTTGCCGAGGCGCAAATGCGCTGTTAGTCTCAGGGCCTTGCGTTTCGTTATCCACCATCACCATGGAAAGTCATGAAATTCGTTTTATCTAAGGTCTTTCCTGCGATTGGGGCGCTGCTAATGTCCGGTGCAGCCTTGGGAGCAGGGTCAGCTGATGAACTCATTCAAAAGGGCGACGCATTTTATGCGAAATTGGAGACCGCCGACGCACTCAAATTTTATCTACCCGCGGAAAAGCTTGAGCCAAACAACGTGCGCCTGCTGGTGCGGATCTCGCGCGAATACCGGCACCTGATGTTCGATACCCCAAAGCCAATGGAAAAGCTCAGTCTGGGTGGCACTGCATTGACCTATGCGAGGCGCGCGGTGGCTCTGGCGCCGGATGACCCTGAAGCGCAGCTAGCTGTGGCCATCAGTTATGGAAAGCTGCAACCTTTTGAAAGCATCCGTCAGAAACTCGACGCGGCGCGTATAATCAAGGACGCTGCGGACAGGGTAATCAGGCTGGATCCGCGCAGCGATTTGGGTTGGCACGTGCTCGGTCGCTGGCACATGGCGTTTGCCGAGGTCAGCCCGGCCAAGCGGGCGTTGGCACTAATGACTTACGGCAAGTTGCCCGACTCAACATACGAAGACGCGGCTAGATGTTTTGAGAGGGCGATCCAAATAAATCCCAATCGCCTCATGCACTACATCCAGCTTGGGCGAACTTACGCGCATATGGGACGACCTGGCGATGCCAGACGCCTCATTACCGAGGGATTAGCGATGCGCGAAACGGAGAAAGACGATCCCGAGATCAAACGTCTAGGGAAAGAGACCTTAGCGAATCTTCAATAGGCCTTGCGCGGGGATTTGTTCGGGGCCGCAGGTCATGGCTCCCGTTGTTCGGCGATCACAGTTCGAAGTTTGGGGTTCCCTCCACGCTCCTCAGCGACTCCGGTGTGATCTTGCCCCGGTCTAAAGGAACCCAAAGCCCGGCAGCGAACCACTAGTTACCGATTTTAAACATCCTGCGTGACTTCCGTGGCCTCCGCGCGATGATTCTTCTGGGGCTTCCAATGCTGCCTCGATGGCTTTCTGATGAATCATGAACGGACAAAAGGCTCGCACGGAGGTCACGGTGGTCACGGAGTCAGCGTCTCAGTGGAGGCGCTAAGTAAGTAGGCGAAGCGTCCCGCTTTGCACGCTTCAAGACTGGGCAAACCGAGACGGGCCTACATCGCATCCTGATGATCGGGTCTTCAGAATGCATAGGAAACCCCGCAGTAGATGCGGTTCCGGACATAGTCGCGCGAAACCAGATCAGAGAAATCGCGAGTGAAAGTATAAATTGCGCTTAGCTGGAGCCTTGGTGTGATTTGGTACGTTAGCTCAAGATTTGCCTCAACGATGTTCTCGGTAAACGGCGATACGCCGTGATATTCGTTGTGTGAATAATATGCCGCAGCGATGGCGCGTGTTCTTCCCCCAATTCGATGTGATATCTTCACCCCGGTGCGATAAGTCCTTCGATAATCCGATTGGCTTTCATCGGGTTGCTCCAGTCCGTACCGATTGTACCAATCGATCGTTGATTCGGGCCTGTACAAAAATGTGAGCGTGGACTCAGTGTACGGATAAGAAATCTCGTTCTGGGATAGGCCGTCAATATGCCGGAGTTCTGCTCCCGCCCTGAAGCCGAATTTCAGGCGAGCGCCGAGCATGACATCCGATCCGCCAAGAAAATAGTGGGAGTACGAGTCTGCGACGCCACTGTAAAGGTATTGAACAGCGCCAAATCGATATTCGAAGACGGCGACGATCCTCGGCTGCAAAAGGTACCGCAGTTCCTC
The DNA here is from genome assembly GCA_035938215.1 of Chthoniobacterales bacterium. Classification (GTDB taxonomy): domain Bacteria; phylum Verrucomicrobiota; class Verrucomicrobiia; order Chthoniobacterales; family JAFAMB01; genus DASZHC01. The sequence continues at coordinate 3,616 of DASZHC010000273.1, forward strand.
GCTGATCAAGTGATCGAACCTGTCCTGAAACGAACCCAAAGATTGGGAGTCATAGCGTAGGAGATCGAGCGAATAGCTCGAAAAAGTTGCGATCCTTGGGGTCCATTGAAAACCGAGAGAGATTTTGTTGGCGGTGTAAAGGTAATCTCCCACCACGTTGGGCGCTCCGACGCCGGAACCGATGTTCGGTTGAGCCTGGTAACTCAAGAATGATGCGAAATCGAAGACGGTTCTTTCATTGAATTGGTAGCTGAACGACAAATCGAGGTTGAGGTCCGGATCTATTTTTCTTCCCGGTCTTTGCCAGTAGGAAACGCCTCCGGCCAGCACATCGCCAGTTAGCTGCGTTGTTTCATTTCCGACGTTAATGCCTGCGCTTAATCCAAGCTCATTGTAAACGCTTCCTCTTGCGTCTGTGTGCTGAAGAAAAATATTATCGTCGTAACCCACCTTTGCATAACCCGATACGCGGAAAGGAAAAGGGGTGAAGTTACCTTCGTCCGCGTACGAAAAAGGGTGAAAAAGATTCAGGCTGCCCGGGCGTGTTAGCGAAAGATCCTGCCCTTCCAGAACGGTGAAGAACCCAGGTGCCCAAAATGCGAGTGCGAAGAAATACCGGCGTAGCGCGCGCATAGGTAAAGTTCCAGGGCATTAGAATCCTTGGAAAGCAAACTGGTTGCAGAGGAGTCAAGTTTTTTCTGTATCCGGACATTAATCATTAGGTGGTTTTGCTTTCAAGGATTCTATAGAAGATAGAAGATAGAAGATAGGAGATAGAAGACAGAATTCAGAACCGCGAACGGTGAACTCCGAACCCCGAACCGCTCGCGAGGCGAGCGTGATCCGGCGCATCGCAACCATCCCGTGGCGGGCTTATGATTGGATCCATGCAGGTGCTTTCAACCTACAGGTTCACCGTCGATGAATACCATCGGTTGGGCGAAGTGGGAATTCTGGGAGAAGATGACCGCGTTGAACTTTTGGATGGAGACCTAATTACTATGGCGCCCATCGGCGGAGAACACCGAACCTTGGTCGATTCATTGAACCTGCTGCTCGCGAACCGGGTGGAAAAAGATCGGTATCGAATCGGGATTCAGAACCCGATTTCCTTGAATTCTTGTAGTGAACCGCAACCGGACGTGGTTCTCTATGATTCCTCGGTTCTCGGCCGGCACCCTCGACCGAACGAAATCTTTCTGCTCGCCGAGGTGGCCGATACTTCCTTGAGCTACGACCTTGGTCCCAAATTAGAGGCCTATGCCTGAGGCGGCATCCGGGAGGTTTGGGTGATCGATGCTATTCGACGGCGCGTACTGGTCCATCGGCAACCGGACCAGGGTCATTACCAAACGAGGCTTGAGTTAGCGGTTGACGGTGTCGTAACGGTCGAGGCTTTTCCTGATATCACGTTGCCAATTAAGACCTTTCTGCGCTGAGGCAATACTTGAATTTCGCTGCGGTCTTCCGCTCCAGGCGGCGCGCTTCAAAATCGGGTTGCGACTGGACCGTCCGCATCATCGTTTCCATCTCGGCGATCATGACGCTGGGTTTGATTTCCTCCTCCGTCCATTCCCGCAGGGGTTCACGCGGAGTTGGTAAACCGAGGGAGTGGGGATTGTCACTAGTTGCGGACACGTCTCTTGATCTCGGCGAGGGCTGTGGGTCCTCCATATTGAGCAATAATGAACCGCAGTTCAGGATCTTCAAGATTTCGGTTGGTGACCGGAAGAAGACTGGCTATGTCCTCCCAGTCGGTCTCGGTAGTTCGTCGGGTCGCATCCCGCGTGGCATGGAGTTTGAGGGCAATGAGGCGAAGAGCGTCGGGAATTCGAATTTGCTGGCCGTCCAGCATCTTCTGGTTTGCGGTTGCTTCGATTCGGTCAAAGGTCTGGTCGTCAACTATCATCAAATCGAGGGGCGGGAAATTTTCTGGAGCTTGAAGTTGTAGAAAGGCATCGGTTTCGAAATAGGTCCGATATCCCAGATTGGTCAACGCAGAACGCGCCGTTGCCAATGTCGATTCAGCGATCAGCAGATCCAGATCGAAGGTGTTCCGCAGATGGCCGTGTAAAACGACTGCGTGCCCTCCGATTACCAGAAAGGGTATGCCGGCTTCGTTGAGTGCAAGGAATACAGACGCAAAAATTGGCATGAGCTTGGCTAAGTTTGTGACTTGACGCTTGCTGCAATTCGTTCAATCACCGGGACGGTGAAAAAGTGTCTCGTTACAGGATCAAGCGGCCTGATCGGAAGTGAAGTTGTCACGTTTTTCTCAAATCAGGGATGGGGAGTCCATGGGTTGGACAACAATATGCGGCGCGATTTTTTTGGGCCCCAAGGGGATACGGTCTGGAATCGAAAACGTCTTGAAAAGGAATTTCCTGGTTTTCGCCACCGCGAACTCGATATCCGCGACAGGGCAGGAATTGCGGAGGCTGTTCGCGAGATCGCCCCGGATGCAATCATTCATACAGCTGCACAGCCTAGCCATGATCTGGCTGCCAGCCGGCCTTTTGACGATTTCGACATCAATGCGGTCGGCACTTTGAATCTGCTAGAGGCCGTACGAACGGCCTGCCCGCAATCGCCGTTCGTCCATATGTCGACGAACAAAGTGTACGGCGACGCGCCTAATCGTCTCAACCTGGTGGAGAAAGAATTGCGCTGGGATTACGCGGATCCCGAATATGCAAATGGAATCGGGGAGACATTTTCGATTGATCAATCGATACATTCCCTTTTCGGGGCTTCGAAAGCAGCTGCGGACCTCCTGGTTCAAGAATATGGGCGGTATTTCCAAATGCCTACCTGCTGCCTGCGAGGCGGTTGTTTAACCGGTCCCAACCACTCCGGAGTCGAACTCCATGGATTTCTCAGTTACGTCATCCGGTGTAATCTCGAGAGGAAGAGATACAAGATTTTCGGGTACGGCGGCAAACAGGTGCGGGACAACATTCATTCCTTTGATGTTGCCCAATTCATGCATCTGTTCGTTCAGAACCCTCGCTGCGCGGCGGTTTATAATATCGGGGGTGGCCGCGAAAATTCCATTTCGATCCTTGAAGCGTTCGCTTTGATTCGGGACATATCCGGAATCGAGATGTCATACGAATACACCGATCAGAACAGGAAGGGAGATCATATCTGCTACATTTCCGACCTGTCTAGAATGAAAGAGGATTATCCGCGTTGGGGAATCACAAAAGATCTGAAGACCACATTCGTCGAGATCTATGAATCGTGGCTAGCTCGAAGATCCCACGAGCCAAAGCGCTCGTGAGATTTTCGAGCTACAGAAGACAGAAGTCAGAAGTCAGAAGTCAGAACCCCAAACTTCGAACTCCGAACTCCGAACTTCGAACGGTGAACGGTGAACGGTGAACGGTGAACGGTGAACGGTGAACGGTGAACGGTGAACGGTGAACGGTGAACGGTTCTGTTATTCAACT
>DASZHC010000274.1:0-2002 GCA_035938215.1 Chthoniobacterales bacterium
TTTGGATTCCAACAAAAGCCGCTCCCTTATTTTCGGTCAGAGCAATCGCCTTTGTCAGATCAGTGGCCGATTCGCTCAAAGGCGACGAGATCGTCGAAACCTCTTTTCCATTCAGAAAGTTTGCTTGCTGCAACTTATCAAAGCAAACGAGACTCACCCGAAGAGCCGCTCCATCAATTACCCAAGGCTCATCGGACCAAGCCTCGAAAATGCTCAAATCTTTCGAAATCGAATCCAGAACGAGATGGTTTTTTCCACCCCTAATGGAATTAGTTGCAACCAGCCCCGCACGCTTCGCTTTACCAGCGACAATCGCGGCGCGCGCTTTTTCAAACCACCAACAAACTAAGTCGGAAAACGGGGAAACGCGCTCTTCGTAGGTCGCGCGCAGTGCTTTCGTATAATCTTCGCCCAATCTCCGGAGCATTTTCTTCGTGCCCAAAAACGGCGGATTGCCGACGATGAAATCGACCGCCGGCCAAAGCGCTTCGCCAAAGCTTCCATCCGGGCGCGGCGTTAGCACCGCGTCTCGGCATTCGATCTGACCGCGCGTTAAAGCGCCCGAGCAAGCTTTCGAAATGATCCGCCTCTGTTTCCGTTGCCTCGCGTGATTTTGGAACCGGCGCGACGGCGACCGGTTCGTCAGGTGGTAGATTTTCGCCATCCGCCAGCCCATCGGCGTCGTTTGCATCGGTCTTGTTGTCGAGCGCGCGTTGGGCCTGCCGAGCATCAAGGCATACCGTCGGCACCCGACGTTTACTCAGTTCCGACCAGAGCCAGGTGGTCAACGGCCCGGTCTCGAGGCCGATCCGCACCGCACCCGGCGCCGCCGCCCCATCCGCCCGGAAATGTGGGCCGACACGATTCGGACAAGGGTAGTCGGCCAGGTAGACCGGCGGTCACGCTCGAACGATGATCGAAGTCAACTTTTGGGGTCGGATCACACATGGCCAATGAGAAGAACTTTGCGCGCGGTCCGCGTATACGTTCTGGGGGTCAAACCGGAGTTGATCGAGCCGCGCTAGACGCTGCCGTGTTAACGGGACGACCCTATGAGGGATGGTGCCCAAAAGGCGGTTGGGCAGAAGATTTCTTACGTCCGCCAGGTTTGTTGACGATATATCCCCACCTTATGGAGACCCCAAGCGAGTCTCCCGAACAACGAACCGAGTGGAATGTACGCGACAGCGCGGCCACGGTCGTATTTGTGCCGGACTCAAAATATTGCTCTACAGGTACCGATTTCACAATCGAATGCGCAAAGAAACATGGAAAGCCTTACTGCATCCTTCATTACTTGGATCGTGGAGCCATCATCGGCCTTAAAAATGTGATATCGCGATTGGGAGAAGAGCAATCGTTGAATTTCGCAGGTCCTCGCGAGAGCGAACATCTGGGAGCCTATGATCTGTGCTTGGCTATCTTTATAGAAGCACTTGCGTCTCATTTCGGTAAGAATTCCGACCCCAAACCAACCAATTGAAAAAACTATGGTTTCTTGGCGAAGAAATCAGGCCCAAAACAAAGCGTCGACTTTCGATTTGGCCATCCGAGAGGGCGGCCATTTTCGGAGCTAGCAGAACTCTTGACCCATGGTTGACATAGGTATTCCTTCTTAAGCCGGAGCGTCGCTTTTTTCCGGGAGGACTGCCATGGCAATCAAAAGCGGGCCGTCATTCGATCCGAAATCTTTTCTCGCCATGGTTGGCGAGGGCCGCAGCATTGGGGAGTACCGCAAGGACCAGATCGTCTTTTCACAGGGAGGCCCTGCGGATGCGGTCTTCTACATCCAAAGCGGCAAGGTGAAGGTCTCCATCGTTTCGAAGCAAGGCAAGGAAGCCGTAGTCGCAATTCATGAAACGAGCGATTTCTTCGGTGAAGGATGTCTTGCCGGGCAGGCGAGGCGCATAGCGACGGTCGCGGCGATGACGGACTCCGTCATCGTGCGCCTGGAAAAAGCGGCGATTGTCGGCGTGATCCATCGGGAGCCTGCGTTCGCCGG
>DASZHC010000275.1:0-11921 GCA_035938215.1 Chthoniobacterales bacterium
AATCTACTCTAAGCGCCTTATTAAGTTAAGCGCGTGGACCGCTTGGTAATCGCCGGATTGCCGAAGCTGACTTCCCGATCAATCGGATCGCCGAGTCTGCCTCGTTAGAACGGCCGGCTCGGAGATCCGGCCCTACCTCGCTAGCCTGCCAATAATCGCTTAGAACGCGAAATCACCCACAATGTGGCTCTCTAGCGTAATTTCCTAACTCTTTGCCCCTCAAGCGCTTCCACCACCGGTTCCTGGAGTTTTGCTTTTCAAGGATTCTAGTGGGCCGGCACCTCCGACGCTTGTACCGCACGTCTCGGTTTCTTGAACAAGAGAACCAGCGGCGCACAAAGCAGGCAGACGATGACGAGCATTCGAAACTGGTCAAGGTATGAAAAAAGGGAAGCTTGCTGCTGCAGCATCTGATAAAGCACGCCAAAGCTTTGTTCGTGTGATGCAGTCGAACCGACTTGCGGAGCGAGTGTTCCCTGTATCTTCGCAAACTGGTCGTTGAATGCGGGGTGAAGCGGGCTCATGTGAACCGCCATGAGTGCCTGATGAGTTTGCGCACCTCGGGAAACGAGCGTTGTAATCAGCGCAATCCCGACGCTGCCTCCAAGGTTTCGAAGCAAACTCGTCAGACCGGTTGCCTCGCCCATGTTCTCGCGGGAAACGGTCGCCATCGAGAAAGTCGTCATTGGAACGAAAATACAGGTAATCGCGAACCCGCTGATGACGATCGGCCAAATGACATTCGAAGGAGCGATTTCGGTCGTAAGGTTTCCGAACATATACATGGAAAGCGCCAAAACGGCGAATCCCGCGCCAATCCAGGCCCGGCCGTCGATCTTCGAGCCGGCGAGGATTCGGCCTGAAATGATGCTTCCGAGGATGGCTCCAAACCCTCGTGGGCTCATTACCAGGCCTGCCTGGAGAGATGGATAGGACAAGAGATTTTGTAGAAACAACGGTAAAATCGCGGTCGTCCCGTAAAGAATCGCGCCGAGCAGAAAAAGCAGGAGTGCCCCGATCGAAAGATTTCGATCCTTTAACACGCGCAGGTTGACGATGGGATGCGCAGCCCGCAGCTCCCAAAGTAGGAAGGCAACGAATCCTATGATCGCGCCAAACATGAGCAGACGAATGAAGCTTGATGACAACCAGTCTTCGTCCTGACCCTTGTCGAGCATGATCTGAAGACAACCAATCCAAAGACTCAATAGCCCGAAACCGATGAAATCGATGCTGCCAGGCCGCGCGTTTCGGAGATATGGCGGATCCTCGAGAAAGAGGTAGCAAAGGAAGATTGACAAAACGCCAATGGGCAGATTAATAAAGAAAACCCAGCGCCAAGAATAATTGTCAGTAAGCCAGCCGCCCAGGGTCGGACCAAGAATCGGCGCCACCACAACGCCGATCGCATAAATGGACATCGCAGGTCCCCGCTTCTCCGCCGGGAAACTTTCCAACAATACAGCCTGGGCAATCGGCTGAAGTGCACCCCCTCCTGCGCCTTGCAGGATACGCGCGAGAATGAGCATTCCGAGGCTCGTCGCTAGCCCACACCACGCGGACGCAACGGTGAAGATCCCGATACAGGCAAGGAGAAATCGTTTGCGCCCGAAATAACGGCCAAGCCATCCGGTGGCCGGAAGTATCACCGCGTTTGATACGAGGTAGCTAGTTAAAACCCACGTCGCCTCGTTCGTGCTGGCGGAGAGATTGCCGGCGATGTGATTGAGCGAGACATTCGCAACGGAAGTATCCAGGACCTCCATGAAAGTGGCGGACATGACCGCCAGGGCAATCAACCAAGGATTTACGGCCGGCCGCCATTCGGTTGAAGAAGTCGATGCTGCTGCCATGCTCTACAAAAGGTGCTGGGAGCTCGGACGCCCGTTCCTTCCCCGACTCGCGATGAAAATCACGCCGGCCGCGATGATCGCGAGGGCTATTCCCACGTTGACCGGGGAAAAATTTGGGTCCGAAACTTTTACTGTAGGAACGACCGACTCTCCAGGTCCCAACGGTATACCGCCGTTGGTGTTCACCGGTTCGTCAAACAGGATTTTGACCGGAATGCGCTGCACAACCTTGACGTAGTTGCCGGTCGCATTCTGCGGTGGAAGCAGGCTGAAGCGCGCGCCGCTTCCTGCCTGGATGCTATCGACATGCGCTCGAAACTTCTTTCCGTGCAACGCATCCACCGCAACCTCAACCTCCTGGCCAGGCCGCATCCTGCTTATTTGGTCCTCCTTAAAGTTGGCGGTTACCCACACATTCTTCGGGACCAGCGCAAAAAGACTCTGACCCGTTTGAATGTAAGCCCCGGGCTCAACCGCTTTTTGGGTCACCCAACCGGACTCGGGCGCTCGGACCTCAGTATAGGACTGGTTCAATCTGGCCGTTGCCAGATTCGCGTCGGATTGATGGATCTGAGCGTTAACACTTTTCACCAGTGCCCCTATGGCATCAACCTGAGCGCGAGCCTCGGCGACCAGGGCTTCATCACTCGCCACTTTCTTTTCTTCCGCATCATAGGTCGCCTGAGCCGCTTTCGCCGCGGCGCGAGCTTGATCTAGATCCTGCGGAGAGACGACCCTGGTTCTGTAGAGTTCCTCGAACCGTTTCAGATCGCTTTGCGCCTTCTCGTTTTGCGCAGCGTCCGCTGCTGCGGTTGCTCTATCCGATTCAACAGTCGCCTGCTGCGTTTTTACGTGCGTAATCGCCTCGTTAAGTCCCGCCTGAGCGGCAGCCGCCTGCGCCTGAGTGCTCTCAAGAGCAGCGCTTTTCTGGCGCTCGGCGGCGTTGACGTCTCTCGGGTCCAGTTCAACAACCAAGTCGCCCTTGTCCACGGTTTGATTGTCATCAACGTGAACCGTTTGAACCTGACCGGCGACCTTTGAGGAGACCATGATGATGTGTCCATCGATGAAAGCATCGTCTGTCGATTGAAAAGCTTCCGAATTGACCAAGTAGATCAACCCCACCAACACAACGATGGCAAACAGAGATGCCAGAATGACCTTCGCGAAGAGACGCCGGGCCGAAAGCTTCCTCCTGTCAGGCATGGGTGCGTTTGCCGCGTTCGACGATCCGGCCCCGACTGAAACGCGCGTCTGCGGTGGTTCCAACTCAACTTGCTGGGGCATGTCAGGACCTCGAGATTGAATTCTTGGAGGCTTCGATCCCGCGCACGAAAATGTCGACCACGGTGTCGATATAGGCCTCCATTGGATAGCTCCGCGGAAGATAGGTACCCTGTCGGAGCATACCCGCATAAAGTGTGTTCTTGAACGCATCCAGAGCACATTCGACGTTCACATCCGGGCGGAGAACTCCGGCCTTCTGGGCGTCGGCCAGAATCCCGATCAACCGTTCGCGCACGGGGCGTATGACGTTTGCTATCATCGTCTGCATCGACTCGGGGAGCACTTGACCTTCGGCAATGAAGGCTCGCGCGAATCCCTGCTTTTTTTCGAGATGTGAATAGTAATGGCGGGCGTATTTCTCCATGCTTCCCCGCAAGTCCTCCTTCCAGGAGGAATGCTCGTTCATCAATGCTATTTCGGAGGCGAGGCCTCGTTCGAGGACTGCGCCAAGGAGTTGTTCTTTGCTTTTGAAATGCCTGAAGAGAGTCACTTCATTGACCCCGGCTTCGCGAGCGATTTGCCGGGTTGTAGCGCCCTGGATACCTTCGCGTGAGAAGGTCCATGCTGCGGCTTCGAGGAGGCGTTCCTTGGTTTGCTCTGGGGAAGAGGGCGAAAATCGTTTAGAATGGAGAGGGGCAGCGGGGCTTTGCATGCAAGTACTTACTTGCAACGGGGACAAGTGCAAGCGAATACTTCCACATCGACGCGAATTTCCTTCTTGCTTGTATGGCTATTCCGCAGTCCGGCGCAAAATGGAGCGGGACGGGTCGAGCGAGCAACGCGGAAAAACAGCCAACGGGCCGCGGCCCAGAGGGTTGCGTTGAAAATGGGCCGGCGGCCACGTTGCTCGTCGGTTAGGTCCCGCCCCACTTTTATGCAGCCCTGGGAGAGACCAAGAAGAGTACCAGGAATATAGAAAGTGGAGCGGGATGCGCCCTCTAACGCCAGTCCGGCTCGGACCGCCTTGCCGGCGGCCCATTTTGAACGCAACGACCTCACTATTATATGCGAGACGGTGCACAAGTGTGGTATGCTCGCCGCTCTTATGAGTGACAGTCGCCGGGTAGCCCTGCAGCGTGAGACACGCGAGACCTATGTCTCTATCGATCTCATCATCGATGGATCCGGCTCGTCCTCGATCCAAACGGGGATTCCTTTTTTCGACCACATGTTGACGTTGTTTAGCAAACACAGCCTGTTCGATCTCCAAATTGACGTTCGTGGTGATTTGCAGGTCGACTTCCATCATAGCGTAGAAGATACGGGCATCGTCTTGGGCAAATGTCTTGCAAAAGCGCTGGGAGATAAGACAGGCATCCGGCGTTATGGTTGGTCGCTGATTCCCATGGATGAGACACTGGCTCGTGTCGCGGTTGACCTGAGCGGCAGATCGTTTTTGCACTATGGCGTTCCGGAAAGAGTGGGGCCGATCGGCCAATTTCATTTTGAACTGGTCGAAGAATTTCTCCGCGCTTTGAGCTCGAACGCGAGCCTGAATCTCCACGTTGATATTCTCCACGGCAGAAACAGCCATCACATGGCTGAAGGAATATTCAAGGGAATGGCCAAAGCGCTGGATCAGGCCTGCCAATTGGATCTACGGGTTAAAGGTGTGCCAAGCTCGAAAGGAGAACTATGACAGTGGCGGCAAGAATTGGGATGATCGACTACGGGTCCGGCAATCTTCGGAGCGTCTCAAACGCCCTGCAGACGGTAGGAGCCGAAATTCGGCGAATCAGCAGCGGACCCCTCTCCACCGACCTCGATGCTCTTGTCCTTCCTGGCGTTGGGTCGTTTGGCGATTCAGCGCGTCATCTTCAGGAGCGAAATCTCTTTGAACCGATCCGGGATTGGCTGGCGGATGGCAGAAAGTTTTTGGGAATCTGCCTTGGCTACCAACTCTTGTTTCAAGCAAGTGAGGAGTCGCCCGGGGTAGAGGGACTGGGATTTTTGGAAGGCAACGTTCGGCGATTCAAGACCGCCGGCATTAAGATCCCGCAGATCGGGTGGAACCGCCTGAAATGGACGAGGCCGGCTCACGAACGTTTTCCTGATCTACCAAAAGATCCGTTTGTCTACTTTGTGCATTCTTACTATCCTGCTCCCCAGGAGGGCTCAATAGTCGCAGCCACGACAACCTACGGAGAGGAATTTGCGGCAGCTGTCGTAACGGACAATTTGCTGGCCACGCAATTTCATCCCGAGAAAAGCCAGGAGAACGGATTGGCAATTTTGCGGCAGTTTGTTAGTTCACTACTATCATGATCATATTACCGGCGATCGACCTGTTGGATGGACAGGTGGTGCGTTTGCGCGAAGGAAGGCTTGAGAACAAGACCGTTTATTCGGACGACCCATTAGCGTTCGGCAGACAATGGGAAGAAGAAGGAGGAAGCTGTTTACACGTGGTAGACCTGAACGCCGCTTTTACCGGAGAGCCTAAAAATATAGAAATCATTAAAAAGCTTGTCCGCACGTTGAACATTCCGGTCGAAGTGGGAGGAGGCATTCGCTCTCCGGAGGCTGCCTCAACATTCATTGAAACCGGTGTTGCCCGCGTCGTGATTGGGACAGGCGCCGTCGATAGTCCGATCTTTCTGGAGAATCTGGTGAATCGCTTCGGCGGAGACAAGATCGCCGTCAGCGTTGACGCGAAAGATGGCCGGGTGGCGGTGAGAGGCTGGACGGAGGTAACCTCCATCAATGCTCACGATTTCATTCGCATGGTCGAAAAGCTTGGCGTGGGCACAATCATTTTTACGGACATCGCCACCGATGGCACCCTTATCGGTCCCAACTTTCCGGCGCTAGAGAGAATTCTTGAGAACACACATTGCCAGATAATTTCGAGCGGAGGCGTTGCAAACCTCGAACAGATCAAACAATTGGCGGCTATGCCGCGCTTGTATGGACTGATCATAGGCCGTGCATTGTTCGACGGAACTATCGATCTCGGAGAAGCCGTTGCCTTGGCGAACTATCACAGTGACGCTCGCGGCGCTGTGTAGCCCGCAAGTACCGTAGGCTCTGTGGCTTGTGCAAGGAACTCAGCATGATGCAGTTAAGCCCGGTAGGGGCAGATCTCCATAGGCGCTAACTTGAGCTCACAAACGGTCTCAAAACGCGCTACGATGCAGGCCAACCGTATGTTTTTGCACGGTTTTGAAGCGCGCAAAGCGGGACGCTTCGCCTACTTGCGCTCAAGTTAGCGCTTATGGGGCAGATCTCCGAGCTGCCCGCCGAGAATAGCGCCCTTGCCTTACGAGTCTGCATCGTTAGAACGGCCGGCCCGGAGATCCGGGAATCAGCCGACACATCCGATTGCTCCGATTACCGCCCGACGGTACGCGGCGATTTAGCCAGATCGATAAGGTCGCCCAAGATGTTCAACGTCTCTCGTCGAACCGGATCACCATCGTTAAGACCCGGTGAATCATCCTCATCGAGCGCGGCTTCGGCGGGATTGTCACTTGGGCGCGCAGACTTTGTCTTTCCTGACTTTGATGCAGCCGTGTCCGTTTTTTTCTCCACCAGTTTCAGTTGCGGCTTATCGACATCAGCAAGACCCAGCTCAAAAGTCCTTGTCCGATCTTCGGCTTCCGCCTTCTTGCGATCCGCCTCTTCCTTCTCTCTTTGCTTGGTTTCGTTCGCCATTTCATCACGGCGAAGCGCTTCATTGAGGGAAAGCCGGTTGTTCTTCAATCGATCATCGATCTTCCTGGTGTCGTCAGCAATATCCTGAAATTGTGAGTCCTGGCTGACTCGGTTTGCCGAACGCTGCCGAACCTCATCAACGAACAGTGCCTTCCGGTTCGCCGCGACATCGATCGGAGCCGGCTCCACCTCATCATACGCCAGCGGGTGCTGCAAAGCGGCTTCACCAAATTCAGAGTTATCCGTCAGCGAAGGCAACTTCACATCGGAAATAACACCTCGCAGTTGTGTCGAGCCGCCTGCAACTCGATAAAATTTTTGAACCGTCAGCTTCAGAGCGCCTGGCTCGTTGGAAGAATTGCCGAGCATCGGCATAAACCTCCCGAGCTCGAGCATCGTCTGAACCGTTCCTTTGCCGAAAGTGCTTGAATCACCAACGATAAGTGCGCGGCCATAATCCTGCAGTGCAGCGGCAAAAATCTCGCTTGCGGAAGCGCTCAATTTGTTGACCAGCACAATCATCGGACCGGTGTAAAGAGCGCTGCCTTCCCGGTCCTTCAAAACGTCGATGTCACCGTTGGCGTCCTTGACCTGAACGACCGGTCCCTGATTGATGAACAATCCACTCATTTTGATGGCTTCATCGAGGGACCCTCCGCCATCTTTGCGCAGATCGATCACCAAACCTTGAATTTGCTCCTGCTCAAGCCGTTTCAAAAGAGCGGCCACATCGCGTGAGGTGCTCTTGCCGGTTTTGGACTTTTCCATGTCCTGATAGAAAGAAGGTAATGTGATCCAACCAAGTCTCTGGATCGTTCCATCCGGCATATCCTTTTCGATGATTCCGGCTTTCGCTTCCTGCTCGGTAAGTTTCACATTGTCGCGAACCAACTCCACGACTCGGCGTTTCGACGGGTCCGTTGAATTGGCTGGTATGATTTGCAAACGAACGACGGTGCCTTTCTTGCCACGAATCATCTCGACGACTTTGTCGAGTTTCATGTCCACTGTGTCGACGAACGGATCTCTGCTTTGGGCAACAGCAGCGATCCGGTCCCCAACGCTCATTTTTCCGCTCATCTGCGCGGGACCGCCCGGTAGGAGCCGCTGGACCTTGGCGTAGCCGTCCTCCGAACGCAGCTCAGCCCCAATGCCCGTGAGAGAAAGGCGCATGTTGATCTCGAAGCTTTCCAAATCCGAGCGACCCAGATACTCCGAGTGAGGATCGTACGACTGAGCAACAGAATTCAAAAAGAGTTGATTCAGATCTTCCTCATCCCGTTCTTCGACACTTTTAATGAGTTGGTCGTATCTCCGGCCCACTACCTTGGTTCCGGGTTCGATGGCGAACTTGTTCAATTTCTCCTGGAGCAACTCTCCCTCGATACGATCTCTCCACAATGAATCGGCTTCCGCGTCGTTTGCGGGCCATGGTTCCTTTCGCCGGTCAAGAGCAACCGTTCGGCTGCTCTTAAACGAGTAGTCTCTCTTTAGAACTTGCCGGATCTTGGCGATGCGGTCCTCTACGCGAACGCGGAAGATGCTGTAAATTTCCTTCGCAGGTTGCAAGTCTCCGAGAAGAATACTATCGCCCAGAGTCGTGCCATACTTCTGGGTGATCTGGTCTATATCCTGCTGTGTGAAGAAGAGCTTGTTGTAATCCAGATTCTCCAGATAAGTAGCGAGGATTCTCTTGGACATCTCGGGGTCGAGCTTCTGCCGGCTATAGTGACCTTGCTCCAGCAGCCGGCCAACGGTAATGGCAACCTGATGCGGATCGGCAGCACCCGGCTTTTCATCTGCAAAAACCGGCTCAGACACTAACCCGAACAGAACTGCTGCCGCAGCGATGCTAATATTTTTCATGCGTCCACCAAGGTTCAAACAGACATACGCTCTCCAATTGAGCTCAAATCACTCTTGTATTCCAAATCTTTAAATCTCTATTCACTATGCTCCAGATTCAAACGTTTATTGGCGGCATCTTCGACACGAACGCCTATCTCATCCTGGGGACGGGAGGCAACATTCTGTTTGATGCCCCGACCGGATCAGCCGAATGGGTTCGCGACCTCGGAGCAAAACTCGACCTTTTGTTGATTACACACGGACACGTGGACCATATCGATGACGCCGCCAAGATAAAGCGAATATTCGGATGTCAAGTTGCCTATCACCGTGACAGTCTCCCTTTAATCACTGATCCGGGCTTCTTCAAACGGTTTGGATTCTATTTTGAAGCAGACCCCGTAACCCCGGACTTCCTGATAGAAGAGACTCCCGAATTGGATCTCTGCGGACTGAATTTTCGCGTATTGCTTGTGCCAGGGCATTGTCCCGGGAGCCTCTGCTTTTATTCTTCCGCTCATCATTTTCTTATCGGCGGCGATGTCCTGTTTGCCGGCGGCATCGGACGGACAGATTTAGCGGGTGGCGATTGCGATTTGCTGCTTCGCGGAATCCGTGAAAAAATCCTGACTCTACCCGACACAACAAAAGTTTTGCCGGGCCATGGACCAATGACGTCGATAGGCGAGGAGCGACAAAACAATCCCTTTCTCCAATTCGACGACCGGTGGCCGGCGCCTCGCCCCAATTAGTGCACCGCCTCGCATATAACGATGACGTTGTTGCGTTCAAAATGGGGCGGGATGGGCGCTTCGCTCCCGCCTTGAAAAACAGCCAACTGACCAGCGGCGACATCACCACTATATGCGACACGGTGCACTAGTCGAGAACACCCTGGATTTCGACATCCGTTAGTTCCATCGGATGCCCGGTCCAAACGATTTTGCCCCCCTTATCCACCAGAAAAGCCGTCGGTATCCCCTCAATGCCAAATTGCTGGTAGACGGATTGAGGTGTGTTGATCGCCACGTTGTAATTCATCGGCACTTGTTGCTGAAATCTCTTCACAGTGGCTTCGTTCTCGTCGGTAATCCCTACAATCTCCAAGCCCTTAGACCTGTATTTGGCGTAGATCTGGTTCAGGTGAGGGATACTTTTCCGGCACGGCGGGCACCATGTCGCCCAGAATTCAACCAGGACCGGCTTACCAGTCAGCTGCGGTTCTTTACCAAGGTAATTGAGCGCCAGCTTTGGAAACGCATCGCCAGGTTTCGGCACGGCTGACTGGCCGCGCACCGACCCGACGACAATTCCCAAACACAAAATTCCAAAAATCGCTAGAAAGATTCTTTTCATTAATAATTCCTCGTTCGACAATCTAAACTGCGGAATGTTCGTTCAGCTTACGGTGCCTCAGCGAGAACAACATGTCCCTGAGCCGCCAAATCCTCCCCCACCCGCGCTTCGACCGTACATTGAACCAAACCGCCGACAACCCCGATTTTTTCAGCTTTGAAACGTATCGCCTCAAGAGGCCGGACTGGCCGCAAAAACTTCATCGACCTGATTGCTGTCAACAAAAATTGCTTTCCCGGCCTGCCAATCGCTATCCCCGCCGTCTGAGCCATTCCTTCTACTAGGAGTACGCCGGGTACGATTGCATTCCCGGGAAAGTGTCCCCGGAAAAATGGTTCTGTCCCGCTGAATGTTTTCGAGCATTCAGCTAACAAACCCGCTTCAAGCTTGTCGACGGATTCCACAAAAATAAATGGATCGCGATGCGGCAGACCAAGAGAAATCGGATCGCTCATTCGTAATTGTGAGCACATTGTAACAGGTGGAAAGAAAACATACTAGTGCATCGAGTCATAAGTAGGAGGCATACCGTTGGCGCGGGTTGCAACGAGCCGTTGACCGGTGGATGTTCGGATGTGTCGACCGATCTGCTTGCTCAAAAGTATCGCGCTGATTTTCCGATCCTTGAACAAAGAGTCAACGGGCATCCCCTCGTTTACCTGGACAATGCGGCGTCCACTCAGCATCCCACGTGTGTCATCGATGAAATCGCCCGCTATTACTGCGAGGATCACGCAAATGTCCATCGCGGCATTCACGAGTTGAGTTCTCGCGCCACGAGGCTTTACGAGGATGCCCGTGCGCAAATTGCACGTTTTATAGGCGCAGAATCGCAGGACTCAATCATTTTTACCCGCGGAACGACCGAGGGGATAAACCTGGTTGCTACTGCTTGGGGATCGGCGCGTCTGCGGCCGGGCGACGTCATTTTGATCACCGAAATGGAGCACCACGCAAACCTCATCCCTTGGCAGATTCTTGCCAGGCGCACTGGAGCGTTGCTTCAATATCTGCCGGTACAAGGGGACGAAGGGAGCATCGATTGGTCACTTCTGGATCGAAGACTGCAAGAGGCTCCGGTTCGCATTCTTGCGTTCACCCACATTTCAAACGTCTTGGCCTGCCTCAATCCCGCGAACGAAATCTGTGCAATAGCACGCAAAAACGGAGTTCTTACGCTGGTTGATGCAGCACAGAGTGCCGGTCACGCGCCGATTAACGTCCAGGAAATCGGATGCGATTTCCTCGTTTTTTCCGGGCACAAATGCTGCGGCCCCACCGGCATTGGCGTTCTTTACGGAAACCGTGAGGTTCTTGCCGATATGGAGCCCTACCAATTTGGCGGTGAAATGATCTCCAGAGTCACGTACGAAGCGGCGGAGTGGAAAGAAGTCCCCCACCGTTTCGAAGCCGGAACACCTCATATAGCGGGCGCGATCGGACTTGCCGCGGCACTGGCTTACCTCGATAGAGTGGATCGGCGTGCGATCCAGGCCACCGATCGTCGTCTTGGGCAGATTGGTTATCAGAAGCTATCGACACTTCCGGGTATCAGGATCCTCGGGCCGCGAAACGATCGAGCAGGATTGGTCAGCTTCCAACTGGGAAGAATCCACGCTCATGATCTGGTCGCTTATGCCAACGAATTTGGGATCGCGCTGCGAGGAGGGCATCATTGCGCACAACCGCTCATGCGCAAACTCGGTCTTCAAGCCACCGCTCGTGCTAGCTTCTACTTTTATAATCAGGAGAGTGAGGTTGATCGTCTCATCGAAGTGATGCAGAGGTCAATCCGCTATTTTGGAGTCTGATGGAGATCGACGAACTGTACCAGACGATCATCTTGGATCATTCGAAGCGGCCCCGAAACTTTGGCGAGCTTCCGCCACCGGCCGCCAAAGGCGAAGGTTACAATCCGGCCTG
>DASZHC010000276.1:0-7021 GCA_035938215.1 Chthoniobacterales bacterium
TGGGCAAAGATGGCATGCGCGCCCATCGATTCAGCGTGTTTCACAAAGTCAACAGGGATATAATCGCCCGTTAGTTGGTCGCTCTTTAGGTCGCGAAAACGCAGTTCGTTCCCGAAATCAGAGACTCCCACGGCACGCTGCAATCCAAGAATACATTGGTAGCCATGGTTGTCCACAAGGACAATAGTTAGTTGAACTCCTTCACCCACGGCGGTGACTATCTCGGAATTCATCATCAGGTAGGAGCCGTCTCCTACCATTACCACAACTTCGCGCTCCGGTTCGGCAAGCCGTACTCCAAGTCCCCCAGCTATTTCATAACCCATGCAGGAAAATCCGTATTCCATATGGTAGGCCTTCGGATCTTCAGGTCTCCAGAGTCGGACCAACTCGCCCGGCATTCCGCCCGCCGCGCAAACAACCGTCGCCTTCCCTCCCACGGTTTCATTGACCAACCCGATAGTTGCCACTTCCGAAAGGGCGCCCTGTCCCGGAGTCCTGAGCTCCGTAACCTTGGCATCCCAACTAACCTTGAGGTTCCTTATCTCTTCGCGATACGCGACATCGCTCCCTCCATAGCCGGCATCAGTCAATGTAGTTGAGAGCAGAGGCAAAGCTCGCTTGGCATCGGCCACCACGGGCAATGCCGCCAGCTTGCTTGCATCCATTGGGACCACGTTAATGCCGACAAACTGCACCTCCGGGTTTTGGAAAGCCGATTTTGAAGCGGTTGTAAAATCGCTTAAGCGCGCCCCGACGGCGATGATCAGATCGGCCTGACGCGCAAGGGAGTTGGCGCTGGTGGCTCCGTTCGAGCCTACCGGCCCGGTATTGAAAGGATGGTTCCAAGGCAAAACTCCCTTGCCAGCTTGAGTTTCCACAATTGGAGTGCCAAACGCTTCAACCAAACGTCCCAGCTCGCTGCTCGCTTCCGAGTAGATGGCTCCTCCGCCTGAAATGATCAGCGGGCGCTTCGCTGCTTTCAGCAGTTGCACGACCTTGCTCACCATTTCAGCTTCGGGAACCGGCCGGCGCACATGCCAGATTCGCTGTTCAAAAAATTCTTCAGGCCAATCCCACGCCTCAGCTTGGACATCCTCCGGCAAACTGATCGTCACGGCACCTGTGTCTGCCGGGTCGGTGAGCACCCGGAAGGCTTCCTGCAAGCTCGCCAGCAATTGCTCCGGACGCGAGATCCGGTCGAAGAACCTTGAAACAGGGCGAAACGCGTCATTAACGCTGACATCCCTTTCAATGGGGTGCTCCAACTGCTGCAACACGGGGTCCGGCACGCGATTAGCAAAATAGTCGCTAGGCAATAACAGCACTGGCACGCGATTTACTGTCGCGCCGGCTGCTCCGGTTACCATATTTGCGGCCCCCGGACCGATCGATGTCGTACACGCAAAGGTCGCTAGTCGGTTTCGATGTTTCGCAAACGCCGCAGCCGTGTGCACCATTGCCTGCTCATGCTGGGGCTTGTAGAACCTTAATCCTTCGGCGCGGCTTACCTCAACGATTTCCTGCCCCAGTCCCGCCACATTGCCATGCCCAAAAATACCCCAAATCCCCTCGATGAACCTGTTCCGTTTACCGTCCCGCTCCACATACTGGCGTCCCAAAAAGCGCACAAGCGCTTGTCCTGTGGTTAGGCGAAAACTCTTGTTTTTCATAGGCTATAGAGGACCAGAAGCCACCTTAAAAGGTTGCTGCGGAAGGTCGGCGGCGCGAAACGCGCGAGAACAGATTCTGCTGTGATCGCTTCAAAAACTAGTTGCGACAATGGGAAAAAAAGGGGGAACAAACTTCCAAAGGGCATCTCCTTTGCTTTTCGAACGTATTTCGTTTCGTAACACAGATGTAATCACCTCGTCAAAAACGAAGATGATGATTTCTCTGTCCTTTTGCAATCTTCCATATCGGTTTGCAAATCTCGACTTTTTTTTATTCCTCCTTAGTCCTTCTCGATCTTCTCTGCCCGGAGAAGGCAACGCATTGATCCTGTCCTCAGGGTAACGGCTGGACATTCCGCAGTTCCCGCTTGTGCGGCGCCGAAGTCGTCGTATGGTGATTTCGAATGAAATCATGTGAATCAAACCGCTTCACCTGGATTTAACCCTTTTATCGAAGTGATCAGATGACGACTTTCTCTTTGGAAGATGCAGATCTCATGCGCAACCAGGCCTATATCGGTGGTCGGTGGTGCGACGCCGATAGCGGCGCAACATTCGACGTAACGAATCCGGCCACGGGTGAAACGTTAGGCACGGTTCCAAACATGGGCGCGGCCGAGACCCGACGCGCGATTGAAGCTGCCAAAAATGCCTGGGCCACTTGGCGCCGCAAGCCGGCGAAGGAACGCAGCGCCCTTCTGCGGCGATGGAACGACTTGATGGTCGCAAACGTTGACGACCTGGGCAAGTTGATGACTGCTGAACAGGGCAAACCTCTCGCCGAAGCTAAGGGTGAAGTGCTCTATGCTGCTTCCTTTATCGAATGGTTTGCGGAAGAAGCGAAGCGAGTCTACGGCGACACAATTCCATCGCCATGGAATGACCGCCGGCTAGTGGTCATCAAGGAACCGATTGGCGTTTGCGCGGCGATCACGCCGTGGAACTTCCCGGCAGCAATGATAACACGTAAGGCAGGACCCGCACTGGCCTCCGGTTGTACGATGGTAGCCAAGCCCGCCGAGGCGACTCCTTTATCCGCTCTCGCACTTGCGGTGCTCGCGGAACGTGCCGGTATTCCGGCCGGCGTCTTCAACGTTCTGACAGGCGAGCCAAGAGAAATCGGGGGCGAAATGACCTCTAATCCGGACGTACGCAAATTGACATTTACCGGATCGACTGAGGTGGGTCGGATTCTGATGAAACAGAGCGCCGATACGATCAAGAAGCTGTCCCTGGAGCTCGGCGGCAATGCGCCCTTTATCGTATTCGACGACGCCGATCTTGATGCTGCTGTCGAGGGAGCGATTGTTTCGAAGTACCGGAACGCTGGTCAAACCTGCGTTTGCGCCAATAGGCTCATTGTTCAATCCGGCGTCTATGACGCATTTGCCGAGAAGCTGGTCGCCGCCGTCAAGAAGCTCAAGGTCGGAAACGGTTTGGAAGCGGAAGTTGATCAAGGACCACTCATTGACCGATCCGCAGTCGAGAAGATTGAAGATCACATTCAAGACGCCGTTTCGCACGGAGCACGTGTTCTCTTGGGCGGCAAGCAGCATGCCCTTGGCCGAACATTTTTCGAACCGACTGTATTGGCTGACGTGACGCCAAAAATGAAGGTCGCACGCGAGGAAACATTTGGCCCGCTTGCGCCTCTTTTCCGGTTTGAAACGGACGAAGACGCTGTCCGATTGGCGAATGACACCGAGTTTGGTCTCGCGAGTTACTTCTACAGTCGGGATGTCGGCCGGATCTGGCGTGCAGCCGAAGGTCTGGAAAGCGGCATAGTGGGTATTAACACGGGCCTGATCTCAAACGAGGTGGCGCCCTTTGGAGGTGTAAAACAATCGGGCCTGGGCCGTGAAGGATCCCATTACGGTCTGGAGGAGTTTGTTGAGGTGAAGTACCTTTGCTTCGGCGGACTGGATCGATGAGGGAAAAGGGTTGGGGAAACCGGATTCGGACTCGTGATTCCCCGTTTGTGAGATGTTGATTTGGCAATCGGTATCGTGTTAATTGTGACGCGAAACAAAATCGAAAGGCCAAATCGATCGAGTGCAAGGGAACGTGACGCGCGAGCATTCAGAGGACCTTAACTCAGCAAGAAATTCAATGATGACGAGTGAATTGCGTCACACGGCGATCATTGATCTGCTGAAACAACAGGGAAAGGCAAAGGTCGAGGAACTCTCGGAGCGATTGAGCGTCAGCGAAGTAACGATTCGCAAGGATTTGACCAGACTAGAAGAGCAAGGTTTGCTCGAACGAATTCATGGCAGCGCAATCATATCGCAACGAAGCCGGTTCAATATCGCGTTTCTGGAAAGACTTCGGTTACATGCGCCGGCAAAGGCCTTGATTGCTCAGGCGGCAGCCAGTCGCATTCAAGAAGGAGATTCAATCATCCTGGATGCGGGCACCACGACGCTTTCGTTAGCCCGAGCTCTCGCGGAGAAGCGGTACAATTCGCTGCTTGTTATGACGAGTTCGATGCCCGCTGCCTTGGAGTTATCAAAAGGGAATCACGATATCTTACTCGTCGGAGGCCAGGTTCGCAATCATAGCCTGGCACTTATAGGCCCGATGACCATCAAAAACCTTGCGAATTATCACGCTGACCGGGCGTTTATCGGAACGTCGGGGATCAGCCTGACGCATGGCTACAGCACGCCTAATGCTCTCGACGCACAGGTCAAAGAAGCGATGATTCGGTCCGCCGAAGAGACCTACGTTCTCGCTGATTCATCCAAATTCGGGCACGACTGTCTGGTGAGCTTTGCAAGCATTGCAGGCGTTCACCTGGTCATCACGGATAGCGGAATACCAGCCGAATACATTAAGGAATTCAGGAAACGCGGCATTCGCTATCAAATCGCAGGTTGCTGAATTTCCCGCTCACTCGCTTGTCACGCCCGCGGCCTCTGGCTTTTCGGTCGATGTGGCATACAAGGCGAGTTGGTCCGCCATTCGCTCGCGCTCGATGAAGCTTCCGATTTGAGCGCCAAGCGCCGTCAGCATCGACAGTAAATCATCGTCAGGCGTATAGATTCGCTTGCTGAAGAATTCCATCACACCGATTACCTCATCTCCCCGCATGATTGGAAATGCAAGCGCACCGTGTAGCCCGGCGGACACGGCCAATTCGGCGCGAAGAAAATGATCATCAACTACGACATCGGGGACCCAGAAGGCTTTGCGGCTGGACCAGACCCGACCAGGAAGACCGATGCCTGGTGCAAAAGCGCTCTGCGTCGTAGCCTCAACGAATTCCGGAGCTGAAAATTTCGGAGCATTCCAGGTATCCACGCAACGCAGCACGTTTGCTGTCATATCCACTCGCCAAAGTCCCCCAAAATCCCAGTGCATGCTTTCGCAGATCGCCTGCACAATCTTTTTTGACGCATCCCCCAAATGCCGGACCTCCGCCAGAGAGAGCGCGACGGCATATTGAACGGAAAGCCGGGCATTCGCCTGGTCGCGCTCGGCTTCAGCGGCTTTGCGACGGGTAATATCCTGGACCATCCCCTCATAGTAAAGAACTTCGCCGCTGACTTCATCGCGAACAACACGCGCGTTCTCCGATATCCAGATCACTCCACGGTCCCGGCGATAAACCTGGGATTCAAAATCTATGACTTTGCCCTCTTCGCGTACGAGGCGAATAAATTCGGCTCTACGAGCAGGCTCAACGTAAAGCTGGGTCCCGATATCTGTGAGTGCGGCAACGAGGTCATCAGCTGACTCATAACCGTAGATTCGGGCCAGCGCAGGATTTGCACAAAGATACTTGCCGTCCGGCGTCGTCTGAAAAATACCTTCCAGGCAATGCTCAAAAATGCTTCGGTACCTTTGCTCGGCCCGTCGGAGCGCCTCGACTGCCTCTTCATTTGTGTTGGCTTGATCCTTCATAACGTTTCATACAAACCCGATGCCGCGTCCGGCGGGGTCTACCATCCAACCGAGACGCAGCGATGGATTTGACCCACAAAGAGGAGCATATTTCAGGCCACAAAACCAGAAATCTTGCGCCGGATCTTCGCCACCCTTACGGAAGGTATCTTTCAAATGCCCGGCACTTTTGGGTTGCCATTGACCTTACCCCGATGGCATCCCTAAAATAGATTCGTACGCAAATTCATATGAAGCCTTTAGGCGTCTGGGTACTGTGGCTTTCTTCCGGGTTTTTCGCTCTCGCAGTCGGCCAGGAACATTATTTGGAACAGATTGGCCCTCCGTTTGGCCTTCACTGGGCCGAGGGCGAGAAGGAAGTTGCAAGAATTCTCACAAAGTCGGGTGCTCGAATCACCGCAAAGGAGAGTGTTCAGGGTAGAGATGCCTGGACCGTTGAGGGTCTTATTCAGCCCGCACTCAAGAGGACTCTTTTTTACTTTGGAAGCGAAGGGAGCCTGGTTGAGGTTGAATTGCAGTACGAAAATCCCGACTGGGACCTGGTTGCGTACGAGGAATTTCTCAACACCGTTAGACAGCGACTGGAAGAGAGATACGGACCCCCAACGGTGTTAGCGCGGGATAAACAACCGGAGGGAGATGTGATGCAAACAGTGGTGGGGTATCAATGGCAACAGAAGTCCAGCAGTTTGCGCCTGTTTTTCTTTTCGGCGGAACGCGACAGGGATGTCTATCGGACCGTCAGCCTGCATTATCGCGCGGGCTAGCCGACGGGGTCATGTCTCAATATTCAACATTCGGTGAGTCTGACAGATAGCACTTCCGCGCCGATCCTCAAGAATTCAGGCGGCGAGCGTCATGGATACACCGAATGTTGAATATTGAGACATGACCCCGTCAGTGGACGGGCCGGCGATAGCTCTATTCCCGATGGCGACGATGGGAGAAGACCACACAGTAACGAGTCAGGGGCGAATCGTCGAAGGACGATTTACCAGGACCGTTTGCGAACCGATGACCCTAGCGATTACCGGGGGTTTATCCCCGAGGAAGGTCTTCCATTCTTCAACCGTGCCGGTCTGGACGATTAAAAACAGCTGCGCTGGTTCTCTCCATTTTTCGGCGACAGTAGCCCTATCAAGAAAGTGATTTCTGCCAATCCGAAGTCTGCGCGTTGCAAATTCCAGGTCCGGGTGCCCCTCCACCCAGTAAATGGTTCGATGCAAATAAAAGAACAGACTGGTCTTTTGATTCGGGTCACCTTGTTGAATCACGATGCTGTCAGGTTCAGCCATTCCATTAATGGCTTCTGCGACTCTGGCTGAGGAAAAGTCATCCTGAACAATTGCCAATCCGCGCGTGCAAAACAGAAAAATTGCCGCCATTAAGAGCGCAAATCCCGAAAATCCCAGGTGGGACTTTCCTTGGCGATCAAAAACAAA
>DASZHC010000277.1:0-10405 GCA_035938215.1 Chthoniobacterales bacterium
GATCTACATCAAACTGCAATCCTTGGAACATCCCGAGCGATTCCAGCAACGATCGGCGAACGACGAGCACCATTTCCTCTTTCATACGGGACCAGGATGTTAAACCAAAATCCTGTAACTGATCGACAAATTCCTTAGATAGGCTCGTGTGCACGCCTTGAAAATCAACCAACCGGTCGACGGCGGTAGCCTCCTACTTGTGACTCGATGCGCTATCTCTGCATGATGCGTTCAATCATCCAGTAACTGCCGGCCAACACAACGAATGACGAACAAACCGGAATCCATTGACGTACGAATGACGGGTTCTTTCTGAGCTGCCAAAGAATAAGAAGCGCCACGCCTGCGATCGAGAGTTGGCCTGTTTCCACACCAAGATTGAAGCCGACAAGCGGCAACCCAATCCCAAACGGTCCGTAGCCGATGCCAAATTCGTTGGCGGCGAGTCTCCTCGCGTCCCAGAGTGGGAACATGTGGACGTTCGAAACTCGGCGCCAATTTGCAAGCGATAACAATTCGGGAATTTGTCCTGAAGCTCTTGAAGCAATCCAGCGGTTCAACGCAGGGCATGTGGCCGGATACGGCTCCGATGCAATCACGGGGAAGGCCGAGCAGTATTTTCGCGAGCTTTTCGAAACTGATTGCGCTACTTATTTCGTTTTTAACGGCACTGCCGCGAATAGCCTGGCAATTGGCAGCTTCTGTTCTTCGCATCATAGCGTCCTGTGCCACCGTTTTTCGCATGTCGAATCCGACGAGTGCAATGCTCCGGGTTTTCTGAATCAAGGGCTGCGTATCGTTCCTGTTGATGGCGCGGACGGAAAGATCGATTTATCGCATCTGAGGGAAGCTTTGCGGGGAGCCCGATATGTTCATGCTTCACAGCCCCGAGTGTTGAGTCTTACGAATGCGACCGAACTCGGAACGCTCTATCGCCCTGATGAAGTTGCCGAGTTGGCCGAAATAGCAAAACAGAATCGATTGGCCGTACACATGGACGGGGCAAGATTTGCCAATGGGGTCGCTGCTGCGAAATGCACTCCGGCGGAACTAACCTGGAAGGCTGGAGTCGATGTACTAGTTTTTGGCGGAACAAAGAATGGCCTGGCGTTTGGCGAAACCATTGTTTTTTTCGACAGGAACGCGACAGCGGATTTCTTGTATCGGATAAAGCAGAGTGGACAACTGGCTTCAAAGATGCGTTTTCTGGCCGCTCAATGGATTGGATTGCTTGAAAATGGCAAGTGGCTCCAGAACGCCCGGCATTCGAACGAAATGGCTGCAAGACTTTACTCGCAGCTTAGCCGGATCGAAAGCATCAAACTTCTGTTTCCCTGCGAGGCGAACAGCGTATTCGCAAGATTCCCTGAACCGATAGTCGCGGAGTTGTATGAACGCGGTTGGCGATTTTACACCGATGTCGGTCCTGGTGGCGGCGCTCGTCTAATGTGTTCCTGGGACACGCCTGCAGAAGATGTGGACAGCCTTGTGAAGGACATCCATGAGTGCATCGAACGAGTGAAGCGATGATTGCAGCCGCGTGCTCAAACTAACCGTGAGCGTCAGAGTAACTACATGGTTGACGACAGCCGACCTCGGGCGCCAATTACCGGGAAGCAACAGCCGATTGGTATCCAAAGCAATGATATGCCGTTGACTATTTCGCTGTCGAAATGTCCTTATAATCCGATGATCGTACCGATTAAAAAAGCGGCTTGCGTACAGGTCGAGGAACCGAAGATATTCACCAGGGATACGGCGATGATGTGATAGCGATTCCGTTTTAATGCCAATGGCCGTGTTACGTTCGCGCCGAGAGTTTGATCGATCATTTGCCGGTAAGATCTCACGTGCCGAACTGTGGACGGCAACGGGCATTTTCCTTCTCGTTCTCATTCTCCGAATAGTGTATGCCGCTCATTACCGAATCGATTCGGATGAGCCGCAACACCTTCACGTGGTCTGGGGTTGGACACAGGGGATGATCCCGTATCGGGATTATTTCGACAATCATTCGCCCTTGTTTCACCTGCTCTGTGCGCCGCTGTTTGCGCTCTTAGGGGTGCGGCCGGATATCGTCATACCAATGCGGTGCGCAATGATCCCTCTTTTTGCGCTCAGCGTTTTCTTTGTCGGTCGGATCGCCGGAACACTTTACTCGGCTCGCGTCGGGCTCTGGGCGGCGGTGTTTACCGCCGTTTGCCCAAGGTTCTTTTTCGTTTCGACCGAATTCCGCCCAGATGACCTGTGGGCGCTACTATGGTTTGCTACGCTTTTCACTGCTGTTGCCAGCCGCATGACTTTGCTCCGCAATTTTCTGGTCGGATTTCTCTTGGGAGCCGCGTTTTGTGTCTCCATAAAAACGATATTGATGCTGGTCTCGATGACCTTGGCGACGGTCGTGCTTTTGGCTCTTCGGATCCGGGCCGGCAAACCGGTGCCGTTGGCGACCTTAATTCGCGTGGGCCTTCCCATTGCAGCGGGCATCCTCGCCTTGCCGCTGATCGTTTTTTTGTTCTTCGTGGTCCAGGGATCGATCGGTCAATTGTTCTACTGTCTGATTACTCACAACGTTCCACCGGCTTCACATGTTCGCCTGTTACGTGCTCTGAAATGGTTTGGACTATTGATTATTTCGTTGGCTCTTGGAATTTTCCTCTTTGGCCGAAGTGTTGGGGAAGCCAAGAAGCGGACGGCCCTGTGGATCTTTTTTGTAACTGTCTTCTACTACGTCACCCTAAAGAGCTTTTCGCCGATCTTGAACAACGAAGATTATCTGCCGTCGGACCCGCTCTTCATGATGCTCCTCGCCGTCGGGATATTCTCTTTGCCCTGGAGCACGGCAGGAGCCCTGGGTAGAAATTCCTGGGGAATACCGATCTGCCTCGGATTCGTTGGGCTTGCTTACATTGTGGTCAGCGAACCCCCTTTTCGCGATGAGACGGCGGACAAGATCAGCATGGTCGAGACTGCCCTCCGTCTAACGACTCGGTCGGAATATGTGATGGACAGCAAAGGCGAGACAATCTACCGACGCCGGCCGTTCTATTATATTCTGGAAGGAATGACCGGCATGCGGATTAAGGCGGGTCTTATCAAGGACACAATTGCTGAGCAATTGATCGCCACGGAGACTCGATTGGTAACCGTGCTGCGCATGCCGGCAAAGGCGGCGGCATTTATCCAAAAAAACTATGTTCCGATCGCATTTCGTCTGTCGGTACTCGGCCAGATGCTGCGGAAACTGGGAAACGATTTTCCCTTGGATATCGTTGTGCCGGGTGAATACACGTTCGTAAGCGAATGCGGCGCTTTTGCCGGAATGTTGAACGGGAAACCGGTTTCAGGAGCAATCCGTCTTGAGCCGGGGCACTACGAAGTGAGCCGGACGAACGGCTCTGGGAGGCTGGCTGTCGTCTGGGCCAGAGCAGTGGAAAAGGGGTACACTCCATTTGTGCCGCTTAAGGAGGATCGCTGGACGGCTCAGGATTAAAAGGTCGTCTGCAATCGTAAGCTCTTACTTGAGCAGCCGCGGTTTTCCGCGCACCTTCGCGGATCTCAACCACTTTGACCTTCAAGAAACCAACACATTACTCCGACTATTCAAAATCTAAAGGACGAACTTCTCCTATCTTAACAATCTGAAGCTTTTCATGTACCCGTTGATATCGGGATCGTTCAACGGGCGCAGATCGTCCTCTTTCATCCCCGCTACCTGGTAGATGAGGCCGTTCGCCTCGTACATGTCCACCACCAAACCAAAGTGGCTGCCGTGAAACACTGAATCCCCGGTCAATCGATACCCGGACATACCGCCGAGTGAAACGCGCTCAATTGAGCGACGGAATCCGAGGCCCGGTCCGAAAAATCGCTTCTCCAGTTCTCCTATTGTTTTATCGTTAAGGTGGAATTTCGGGCGCTTCGCGATGTCAACATATCCGAGAAAAACAAAGGCTGATCCATCAATGCGCCTTGCTCCGACCAGAGTTCCTTCCTCGGTGGAGCCTATAGGACTCCACCCCTTGCCAGAAGTTACCGGTTCGCTGTCGGGGAGATTAATCTGGCAATTATAATCGCTGGATTTCCAGGTCACTGCCGAGGCGATTCCAGCAGACATGAAAAGCATCAGTAGAGCGCCGCCGAAGCGGGCCACAAAGCGAATCGGGGAAGTGATCCAAATCATTGGGAGAGAGAGGAAGGTGTGCGATGAGATTATTAGATAACAATTCCTGGGTCTTTGTCGGCCGCCGCGCCGATTCTGCACATTTGATGCAGCGTCTCGACAAACAACCCATAAAGGTCCTTCAGTCGAGCTAAATCCGTGATTTCGCCACGACTCTCAAGAGAAAGTTCGTGCATGCCGTTTGGAAATTCTTTGCTGAACCAACCATTATCGTGGCGAGCGTGAAGATGAACATCACGTTGTTTCAAAAGCAGTTGGCGAATTTTGTCGTCGCCTAAGAGTTTCTTCACCTTCTCGGGATCATCGCTCTTGATCAGGAACGCGGCGTCGAATTCAGCAACCCCAATTTCAACACCCGTGCGACTCGAACGATGTTTGTCTTCGAAACTTCCTCGCCGAAGCAGAGTGAACGCAAAATTTTCTTTATCGATGTATGGGGCATGGATACGCGTGATCGTCGCAAAATGCTCACTAGGGTAACTGTCCACGGTCACGACCCAGCCATCGACCCGCGCACGAACCTTGCTCCCGCCAGGTGAAAGACCGCCCTCGAAAAAACTGCCCCCTATTTCGTCCGCGAGTCGTTCCCATACGACATCTCGCCTGGAGCCGAAGAATCCATCCAGAATTGACATAAACTAGTGTCCCGTCTCCTAAATCCCTTGCGGTGGGAGCAGCGCCGGTTGTTCAAGGCGGTCTCGCTATAGGATCCTTGAAAAGAAAAACCACCTACTAATAAATCTGCGGATACGGAAAAATGTGACTCATCTGCAACCGGTTTTGCCTCAAGGACAGGTAAAAACTTATCGCATCATGAAATAATTCCGTTGTTTCTCGTTGATCGGAACGCCGAGCCGCTCAAGAACCTGCAGCATATCTTCCCAAACCCTCCGCTTTTCCGAGATTGCCTGGTTTCGCAAGAGATACGAAGGGTGATAGGTTGCAATTACCGGAATTGACCCAAAGGTGTACCACCGTCCCCGCATCTGTTTCATCGGTTCTGTCTTGCCGAAAAGACCTCGCATTGCTACTCCGCCCAAAGCCACCACAACTTTCGGCTGGATGAATTCAATCTGCTCTCGCAGATAGGGTAGGCATGTTTCCATCTCTTCTGCCGTTGGTTGACGATTCCCCGAAACTCCGGCGGGCATATCGGGGCGGCATTTCAACACGTTCGCGATGAACACGTCTGAGCGCCCGAAACCCATCGTGTGGATGATCTTTGTCAAGAGTTCACCCGCCCGTCCGACAAACGGCTCCCCCTGCATATCCTCGTCGGCGCCAGGCGCTTCTCCGACAAACATCAGATCGGCTTCAGGATTTCCCACTCCAAAAACCACTGAATGCCGGGACGCAGCGAGGTGCGGGCATTTCGTGCAGGCTTCGACGGTGAGACGCAGATTTTCCCATCTTTTTGATTCGATGCCTGAGCGGCGCTGCGGCGTTTCGCGTTTCACTTCCTTTATGGGTTCCGAGATCACTGGAGTGTTCTCCCGGGCGGGGTTCGAGAGGAAAGACTGTAGAGACGCGGGCTCCCTCAGTTGTTCGATACGGCGAAGAAGCTGAACGTCTGCGCGAAGATCCCATTGTTCCTCAATGCTCTGCAAAGCTTCGACGACCAACTTCAGTCCTTGCTCGAACAAGTGCGTTTGCATCAGCGCCACTTTTACGAAAATCGTCTGGCAATTCGGCTTCGAATTCCAACCAATTCTCTGTTGTCGGATGAAAAAATGCAAGGCGCCACGCGTGGAGCATTTGTCGAGAATAGCCGGCGGTCGATTTTCCGTAAACTTTGTCTCCAAGGATCGCGTGTCCGATCGAATTGAGATGCACCCGAATCTGATGCGTGCGTCCAGTGAAAATCTGACACAGAACAAGCGACCAGGAAGGTTCTTCCTGGATGATCCACCAGGCTGTTTTCGCCGCTCGCCCGGAGTCGATTACCGCCATTTTTTGCCGATGCACGGGATGGCGCCCGATCGGTTTGACTATCTCACCGCGGCCTTGAGCAAATCTCCCGATACACATCGCGAGGTAAAACTTTTGCACCTTTCGCCCTGCAAATTGGCTGCTCAAGCGCGAATGAGTCCGGTCGTCTTTTGCGATTGCGAGACAACCGCTGGTTTCCTTATCCAGCCGGTGAACAACCCCGGGACGAAACCTGCCTCCGATACCGCTGAGGTTTTCGATGTGATGCAGCAGGGCATTGACAAGAGTACCTTTATGAACGCCTGCACCCGGATGAACGACCATGCCCGCAGGCTTATCAACAACCAGGAGGTGTTCGTCTTCGAACAGGATTTTGAGCGGAATATCTTCGGCCTCGACCTCAATCGGCTCCGGTCTCGGCTCGCTGATCGCAATCGAATCGCCGCCTCGCACCTGCTCACTGGCGCGACAGGCTTTTCCATTGAGCGAGATGTGACCCGATTGGATAAGGGCCTGGATTCTGTTACGAGAGAGTGTCAGTCTCTTTGCGAGAAAAACATCTACGCGCTGTTTTGCCTCTGCAGGACTGACGAAAATTGGCTCATGGGACGGGGTCATGTCTCAACTTTCAACATTCGCCTCTTTACGCGAAGCTCAAGATCCGCAGATCGAAATAAATCGCAGCGAATGTTGAAAGTTGAGACATGACCCCGTCCCATGAGCGCGGCTTAACTCATGCCTCGGGCAGCTCCGAGAAAGGTTTCAAGCAGCGCTCGCGGATCGCCAGCTCGCATCAGGGACTCGCCGATCAATGCGGCATGGACACCGGCTGCAACGACGCGACGTACGTCATTGACAGTTCGGATTCCGCTTTCGCTGACGATCGTGCATGTTCTGGGGATCTTCGGGGCGAGTTCCTCGGTCACGCCCAGGTCCAATTCGAACGTCGCAAGATTCCGATTGTTAATGCCGATAAACGAAGCGCCGATATCCAGCGCGCGTTTGACTTCGCTCTCGTCATGAACCTCGACCAAGCAGTCGATCCCGATCTTTTCTGCAGTAGCGCTCAAATGCTTCAGTGCATCGTCGCTCAACGCCGCAACAATGAGCAGGACGGCGTCGGCGCCCGCGAGGGCGGCTTGATAAATTTGCACCTCATGGAGCGTGAAATCCTTTCGCAGAAGCGGATTTGGAATTTTCTGGCGTATAAGGGCTAGATAATCAAGATGGCCGTTAAAGAACTTCTCGTCCGTTAAGACGGAGATGCAGTTTGCGCCGGCTTCATTGTAGGCAAGCGCGGTCCGTAACGGGTCAAAATCCGCCGCGATGACGCCTGCTGACGGAGAGGCTTTCTTTATTTCTGCAATGAATCCGAACGAGCCTGCGGTAAGGGACCGGCGAAATCCGCGGAAAGAGAGATTAGCTGCCGCACGGTCCCCCCAATCTTTGGTGTGAACCAGCCAGGGTTCAATTTCCTTTCGTTTATGAGCAATTATCTCGGCGAGGCGACTCATTGGAAAAATCTAGAGCTCCGTGCTGGAAATAGCATGCATTTTGTTGCGATCAAAAACGTCGTGTGAAGCTAGACCGGCAGCCGTTCATTGGCCCGGCTACCTGCGCATCACAGTTTACGGGCTCGCACATGACCCCGATGAGTAACTTTGCTGTTTATGCGCCGCAAGGGAACCGGATCGCCCCAATCCAGCGTTAACGCCATATCTTGGGGTCTAGACATACCGTTAGGAGCATATATTGTGTGTTGAGCGCGAATTTCGCTTGCATGATTTCCAGGCCTGAAGTATTTTTCTCCGGGAGCCAATACATGCCCTCGGTGGCGTGCAGTCTGCGCCACCGGGGAGGCATGTAGAACGGATTGAGGAGCAGTTTCAGGGGCAATTTCTCCCATCATACGTAACCCGCATCGTAAACCCCAGATCGGAGGAGGGGATTCTCGCCCCGGTCTGGGGTCTTTCTCCTTTAGGCGGTGCGAAGCGTCCAAATTCAGACTTAAGTGACAAATCAACCGTCCGATCTGCTTTGGTCAGCATACAAATTCTTATTTATGCGGCCCGAATTTGATATAGCGCGCTGTAGATGCCCTCGCTGCGTCGCAGCACGACGTATGCGATTGGTCACGATTGTGTGTGTCTGCATAACGTGCGCTTGCGTTGGATATCTCGTTTTGGAATTTTCCCATTCTAAGCGCTTCGAATTCCCAGGGCTTCCAATCCCCGAATTTTATCACCACGTTAAAAACGTTGCTTCGCTCCCCTGATTCTTGCCATGCAAAAAGCCCCCGCCACAACGGACAAGCCAGTCATGGAGCGTGGGTGCAGGCTTCTCGTGTGGCTCATGGTTTTTTGGATTTGCGTCGGTATCCTTTTCCTGGGCATCGCCTGGGTCTGGCGATGGTTCTGAGAGCTGCAGACCTCAGACTAGACTGGTAGAGGATCATGGGTTCGATACGCCCAGAACTTTCTTCCGTTTTCACTTCTGAAGTGGGGTTCTGGCGGAAGAAGCGACTCGTCTCCGCTCTTGTAGGCACCCTCAAAGTGATTACATGTAGCGCTTGCCTATCGACTGCCGTCCCGCTCTGGGAGCTGATGAGCGGGCGACGAGACTCGAACTAACGACATCTTCCTTGGCAATTGCCGACCGGGAAGACGATATCGTCACATCTGACGACATTCACCGGCCGGTCGCGAAGACAAAACCGCAGTCGGTTCGGATGAGTGACGGGCTTGGATGGGTGACTCAGGAGCTTATGGATGCAGTCTTTGCTGCAGTCAAGCTGCCGTAGCTATGGCAGATCTTCCGGTCCCTGATTGAACGAAAAGACCTAAGGCAGAACGTCCGGCACCGCATCCACCTGAGCCTCGCAATCAATCGCCTCTGCTTCAAATGGCCAGATCAGTGCGGTTATCGCATTCTCGACCAGCATACATACGAGCCAGCAAGCGACGCCGAGAACAAGCCCGATAATTACCGCCAGCGTAATGACTTTGATGACGCCGGCATCATGCAATTTACGACTGCAAGGCACAATAAACCATTACCTAAAGGAACTTAGTGTTCAACCACGTTAGGGATGTGCTTCCTCGATGCGTCTCCGCGTCAGATGAGTCCCCTTCCCAGGCGTTTTGTGCGTCAGGTGACCGGAATATCGTTTTAGGCACCAAAACGCGTCCCACCGGCTTGGGCATCCTCATCGATGCGGTGAACGCTGAAAAACAAAAAGGGCCTCGGAAACCGAGACCTCTTTGCTAGATTTAACATAGAAACACTCGAAATGATTCGAAAAAACACGAGAGTGCAAGAATAATCGACTATCTACCGGCGGAGCGTCAACTAGACTGAGCGGGATAGGCGCGGAACTTAACTACTGTCCAGTGGTGTTAGTCGTTGTGTTGACAGCGGCAATAGTTAGTAAATGAGAGTCTTTTACACCAAGCCTCAAATCGCCCGGTTGCTCGGCATGGACGCACGAACGGGGATTAGCCGATTCGATCTAACCCCGGACGCAACGATCATGACGGGCGTGAAGAAGTTTAGCGTTTACGACGCGGCAAGAATGCAAAACTGATGGAATCGCAATATCGCGTGGTCAATGCGCTAAGCGATCAACTGGATGCTGCGTGTACCCTTCTCATAGACACAACGAAGCGGCTCAATGGCATCAAGCGCTAACGGGCTGGTCAGCCGCAATGAGCTGGCGTCGATTCTCGGAATCAGCGATAATCGCGTGAGCGAATTGGCTAAGGCCGGAATCGCAGTCACTGTGCGGCCAGCTATCGGGCGCGAGATGTTAAAGAGGAACGGCAAAAGACTGAACCGGAGAAATCTGCGCGCGACGGCGAGAAAATCCGGTAAATTTGCCGGTTTAAGAATCGGATCGTGAAGTGGCCCGATTTTGTCGCGCGCCTTCAGCTCCACATTTTTGAGCACTCAACATTAGTCCAAAATAAGCAGAGCAGGCGAGAGATAGCGTTTGAGTTGGGTTTTGAGCGCCCCTTGAGCCTGGGCGGCACTCAAGGTATTGATTGCGTCAATGGCGTTGGCAAACAGGACGCTGTAGCCGTGCTGACAAGCAGCGTATCCCAAAGCGGTAGCGAGATGGGTTTTTCCGATCATGCCGCTCCCGGCATGATGGGTACTATGCCGGGTGCCCGACTATGCCGATCAGTGGTTGCCGTGTGGCTTAAATCCAAGGATCCTGACGTGAAAGGCCCGGCATATTCCGGAGGCATATCTAGAGACCGCTAAGGAAGCTCAGAACACGGTCGCTGGGACGGT
>DASZHC010000278.1:0-2798 GCA_035938215.1 Chthoniobacterales bacterium
TCTCCTTATCCAGAGCCTCGAGTAACCGGAGCGCCACATCGTTGCCGGAAGCGATGACTCGATCAATTGCCTGCGATTTGGCGTCGAAGTCATCCTCCGCCAGCGGCTTTAGATCATCGGCCGTGAGCCCGACCGCCCCGGATACTGCGGCGGTCATCCAAAACATGATCGCCGCCAGGGTGCAAAGAGAACGTCGCATTTCCCTCCAGATTTGGAATCAGGATGCTTTATCGACCGACATCTTGAGCTGTTGCCGTTTCTGTGCCGTGATCAACCGGCAGGAGCGGAACCGCAGCGAGATGGTCGGGTTTGCTTTCGTTTCCCGGAATGTAGGGGCTCCAGGGCTGTGCTCGCACCGGACCTTTTGTTTTCCACACAACGCTGAATTGACCGTCCGGCCGGATCTCCCCGATGAACACCGGCTTGTGCAGATGATGGTTGGCATCGAGTTCGAGCTCGAATCCACACGGGGCATTGAATTTCTGGCCGTAGGCGGCTTCGATCACCTTGTCGACATCTGTTGTCCCGGCCTTTTCGACGGCTTGTTTCCACATATGGATCCCGACGTAAGTCGCCTCCATCGGGTCGTTCGTCACGCGCTTGTCGCCTCCCGGCAGGTTATGCGCCTGCACATAGGCAGCCCATTCCTTCTTGAATGCGGTGTTGACCGGATTCCTTAGCGACATGAAGTAATTCCATGCAGCAAGATGCCCGGCCAACGGTTTCGCATCGATGCCTCGCAGTTCCTCTTCGCCTACGGAGAAGGCTACCACGGGAACGTCGGTTGCCTTGATTCCCTGGTTCCCAAGTTCTTTGTAGAACGGCACATTTGAATCGCCATTGATCGTGGAGATCACTGCAGTTTTACCGCCCTGGGCGAATTTTTTGACGTCCGCTACGATTGTCTGATAGTCCGAATGACCGAATGGCGTATAGACTTCGGCGATGTCCGAATCCTGGACTCCCTTCGCGTGTAGAAACGCGCGCAGAATTTTGTTAGTCGTTCTCGGATATACATAGTCTGTGCCCAGCAGGAAAAAACGCGTGGCGCCTCCTCCCTCTTTGCTCATCAGGTATTCAACGGCCGGTATAGCCTGTTGATTTGGGGCTGCCCCGGTGTAGAAGACGTTCTTCTGCATCTCTTCACCCTCGTATTGCACAGGGTAAAAAAGCAGCCCGTTGAGCTCTTCGAATACCGGCAAAACAGATTTGCGCGAAACCGATGTCCAGCATCCAAAGACGACGGCAACTTTGTCCTGTGACAGGAGTTGGCGTGCCTTTTCCGCAAACAGCGGCCAATTCGATGCCGGATCGACCACCACAGGTTCGATCTGCCGGCCCATTACCCCGCCATTTTTGTTAATCTCTTCGATCGTCATCAATGCGACATCTTTGAGTGATGTCTCCGAAATCGCCATGGTTCCCGATAACGAATGAAGGATTCCCACCTTGATAGGTTCGCTTGATGCAGCCTTGGTAAGCGATGCTACGGCGGCGATCGCAAGGCATGCGGTGAGTGAAAGGATCTTTAGAAGTTTGCGTCTTTTCATGAGAATTGGATACCCGGGGATACGCGGGGTTTTCGCGCGGATGATCCTGGTAAGCAAGCGCTATGCCAGCGGAGACTCTCGCGCTGCCACAACGGCAGCCGGTTCTTTATTCCTGACCAACTTGTGGAGATTAATTGGCGTTTGGAGCTGCGGGAATTTAGACAGCTTTGCTATAAATGTTCTTTTTTAAGCATGATGGAGCGGCGATCCCTTCACCGTACCTTGAGCAATGGGCGGGACGCCGCCTTCCAATGCCCGTTTCTTCGCTCCGCGTTACCTCTCCCTGAAAACGCACCTGCCTACTTCTTGCTTGGAAATAGCCATGAAACTAGCTGGATTTGTCCCATGTTGATCACGCATGCGCCTTCTTTTCGATTACTGGGTTGGGTGGGTGTTTGGTTTTTGCTTACCGGCGGCGGGTCCGCGGCCAATCCGGAATTTCGCGCGCGAGTTAGAGGATTGAGGGACTATCCCAAGGGGACTTCCGCCCCGGTCTGGCTCGATCGATAAACGGCATCCAGCATTCTCATAAGCTCAACCGCCTGGCTTGAACTGTTCACCGCTGATTCGTAGCCCCGAATGCTGCGCAGAAAATTCGCGTCCTGTTCCGCGAATTCGTAAGCGCGCAAATCGTTGCCACGCAACTCATTCACTGATAAGTCGGTTTTTTGTGGTAGTCCCTCTCTGTCTTCGAAGAGAACAAGCGACCAAGGACATACCGTCGAATCAAGTTTGAACGCGTCTATAACTTTCAGCGATCCTCGAGGACCATAGACGGAAGTCGATAGCAAAGAGCGACCGTATTTGACGCTCGGCGGAATATCATCCATCAGATTGGCCGCCCAGCAGACCTTGAATAGCAAAGTTCCGCCGTTTTCAAAGCGGATCATCCCGTAGGCGTTATCTTCGACGTCGAACACGTTGCTTCCGGCAAGCTGCGGAAATTTTTGGTACGTCTGGGCCGACACAGAACGTGGTTGGGGAGTTCCCATGAGATACCACGCTGCGTCGATAGCATGGACGCCAAGGTCAATCATTGCACCGCCTCCGGCTTTGGATCGGTCTGTAAACCAGCCATCAATGCCGGAGGGCGTTCCGCGTGAGCGCACCCACATCGTCTCGGCGAAATAAATTTCTCCGAGCCGCCGTTCCGAAATGATGCGCTTGGCGGTTTCCATCGCGGGCGAGAAACGCATTTGACGCCCAAAATAGTAGATGAGCCCGCGATTTATAGCCTCGTTATGAAGC
>DASZHC010000279.1:0-3054 GCA_035938215.1 Chthoniobacterales bacterium
CTGAACCCCGGCGGCGGCAATTTTGGGCCGGACGGCCGTTATTATGTCGGCGCGCGCAGAGCGCGTACGATCATGGCCTTTTCAATCGGGCTTGGCGCGACCGGCGAGTATGTCCTCCCGGCCGGGATAGTGCCATTTCCCCGCGGATTTGCGTTCGGTCGTGACGGCAGGCTGTTCCTGGGCTCCGGCATCGGCCCGAATGGCGAGGGCGACGACACCATCGTCGCGTTCGCTCCCACGGGACCTATCCAGGCGTCCCGGTTGGTGACGGATTCGGAACTCAGCCCTCTCGATCTTGCGATCGCGCCCAACGGCAACATTGTGGTTTCCAGCGAGCGTCCATTCGGCATGTCTGATGCCGTGACGACGGTTCGAGAATACGATGCCCTGGACGGCCGCCTCGTCCGCGTCTTCTCTCCAAACCAACTCGCCGAATTCCGCAAGCTCCGCGGCCTGCGCTTTGCGCCGAACGGGCATCTCTGCTGCGTCGCGCAGGATGAGGTTGTCGCTTTCGATTTCATCAGCGGTGAATGCCTTGGGGTCATTGTGCGATTGCCCCGGTTGAACGGGCAAGCGCTAGTGTTTTTTCCTTAGTAGATCCCCGGTTTTCGTAAAGTTGCTCGATTAGTCAATGCGCCGCCGGGCTGAAGGGCAGAGTCGACCGTTCGAGGGCTTCGGGAGGATCACAGGAGGAGGGTAATTCAGAAGCATGCAAGCGATTGATAAAGAGAGAGCAACTGCTAAAACGCATTCAGGCGGCGGTCCGGGCCGCGAAACTGCGACGCGGGCCGTCTTCTTCACGCCTCGACGCCAGTTTGAAAGGGCCGGTTCTGAGCAATTCATTTTGACTTATGAGTTTCGACGCAATCAATGACATCTCATCGGGTATGGAGTAGTTTCCTGGCCCTGTTGTATGATTTTTGGGTTGTGGAAGCGTAGTGAGACGGATTCGACGAAGATTGTTTCGTATACGGCCAGCGCCGCAGGTGTGTGCGTTGCCAGAGTTGCATATGAAGATATTCGCCAGGCATTTGGACTCCCTGGTGTGTCCAATGAACTTCTGCGTGCCCGTGCGAATGCGCGAGTAACCAACAAGAAAGCACTTAGCGAAATAGCCACCAGTCTCTTGGAAGCTGGTCAGGCAAAGCGCATTTATGATTATCTTGTTGGTCGATATCAGCCGCAGTGACTTGGCTACGAGAAAGAAGGAGTTCGCGTGGAGTGAGGACGACATTCCTGAGAGTATGGGGCTGGAAGCAAAGCCAACCACGGTACCTTTCAGCCAATTCGAACTGGAAAGTGACATAGTGTATCAACTGCTGATGTCACTCGGCTATAGGCATGTTTTCCTTTGTAATCCCAATGAGGGGCAAAAGTTTGAATCTGGAGCCGATGTGTCAACAAATTTGGAGAATCGTTTAACCGGATTTCAGGTCAAGGAGTACCATTTCGATCTGGGGACTGGGAAGAAGGGAAGTAAGGCGCGAGGTGAAGAGTCTCGAAAAGCAGCTGATGGTCTGCCAGCCCCGATGTGGGTGAAGCCGCTCTCGATGCCAGCGTTAATCCATCTGGTTCGAGAGGCAGCCAAGAAAGGATGGTCTGAAAAGGACTTCCCTGACATGAGCCTTTTGATTGCGGCATCAATACCGCAGTTGGGAGGAACAGGATCAACGTTCTTGTATAAACCAAGCCTAAGTGTGGATGAGATGAACGCGCAACTCTCTCCAATATTGGAACGGACCAAATATTCCGCTGCCTATCTCTATCTCGTGATGTGGAGGTCTGTTTACAAATGGACGAGAGAAGGTGGGTGGAAAATGGTTCTGTAGGGGAGCCCACTAAGACGTTCTCGATGTCGCGCTCGACGTGGGCGTTGGTTAATGGCGATCGCGACATAGACGAAGAAGCAGCGCTCGAACTTCACACTGCGTTCGGCTTACTCCGCAATCCCTCGCTGGAAAAACGTCCGACTTGACGTTCCTTCAAAATGAGTGTTCATATGAACATCATGGGCATCACCGACCGCCTACAAGCCGTTATGGATTTTTTCCGGGATTTTCGTGCCGATAAGGGTGTCATGCCGTCGCTTCGGGAAATCCAGAGTGACTTCAAATTTGCGAGCTCGCAGGCCGCACATAAGCACCTTCAGCCCTGGAGAAGAAGGGGGCAATTCAAAGAAGCGGGGGAGCGGCTCGGTCCATGACGGCGACTGGAATGGTTCACGTTAACCTTGTCCGTATACCCTTGCTGGGAATGATTCCGGCGGGCTATCCGTCGGATCAAGAGCAGGAATCCGGTCGTTGCGTATCGATCGATGAAGACACGCTCCAACTCCCGAAAAGTGCCCGAACCTTCGCGCTTGAGGTACGCGGCGACTCGATGATCGATGCTCATATCGTCGAGGGAGATGTCGTGATCATGGAACTCCGTGATCCGACCCATCGAGACATCGTCGCCGCTCTTATCGACGGAGAAACGACGCTTAAGCGGTTTCTAGTCCACAAAGGAAAACCATTTCTCCGCGCAGAGAATTCCAAATATCCCGACCTCATTCCGGCTCACGAACTGGTGATCCAAGGGGTCTTTCGGGCGCTCTTGAGAGTGGACAAACGCCGACTATGAGGAGTGACGGCGATGATTGTCCATTTAGATGCTGATGCTTTCTTCGCGTCGGTCGAACAAGCCGCCGATGTCAGGCTCCGAGGAAAGCCTGTGGCAGTGGGCGGTTCAAAGAGAGGAGTCGTTGCCAGTGCCAGTTACGAGGCGAGACGACTTGGCATCTACACCACTATGCCCACCGCCAAAGCGCGGAAACTTTGCCCGAGCCTCATCACCGTTTCGGGCGATTTTGAGAAATATGAGAAATTTAGTCGTCTCATGTTTTCCTACGCATACGACCACACGCCGGTCGTGGAAGTAGCGAGCATCGACGAGGGCTATTTCGACCTCAAAGGGAACTGCAAACGATCCGCGAGGGAGGTGGCGGAGGTCATTCGGACCGCGATCAGTCAGAGCCTAAAAATC
The DNA here is from genome assembly GCA_035938215.1 of Chthoniobacterales bacterium. GTDB lineage: Bacteria > Verrucomicrobiota > Verrucomicrobiia > Chthoniobacterales > JAFAMB01 > DASZHC01. The sequence continues at coordinate 3,025 of DASZHC010000279.1, forward strand.
TCGGTATCCGAGGGGATCGCCCGAAACAAG
>DASZHC010000280.1:0-9393 GCA_035938215.1 Chthoniobacterales bacterium
AGTCACTAGCATGAACGATTTGCTGGATATTTCGAGCGATACCTACTTTATGGGGCAAGCTTTACGCCAGGCGCGAAAAGCTGAATTGCAAAATGAGGTCCCTGTCGGCGCAGTAATCGTTCGCGAGCAGCAAATCATTGCGCGATCCTGGAACCAAGTTGAAACCTTGAAAGATGCGACAGCACATGCCGAAATGCTCGCGATAACGCAGGCTGAAAGCGCGGTTGGTGACTGGCGATTGAATGAGTGCGATCTGTACGTGACCAAGGAACCTTGTCCGATGTGCGCCGGCGCAATCGTCAATGCGCGATTGCGCCGGGTGATTTTCGGATGTTCGGATCCGAAGATCGGAGCGGCTGGCGGGATGATTAACATCCTGCAGATGCCTCCCTTGAATCATCAATGTGAAATCACTTCCGGCGTCAGAGAAGCCGAGTGCAGAGAAATGCTGCAGCGTTTTTTCCGAGCTCGGCGTCCGCCTTGAAAGGCACGTTATCGCAATACCTACCTACGAATGTGCGACTTGTACAAGAAACTTGCGATCGGGCCTCCCTCATTGGTCCGCCTCGTAGAACGGCCGGCTCGGGGATCCAGCCCTCCTAGCTTAGCTTAAGTAAGTTCCCGGAGAGCAGCATCGGTCTTCGGTGCGCCTTTAACGTACGAGCATGCAATCACCGTAACTGAAAAATCGGTATCGCTCTTTGACCGCCTCACGGTATGCCTCTAGAACAAATTCGCGGCCCGCAAACGCGGCCGCTAGCATCAGCAGCGTCGATCTAGGCAAGTGAAAGTTGGTTAAGAGCGAGTCAACACGCTGGAACTCAAAAGGAGGATAGATGAACATATCCGTTCGGCTTTTGCCGGGACGGATTTCGCCGAATTGCCGCATCAGACTTTCGATGGTTCTGACCGTTGTCGTTCCAACGGCAAGAATCTTCCGTGCCGCACTAATATTTGCTGCGGCGTTTTTCGAGACCTCGAATTCCTCGAAATGCATTCGGTGATCGGTGACGTTCTTGTCCTTGACCGGTTTGAAGGTTCCGGCGCCTACATGGAGGGTGATGAATTCGTGTGGCAGCCGATCGAGCATATCAGACGTAAAATGCAGGCCTGCGGTCGGCGCGGCGATCGCTCCCGGTCTTGACGCGTAGACCGTCTGGTATCGTTCGCGATCAATGGCCTCTTCCTTCCTGGCTATGTAAGGAGGGAGGGCAAGTTCACCAACCTGTTCAGGGTTAATCGCCGAATCAAAGCGAATCAGGCGATAGCCTTCACTAAGTATCTCCAGAACTTTGCTCGACAATCCCTGAATAGTAAAGGTACGCCCCTCTTGGAACCATTTGCCAGGACGAACCAAGCATCGCCACGTGAGAGGGTCGACTCGCTCCAGAAGCAGCAATTCCGCGTTGCGGTCCGGAAAACGGATCCGAGCCGGAACGACCTTGGTGTCGTTTAAGACAAGGAGCTCCCCCGGCTCCACGAGATCGATGAGGTCGCCAAAATGCAGATGGCTCACCCGCTGCTCCCGCCGATCAAGAAGCATCATCCGAGACTCGTCCCTGCGCGGCGCTGGATACAGCGCTATGAGATCCTCAGACAATTCGTAGTCATAGTCAGCCGTTCGTACACTCATTTAGTGCGTCTAGAAACTGGTGCTGGATGCGACCCTACCTGCCCTGCGTGCTTATCGGTGGTCCCAGCCTGTTCCCAAATTTCTGGTCCAGCACTTTGTTCCACTCTTTGAGCCGGACTTTTTGTTCGATAAATAATGCTTCGGGCGAGTCTAAAATCTCAATCGACTCGATTTTATCGCCAACTGCGATTTTCGACGCTACGTCGTTCCCTTTTGTCACCCGTCCGAAAATCGAGTAGCTACCGTCGAGCATTTTGACGTGCTCGGGTCTGAGCGAGTCGATTGTTATGTAAAATTGACTGCCATTCGTGTTAGGGCCCGCATTTGCCATCGCCATGACCCCGACGGTAGCGTGAGAGACCGAGGAATCGGTTTCGTTTTCAAAGCGGTAACCGGGACCGCCCCTTCCCGTCCCGAGCGGATCGCCCCCCTGTATCACGAAACGAGGGACAACCCGATGAAAAGTCAGCTCGTTGTAAAATCTTCGCGAAGCGAGGTTCAAAAAATTCGCAGTTGTCACCGGAGCTTTAGCAGGATAAAGCGTCGCTTCAATATCCCCCTTGGCCGTGTGAATCAGGATTCGGATGTCGTTGAGCATTAGGACCACCCTCTGTCGCAACCGCAGCGAAGCCAATGGAAAAAGCAGAAGCGGTTCTTCTTCAAATATTCGCAATTCCTTTGATTCGCAACAAAAGGCATCTTGTTTCGGCGACAGGACACCAATATCCTGCCCCAAAACACTGGAAGACCGTAATGCTTAAGGTTGGGCTGATTCAGATGCACTGCTCGATTAATCGAGAGGAAAATATTGATCGCGCGGAAGCTAAGGTAAGGGAAGCCGCGGCGCGCGGCGCAAAAATCATATGTTTACCGGAGATCTTCACCACGATCTATTTTTGCCAGGTAGAAGACCATAAGTATTTCCAGCTGGCCGAAGAGATTCCGGGACCAACGATTGCCCGTTTCCAGACTCTCGCCGCAGAAATCGACGCGGCGATCGTTGCTCCTTTGTTCGAAAAGCGGGCATCCGGTCTCTATCACAATTCGGCGGCGATCATCGACGCGGGCGGATCCTACCTCGGAAAATACCGAAAAATGCACATCCCCGATGATCCTCTCTTCTATGAAAAGTTCTATTTCACTCCCGGCGATTTAGGTTTCAGATCCTGGAAAACGAAGGGAGCAACGATCGGGGTCTTGATCTGCTGGGATCAGTGGTACCCGGAAGGGGCTCGTCTCACCGCTCTACGAGGTGCGGAAATCCTTTTCTATCCGACAGCCATTGGCTGGCATCCTTCCGAAAAGAAAGAGTACGGCGCGCGGCAACATGCATCTTGGGAGACAATTCAGCGTAGCCACGCGATCGCCAATGGGTGTTTCGTTGCGGTGCCGAATCGCAGTGGATCCGAGGCGCCGGACGGAGGTGATGGAATCGAGTTCTGGGGTCAAAGCTTTGTCGCGGATCCTTCGGGGCAAATCATCGCCAAAGCAAGTGCGGATCAGGAAGAGGTGCTTATTGCAGAAATCGATTTGTCACTGGTGGACCAGCAACGAACCCATTGGCCCTTCTTGCGTGATCGCCGGATCGATGCCTACGAGGAAATTAACAAGAGGTACATTGATTAGCCACACCTCGAAAACCCATTTGTAAAGGAGCTTCACCGGAACTGCCTTCCAGCAACTATGAGCACGAACGTTTCTCCGGATTCGCCGGGCGGGCAGGGGTATAGGATGCCTGCGGAGTGGGAACCGCATGAAGCGACCTGGCTATCCTGGCCGCACAGGGAAGGGATAAGCTTTCCCGATTCCTATGACTCGGTGATGCCGACTTTTGTTCAGATGGTCAGCGCTCTTCGGGAATCAGAGAAGGTCCGCATTAACGTAATGGACTACGACCAGGAGGAACAGGTTCGCTTTTTGTTAAGGGATACGGATACAGCACATGTTGAGTTTTTCCATATACCAACAAACGAGCCATGGTGTCGCGACCACGGTCCGATCTTCATTAAACGTGAACAGAAACCCAGGCTCGCGATTCTTGATTGGGCTTACAACGCGTGGGGTGGGAAGTATCCGCCATTCGATCTCGATGATGTCGTACCGACAAGAATTGCAGAGCGACTGCAAGTCCCTGTATATTATCCGAAATTGGTCATGGAGGGCGGCTCAATCGACGTGAACGGTTCCGGTAGCCTGCTAACCACGACCGCCTGCCTTCTCAATCCCAATCGCAATCCGGACAGCTCCAAGGCCGAAATCGAACAGAGCCTTTGCGACAACCTGGGGGTGAGCCAGATTTTATGGCTTGGCGACGGGATCGAGGGTGACGATACAGATGGACACATCGATGACATCACAAGATTCGTTGGTCGCGCTACTGTTGTGACTGCGGTTGAGGATGATCCGCAAGATAGAAACTATGAACCGCTTCGGTCAAATCTGAAACTGCTGAAGACAATGAAAGATGAGAGAGGAGAACCGTTGCATGTCATTGCGCTTCCGATGCCGCCGCACATCGAGAAAGGAGACAGGCGGCTCCCGGCAAGTTATGCGAATTTCTACATCGGAAATACGGTTGTGCTTCTTCCCGTGTTTAATTCTCGAAAGGACCAGCGCGCGATTGGAATCCTGCAAAGTTGTTTTCCTACGCGGAAGATTGTTCCCATCGATTGCCGTGAACTGTTATGGGGGCTCGGCGCCTTTCACTGCCTGACTCAGCAGCAACCGGCAACGTGAGGAAGCCGTGCCCGGAGATCCGGCCCTGGCTGTCTGCCTCGCGAGAACGATTGGGATTGCGACTGGGAGGGACGGCCTCCGTGCCGTCCGACTAATCGTTTCTGGCGCCCGTAAGAAGGAGTAAAATGGGACAGCACGGAGGCCGTCCCTCCCCGACGCAGTTTGGGGAGTCAACTAACTATGGGTTAACTAAACTAACTCCTTCAATTATCTCTAACGCAAACCCGTTGTCACCTGACCTTGACGTTCTTTCGTAGGAACGTGGGAACATCAAGGTCCTGCCCGTCAATAATCGTGGGTTCGCTCTTTTCGAATCGACCGCGCGACACCGGTTCAAATTGCAGCGTTTCCTGTTTCGCTTCCGCCTTCTTGGAAGCCGGGGTTTGCGTCTTTGGCTCGGATTTGAAGAGGGCGCGAGTCGCCGTCGGCTTCTGCGCTTCGTTTTCTTCCCGCGGAAGATTCAGCTCCTGTCTTGGCGGTTCCGGCTGATCGGATATCGCTTTTGCGGGATCACCGTTTGCAGTCGCAGGAACCGGTTCGGAAACGGATGGAGGAGGCAATGCTTGGGTCTTTTGCGTTTGGGGCGAGGCCGTTCTCATCGAGCCCACTGGCTTGGTGGGAATGTGTTGAGCGGGCTTCATGGAGCTCTCTCCCAGAGCGCTCAGGATCGAGACAGAAAGCTGATTTCCCATTCGTGACTCGATAGCAATTCCCATGAATAAATGCGTTTGATCGCTAATGTGCCGGTTCAGTTCCTCCATGATGATCTGGACTTCGCCAAATGTAACATTTGTGCCGCCACGAATATGTACAATCGCATGAAACGCTTCTTCGAGCAGCGCGCCCCGGTTCATCAACGGATTTTTCAAGGCTTTTGCCAGCGCATCGTGCGCACGATTCTCTCCCTCGGCATCCCCGTAGCCGAACAGGGCGCGAGCATCGCTATTTCGCAGGACGCTGCACACATCATCGAAACCAATGTGCAATAGGCCCGGTCGTTGAAGAATGGAAGCAACCGAACGTATACTTTGGGAAATCGTCAGATCCGCGGCCGCGAATGCTTCATGAATTCCCATGCGCGGGAGCGTGATCTCCGCCATCCTGTCATTTTCGAAACAAATAACGGCATCAGCTATGGCGCGAAGGCTGGAAAGACTCTCCTCGGCTTGCGCGCAACGCCGACGCCCTTCGAAGCTAAAGGGCAATGCCGCAAAAACGAGTACCAGTGAATTATCTTCCTTGGCCAGCTGCGCAACTATCGGTGCGGCCCCTGAACCGGTGCCACCCCCCAATCCGACACAAATGAAAATTACAGTCCCGCCCTCAAGAACGGACCGAATCTCATCTGTCGCCTCCTCAGCCGCCGCGTATCCCAGCTCGGGGTCCCCGCCGGAGCCGAGACCGCGGGTGAGATTTCGACCTAATTGTACCTTGTGCGCCGCAACCGACGCGGTCAGGGATTGAACATCCGTGTTGATTGCGACCAACTCCGCGCCCTCGATGCCATCAAGCATCACGCGGTCTAAAACGTTTGACCCCGCACCGCCGACACCAACCACTTTGATATAAATGGGGTCGCCCGGGTTTTCCTCTCGATCATACTGCCGGTTTAGTTGCACCATATTGCTCTGCTAGTTACGAAATATTCCTTTTATCCTTTGGAATGCGTTTCTGATGAGTCCGCCGGATGACGGCCTGTCCATTTGCACGAGGTGGGCGTACTTCACTAAACCAAGTGCGGTCGAAAATTGCGGATTTTCGAACGCAGACGTCACGCCAGCCATCGGCAACGCATGCGCCATTGTAACTGGCATTCCAAAAATATCGGAAGCCAGATGTTCCAATCCACTAAGCTGGCTGCACCCTCCGGTGATGAATACGCCCGCCCCGACGTAATGCAAATTCTGCTCACCCTCTATCTGGCGCTTCACGATTTCCAGCGTCTCGCGTAAACGCGAATGAATAATCTGATTTAATGACTCTCTCTCGATTTCCCGCCCCGCGAATCCGGTTTCATCCTTCAGCAGAATTGTTTCGCCTGGAAAAGCGGTCCCCAAAGTGGTGTTGCCTTCTTCAACCTTGAGCTTCTCAGCCCGCGCTGTCGGAATTTTCAAGCCGATCGAAATGTCATTGGTGATGTGATCACCGCCCACGGCAAGTACGCCACTCTGCTTTACAGCGCCATCCACATAGACCACGAAATCAGTGACTCCACCACCTATGTCGATGACGATCGCTCCGAGCTGCTTTTGATTCTTCTCAAGTACAGCCTGCGCGGTCGCAAAAGAGTTGATGATGACGTCAGCCGGCTCCAGTTCCAACTCCTTCACGCAACGAATCGCATTCTGAATCCGTGTCCGGATGCCGTAGACAATATGAAAATCCGCCTCCAATTTCCTGCCGAGCAACCCAATAGGGTTCAGTACGCCGTCCTGCCCATCGACATAGTAGTGCTGAATAATTGTGTGAAGGATGCAATCCTCCATCGGCAGACTGACCTCGCGAGCATTCGTCCGGACATCTTCCAGATCCTGCTCGTCGATTTCCTCACGCCCATCCTCAAGCACAACGATGCCTCGGTTATTGAAACTCCGAATGTGGCTTCCAGTGATGCCAAGATAGACCTCACTAATCTCAACGTCGCTTTTCTCCTCCGCATCGACAATCGCGTCGTGAACGCAACGCTTCGCGGTTTCAAAGTCTACGATCTCGCCTTTTCGCACCCCGCGCGCAGGAACGTTTCCTACTCCGACGACCTTCAACGTTCCGTCGCCTCTTGCCTCTGCCACGACTGCGCAGATTTTCGAAGTGCCAATTTCAAGCCCTACGAAGATATTGTCTCTGGCCATTCGATCGAGTTGTCTCTACCGAGGTTGTCCGTTGCCGCTATCGAAGAGTTCCTGCCGTCTACCCTGGCAGGCACAGGCGGACGAGCCATAACTCCACTCTCCTTGAACGGCTTCAACCTATTCTGATCCGGTTTTTGTTGCGTTTTCTTTTCCTGTGATTTCAAAAAATTTGACGGAGAACTTTTTTTGAGATGCGCCGGCTCCGCTTGCCTGACTTGTTCGGTTGAACTCTTGGTCTTGGCACCGGGTGCGAGAGATGTCGTCGATCCGCTATTTGGTTCCAAAGGGGCGGTTGGCTCAGCCTGTGGCACGAACGTGACCGGCACATTGCGTTGCGCCATCAGATTCACGGTCTGCAGTTCCCGACTGTTCTTGTCGCAGTAGTTCAGCACGGTCTCAAGGCGGTGCAATTGCCATTCGATTGCATCTGTGCCGAATGTGACACTCGCCCTCTGTCTGTCTGTAACCTGCAGGCAATACTGTTTGGAAACGTCGATACTCTGAATCTGGAAACGCGCTTGAAGAATTTCTGTCGAGGCCCGGATAAGGTCGAGCGCCGCCTTGACTTCATCCTGCTCCAATGGTTGCCCCGCCTGACAATTCGAGGTCGAAACACCGATAATAAGTGGCAATCCCAGATATTCAGGAGCCAATGATTTAGGTTTCAAAAGTATCCCGCGCCTATCAACGAGGTAGGCATCTTCAAGATTGAATGAACCGGTATTCGTATCCGGCGGAACGACCCACGCGACAGGTCGACGCTCCTGGATTGAAATTACAATTTTGCCTGGAAGAATTCTTTGAACCCGGCTTTCCTCAACTTGGGGCAAAGCTCCAAGCTTCTCCTGGACCTTCGGCAGGTCGATCGAAAATATGTTTTTGCCTTCCGATATGTCTGCGGTGCGCAGGATCGTTTCACGGCTCAAATTACCATCTGAAGTTACCTCAATCGTTTTCAACGAGTAGTCTGAGTTTGCGAAGAACAGGGTATTCAGGATCCTCTTCGCTCCGAACGCGATTCCACCGCAAACGGCGGTGAGCAAGACCATGCCGCACACGGTGAAAAAAACGTTCTGTGTGCGCTGTGAAGCCGCTTTCTTCGCGCGGACCTTGACATCGAGCAGATGCTGGCGCTTTCGCTGCCCTGATGTCGAGGCCCTCTTGTTCTGTTTTCGCACCGACTTTTTGATGATCACACCTTGCTCGCCAAACTCCTTTCCATTGACAGGCTGACGATTCGTTCACACAACTCTGCCATCGAGATACCGGCAGCAGCGGCAGCCTCGGGTAACAGGCTTGTTTCGGTCATACCTGGGATCGTATTCACCTCCAAGACCTGAGGTTCATGTTTCTGATCCAAAATGACGTCAACCCGCGAATAGACTTCCAGACCAAGTGCTGCATGGGCAGCAAGAGCTGCTTCCCGAACTGCCCTTTTTTCAGCTGAACTCAACCGCGCCGGACATTCGTGTTCCGCGGCACCTCCACGGTTTGTCCAGGTATACTTATTCTCGTAACTGTAAAATCCCCCTCTGGGCCTGATCTCTATTATAGGCAAAGTTGTATTGCCTAAAATGCCAATTGTTAGTTCCCGGCCACCAACATATTTTTCAATCAAAACGGTTTCGCTCTGAGCAAACGCCTTTTCGAAAGCCGGTTCAACCTCGTTCTTTTCCTTCACAACATAGATACCAACGCTCGATCCCTGGCATGGCACCTTCACAACATAAGGAAGACCAAAATCGACGAATTCACCGCGCCGAAGCGTGACATAAGGCGCGGTCGGCACCCCTCGCTCCACAAAACGCTTTTTACTTTCGATTTTATTAAAGGCTATCCGGCTTCCCTCGACTCCCTCGCCCGTGTATGGAATCCCTTTTTCCTCGAGAATCTCCTGAACGTCTCCGTCTTCGCCAAACATGCCGTGAAGCGCATTGAAGACCAAATCGCTCTCCGCCGGAAGGTGGAACCCGCCGGTGCGCGGATCAACCGGAAAAGCTTCCGCTCCCAAAGCTCGCAATGCCCTTAGCACCGCCGAACCGGATCGCAACGAAACCTCTCTCTCTGAACTCGGACCGCCGCACAAAACCGCGATTTTCTTTCCAAACAAATAACTATTCATCATCCACTCCGACAATTTGAACTTCAGTTTGCAGATCAATTCCCCGCTCTTTT
>DASZHC010000281.1:0-4514 GCA_035938215.1 Chthoniobacterales bacterium
AAACTGGCATCGCAGTCATGCAGAATCGAACCTCTTTCGAGATGGCTTGGCCGGCCGAGCCGAAATCCCTTCGAGGAAGCAGGATTGTTGGGGAAATTATTGAGGCTCCATTTGACCCCGCTCTTTTTGAAGCGTTACGGAATACGCGGGCTGTGCTCGCCCGAAACGAGGGCGGGGTGCCGCACTATGTCATCTTCCCCGACGAAACCCTCAAAGCGTTCGCGCGGCTTAAACCGGGTTCCGTCGAAGAAGCGCGCAAGATCCGAGGCGTCGGGGAAATCAAAGCAGAAAAATACATGCCGGCTTTTCTCGAGACGATCGCACAGCATCGCTGAGACGACCCCCTGGGGGCGAAAGCAATTTTAACAGCAATGGCTGTCGGGCGGCAGGTTGGACACGGTCATCATTTGTGCGTTAGTTTTGGACGTGCGCAATTGGCTCTGGCACCTGACGATGAACACGGGTGAGCTGAAGAAGTGTGAACGACAGCATTTTACCGACTGGCATTGGGCTCAATTCGAGCAAGCCAGTGTTCTGCCTGGCCCAGTCGAAATTCCTTCCAATAGCAACTATTGGCTGTATACCATGGCGAATCCGGGTAAAAAATGGGGCGCATTCGAATTTCGTCGAAATGTTGTGGGAGTAGGCCAGATCCGTCTCAGCTGGGCTTGCTTCTGCATTGAGCAAGAAGCGGAATTGGTCACTTGGAAGCAAGCAATAGAAGAGTTTCGTTCAGATAGCTCGGACTACTTCGGAGCCAGATCGCAACCTTCGGTGCCGGGAAGCTGTCCTTGGATAGCGGCGGTTGAGATAACCCGGTTAGCAGATTACGAACGACGCTGGATGTGGGAGTTTCACGCTCTCTACTTCTGGTATTTGATCGACAAGATTTCCGAAGACGCCTGGTCGTAAACCTGTGGCCTAGCCTGGGAATTTCCATGTTTCCCCGATTGCTTCCTCCACCTGTTCTTCAATTGATCGTAGACTGTAAGCGGAAGCCGTTTTGAAACGGAGAAGTGGCAATTCGGCCTTTTCAAACAGATCGTCCAGGAGTTTGTCTCTCTTTCGCCGGTCGGCCCGCCGATGCGTGGAATCGTCCAATTCGATTGCCGCTAACGGTCGCAGGTTCTGCGCTTCGGCCAGGAGGAAATCGACATGCTTGCACGCTATAGACCTGAAGACCCGCTGCCGTGCCGGTCCACTTTCGCTTGTAACGCTCAAAAGATCGGCTACCCGGACTTTTGATAGAATTATAAGGCGCCCATCGATAGCTTCGTCCAGCGCTTCATAAAACTTTTGTTCGGCCGGTGTAACAAGGCTTTGAACAGGTTCGATATAAACGGCCGGCTCGACAAAGTACCGCACGAGCCAGGCGAGCAGAAGGAGAAGCACCGCACCGGCGCCACACAAACCCGCCACGGTCGAAGGATCAGTTGATTGTAACGTCATTTCGGGTGATCAGACCTTCTTGTAGCAAAGTTTTCATCCGAAACGCCATGCGCTTCGATAAAAGTTTAGATATTCACGACCGATGTCCTTCGATTTAAAGAGTCTTGTTGCCGCCCGCATGGGCGAAAATTATGAACTCCATTCCCGTCATCTCAACCCAAAGCTGGTGGACGTTTTGCGCATTACCGGCTTTGACAAAGTCTATGTTCGCGCCGAGGGCGCCTATCTGTATGACGCTGCGGGAAACGCTTATCTGGATTTCTTGAGCGGGTACAGCGTTTTCAACATGGGGCGTAACCATCCGGTGATCAAACAGGCCATCCGCGATGTCCTTGATCTCGACTTGCCAAACATGGTGCAGCTCGATTGCTCGCTATTAAGCGGATTGCTCGCTGAAGCATTGTTGAAAATCGTGCCCTCGCATCTCGGGGCGATCTTTTTTTGCAATTCCGGAACCGAAGCCATTGAAGGAGCCATAAAATTTTCACGCGCGGCCACGGGACGGGCCGCAGTCATCAGCCTGAAAGGTTGTTATCACGGACTGAGCTATGGTTCCCTTTCGGTGACCGGGAGCGCCAATTTTCAGGAGGGATTCGGCCCGTTCCTGGCGGATGTCGCGCGGGTTCGAATGGGAGATCTGAATGCGTTGGAACGTTTGATCAAGAAGGGGAACGTGGCAGCTTTCCTCTTCGAAGCGGTCCAGGGAAAAGGGGTCAACTATCCTTTAGACGATTTTTATCAGAAGGCGCAAGCTCTCTGCCGGACCCACGGGGTGCTTATAATATGCGACGAAGTGCAAAGCGGTCTTGGGCGCACCGGAAAGGTGTGGGCATTCGAGCATTGGAATCTTGAACCGGATATCATCACCGTCGCGAAGAGCTTAAGCGGGGGATTTGTTCCGTGCGGTGCAATCATCACCAGCCGGTCCATCTATGAGAAGGTGTTCAGCCGGCTTGATCGAGCTGTCGTGCATTCCAGCACATTCGGCCGCAATAACCTCGCAATGGCCTGCGGTCTTGCCTCGCTCCGAATCTTGAGGGATGAAAATCTCGTCGAGAATTCGGCGCGGATGGGGGAGTTACTGATTCAAAGGCTGGATGCGCTTCGCAGTAGACATGCCCTAATCAAAGAGGTGCGCGGAAAGGGACTGATGATTGCAATTGAGCTCCGAGAGCCGCCGCAACTCGGATTGAAATTAGCATGGCGGCTTCTGCATAGGATTGATGGTGGTCTCTTTGCGCAACTTGTGATCGTCCCCCTGCTAAGCCGTTACCGAGTGCTAACACAAGTTGCAGGCCACAACCTGGACGTTATCAAAATCCTGCCTCCGCTCACCATCACCGAGAAAGAAGTCGACTATTTCGTCAATGCCTTCGACAAAGCCCTTGCAGGTTGCAGACGTTTTCCAGGACCGATCCTGGAGCTGGCCCGAAACACTGCTCTAAAGAATGGAAAGCGGGCGTGACGAGGTGTGGTGGCTCAGTTCCTTTCCCTCAACAGAGGGCGCCAGCCAAGTGGGGTGCTTCTGAGGAACTGGTGGTGGAAGTGTTCGTTCTTTTCATGGGAGGGACGGCCTCCGTGCCGTCCGACTGATCATTTCTGCGCCGCAACAAGGAGAAAAATGGGACGGCACAGAGGCCGTCCCTCCCTAAAATGGACGAGGACGGGGACGAGCATGACGACGAGGACGATTTGGTTGTGGCTCCGCCAGGCGGCCTCGGTATCAAGACATAACCCCAGCTGGAGGCTGGAAGCGGAATCGCAGGCTGATGCGATCGCCGTCTTGGATGGCGTCTCGCATGGCATTCTGGTCGTTAAACCGCCGGCGAATCACTTTTCCTTCGGAGATTGTCGTGAGCGATTGGACGTTGAATGGCCATGGATCGACTTCCCAGACGTCTTCTACGTTCGCGATTTTTCGAACAAGGATGTCAACTTTTCCACCTTCCGAAGTCGGGACATCCGGGAGTTTGAACTCGTTGAGCTGGCCGCGGCAGAGCTGCAGAGAAAAAAGATCCCAGGTCGCAATGAGATCCCGATGATAGACGAGAACATGGTCTTCCAGTGCTTTTTCCAAAAGAGGATCATTTTGCAGCAGCCTGCGAGCAGTTTCCTGATACTCTTTTTGCTCCTTGAGGAAATCGGCGGACGCGGATTGGCTTCCATCGGGACTTCGATGGTGAAAGCGCGCGCATAAATTGCAAAAATGGAGCGAAACCACGAGGGAAGCGTACAGGCAGACGGGACGCAGTTGAGATATGCCGGTACGCCAGATTCCTAGATGGACTTCTTCCGGGAGTTCCTCAAAGGTGTAAGGCAAGCCGGTTGCTTGATTAAGAGTCGGTGCGCTTTCCCATTCGAGAAATCCAATGTCGTGTTGTTCGGCCGCATAGCAGATCTGCTCGAACGGCTGAAACCCTGAGAAAGCTTTGTTGCCCCAGGGACGTGCCAATTGACCTGCGATCCAGGAATGCGCTGTTTGGCCAATAGCCAGAAACTGGTGGGAAGGCTGCTCCGGTTGGATAATCATTCGATGCGAGACGGTACACGAGTAAGGGGTGGGATCAATCGCCACGGGTATCTCCCGCATCGGCGCGAACGACTCCGAAGGAATAATGCGGAGGCAAGACGGATCTCACGAGATAATGAAAGGCTTCTTGATTCTGATCGTGGCCACCCTGGTCACCGCGCGTGCGGAAACGGTTTTTCATGCCGGGCCCGGCAAAACATCGCTAATTGAACTCTACACCTCGGAGGGATGCAGCAGTTGTCCGCCCGCCGAATCCTGGCTGAGCCATCTCACTTCCGATAGCCGCCTCTGGAAAGAGATTGTTCCTGTGGCTTTCCACGTCGATTACTGGGATAACCTGGGATGGAAAGATCGTTTTTCAAAACGGCAATACACTTCGCGCCAGCAGTCTTACTCCATTGCCTGGGGAACATCGTCGGTCTACACGCCGGGATTCGTTCTTAACGGTGAGGAATGGAAAGGCTGGTTTGCCGGGAATGCGCTGCCAGATCCGGTGGAAGATGTTGCCGGAACATTGGACGTCAAGGTGGCAAAT
>DASZHC010000282.1:0-3918 GCA_035938215.1 Chthoniobacterales bacterium
TGAGAGATGCTCGCCAAAATCCGGCTTCCCGGGAAACAAATCGCCGATCTCCCCCACCACAATCGTCTCTTTGGCGGACACATCCAGAACCCAGTAATTGTCTTCCAACCAAGGACTGCACTCGGTCTCGATCATGCCTACGACGCCGAAGGGTTCCGCAATTCGGCGGTAGTCCGCAGGCAGGAAGGTGCGATAAATGCTTGCTTGCTCAGGGCTCGGCCATGGCACACCTTGAGGGCGCGTGGGGTCATACAAATGTACGTGCGTGTCGATAATGGGGACGGAATATCTCTGGGCATTGGCACGTGTTACGGCGGTGGCGATCGCAACCGTCCCTGCGGTAGCCGCCTTTATGAATTTGCGTCGATCCACTTCGGCTTCCTCCTGTGCGCCATCCTGAGCGCCTCTGGGCTCGAATCCCGTTTGCGACCATATTATCTCGTTCCAGATCGGCGCGAAGTCGCAAACCGGACAAAGTGCCGCATATAGTCGGCCCAGCCATTACTGTCGAGAACAAATCAGGGCTGTATCGGCAGTGCATCGGCGCGAGGAAAGGCGGTGGGACGAGGCAAACAATGTGCGCTGATGCATTGCTGATACAGCCTGTTGTGCAACAGCCCTTAGCACGAGAAACCAATCTGTCCCCAGCTGGACGGGGATTTCGCGACATCTAATTCGAGAACAGCGATCAGGGTGAAATTGCGCAGCACATCAATCCCCGACTACGTTACGGATCGCGCGATCTGCTCCACCGACATGCGATTGCTGAGAGACGGCGACAGCGATCCGCAGGGACGCGGTCGGAGGCGGGGTCTGCTACTGGGATCGGAAATGGCTTTACCCCTCGCGTGATGTGCTGCTGCGTGCATCCGTTTCGTGACTGTGCTGACGGATCTGACATTCTCCACGACGGACAGCGGGACTCGGTGCTGCCGCGCGTCCTGGGCAGGAGGATCGCCATGTGTTCGCCTGTCGGCGGATTTTCCGGAAAATGCTGATTTTTACCTTGCCTTTCAAGCGGACCGGAGTGATGAATCGTCATGCGCCAACCGGGCGCAGAACGGTTATGACAAATCACTCACGTTTTCTGGCTTGGTACAAGACGCAAAATGCCCATCAGGGCTTTACTTGCGCAACGCGCCGGAATTTGTCGAGTCGGTTGACATGACGACTCTCGATCGCGTGCCCAGGCAATCGATTCGACCCGAGCCCTCCCCGCCGGGCGATGTGCCGCCACTCAATTCGACAGAACCATGCGAAAATGTTTTGGGCCGGCTAATTCGACGGAATGAAAACGGACAACCCCTATCCGCCGCCGGTCCATTCGCATAGAGGAGGCTTTTTCGAAGGGGCGCGATGGAAGCTACGTACCGCATGGCAAACGGCCGCTACAAATTCCTCGAAGCGGTCAAGACGAGGAACCCGGAAGTCCTGAAAAATTTGCACGATCAGGTACTGCCGATATTCAAGATGGCTATGACACGCCCGAGCTTTCTGGTCGGCATAAGGATGGGCGTAGAAGGCGTTGATTTTGACATTGAGGGTGAACCGTGTCCTGCTGAGCCCGGCATACTGGTCATTGACTTGGTCGACCTGTGTGATCCGGAATTGGCTCCCAAGCAAACCGCCAGTGATGCCGACGATTATGATGCCTTGCCGCGCCGCGAGATGCTGCAGATGCAGATGCTCGAATCGTATGCGGCACATCCGCACGCGGGAGACCGCGAGCGTTCTGCCGTCTGCAGGATCAGGACAGCCCTGCAAGAGGAAATCCGTAAGAGCTCGAATGAGGAACAGTGGGAATTCTTGAAGCAGCGGTGTGAAACTCTGGTTGCCGGCGGCGCAACCGAGATGTACGTTGCTGTAGGTGAAGAAGTCGACAAGGCCCCAATTCCGATTAACCCTCTTCCTGGCGCGAAGTGGCCGGAGATTGCTTCTTCTTCGGACCCGAAGCTCGCAAATGTCAGAGCAGCGATTTTAAAATAGGCCGACCGCTTCAATCTAACTGACGCATGGATTCTCGAAACTGTAGTCCAGACGCTACTCTCGTGGATGTTAAACCCGGGATCGCAGGACAGATGGGCTCACAGTTCCTCCTTAAGCGAAATCCCACAAGATCCGCCCCGATTTCACGTTGAGCGACGGCCCTTCGAGACGCGCAAAGCGTTCGAGCGCCGGGCGAAAGAGGCGTTGAGAGCCTTTTGCTCATCGAGCGAGGACTTTTTAGACGTCGGCCGTGACCACAAATAGCCTTTGAATGGCTGGCGCCGTTTCAGACCGCGCTCGACAGTCCCCACAAGATAGCCACTGAATTTGAGCGCGAGACCGGAGAGCGTCGGACTCCGAGTGCAATTATCTTGGCTATTCACGCCGCCGCCGAAGAGATCGGACTCACGTTGAGACGACCTTTGCGCGGTCCAAGCGCCAAGAGGCGATCCTGACCAAATAAAAGTCAAGTTTTCTCTAAACAGGAAATTTGATATGAGTTTTCAAAGACGGCGAAGTCTGTACCTTTATTTTGGTAGGTAATAGCTGTATTCTGGCACTTACCTTTATGGCTCACTTGCATCCTGAGCTTCTTACCATTCCTGAAGTTTGCCGGATTCTCGGGAAGTCCGACAGCGCTGTCCGGCGAATGTTACAAGCGGAGCTCTTGCCGATCACTCGCATCGGTGGGTCCATCCGGGTTGATGCGCAGAAGCTCTCCGAATGGATCGAAGCAGGCGGTCGTGGGTACGGGCGCCATAGGGCCCACTTCCGAAAAAGCACTTGGCCGGGAACGGACAAGCAAAGGATAGCCCAGTTGTCCGGGAAGGAGTCTAGACTAATGTTACCTGGGCTGGCCATGCCAAGCAGAATCCCCAAACTGTCGGCCTGGCGGTGGGATGCCCCTACGGAAGCCGGTCCGCTTTTTTAGTAGAAAATTATGAAACTTGATCCGGAAGAGATCGAGGCTATGGCAGGGGCAGTGGCGGGCAAGCTGCGCGGTGCTGCTGAAAACGGCAAGATTGCGCCACGCCTTCTTTCTGTTGACCAGGGCAGCGAGTATCTTTCCCGTTCGGCGCACGCAACCCGCCATCTCATAAAAGCCGGCAAGCTGCACGTCGTTAAGATCGACGGTCGCATTTTCCTCGACATCAGAGACCTGGACCGAATAATCGAGAAATCAAAGCAAGTTGCTATATGAGACGCGCAAGCGTAGCATTGACCACCATGGCTAAACGAACCTACGGAAAAGGCACAATTTACCGCCGCGGGAACGTCTGGTGGATTCAATATTTTCGAAAAGGGAAGCTCTATTCGGAGAGCAGCAAATCCCGCGACAAAGCGGAAGCGCAACGGCTTCTCCATCAGCGCTTGGGAGAGATCGCAACTGATCGCTTTCAAGGTCTCGCCTCGCGAGGCATCACGATTTCCCAACTCTGCGATCTGGTGATCGAGGATTACAAATTCAAGAAGCGGCGAACCGTGAAGGACGTCGAATGGCGACCCGAAAAACACCTTCGCGGCAGGTAGGAGCAATCAAGGCGGCGGACTTCGGCAGCGCTCAAATCAAGAAGTACATCTCCGGCCGAAGGGCTGAGGGAGCTGAAGATGCGACCATCAATCGAGAGACGTCGATTATCCGCCGGGGTTTCTCGATCGCGACGAAGGAGGCCGATCCTCCGCTTCTGGCTCGCGCCCCGTTCATTCCGAAGCTGAAGGAAGACAATGTGCGCCAGGGCTTCTTGGAACACAGCGAATACCTCTCCCGACCCGCCTGAGAGCCACGTTCGTAGTCGCCTACCATGCCGGCATGCGACTCGGCGAACTGCGCAAAATCCAGTGGCCGCAGGTCGATCTCAATGCCGGCGAGATCCGGATCGAAAAGAAGCAGGCCAAGAACGAGGAGCCCCGGACGATTCCGATCTACAGCGA
>DASZHC010000283.1:0-2754 GCA_035938215.1 Chthoniobacterales bacterium
GTCCCCTCCAGCAATTCCTTGATCGCCTCAAGTGCTATCGGGTCTTCCAGGGTACTGAGGTCTCCCGTATCTTTACCTTCTGCAGCTGCGTGAAGAGCGCGCCGAAGAATCTTGCCCGATCTGGTTTTGGGGAGCGCGCGAACGATGTAGATCGCTGCCGGGCGCGCGAACGCTCCAAGTTTCCGCACCACCGTAGACTCGATCTCTCGCTTAAGCGCGGCCTCTTCCTCATTCGAAGAAAAATCTCCCCGCTTTTTCAGGACAACGAAACAGTGCACCGTTTGCCCTCTGATATCATCGCTGGCGCCAATCGTGGCTACTTCTGCAACCGCCGGATGTGAACTAACTGTTTCCTCGATTTCCCGCGTGCCGAGGCGGTGCCCACTGACATTGATGACGTCGTCCGAACGCCCCAGAATAAAAAAGTAGCCGTCCTCATCCTGGGTCGCGTAATCGAACGTTGAATAAAGCTGCTTGCCCGGGAATCTGCCGCAATAGTGGTGCTCAAATAACTCATCGTTCTTCCACACTGTCGGCATGCAGCCGGGTGGTAGCGGCAGCCCAATTGCGAGAAGCCCCTTTTCCCCGGGCGGGATCGGATCGCCAGTGGCAGGATCGACAATCTTTGCATCGTACCCAAATAGGCCTATGCCTGGAGACCCCGGCCGAATCTGAGGCGCTTCGACTCCGGGCAAAAGAGCTAGAACAGGCCAACCCGTCTCGGTCTGCCAATAATTGTCCAGGATTGGAATCTTCAAGGCGCTGCCAATCCATTCCCAAGTCGGCTCATCAAGCGGTTCACCCGCAAGATAGAGCCGTTCCAGACTGCTCGTATCATATTTGCGGAGATATTCGGGGTCCTGCCGTTTCAAGACCCGAATGGCGGTCGGCGAAGTGAACATGACTGCCGCCCTGTACTTTTCGACGATCCGCCACCAGATGCCACCGTCCGGACGAATTGGAAGGCCCTCGTAGAGGATGGTTTGCATCCCGTGAATCAAAGGGCCGTAAACGCCGTATGAATGGCCCACCGCCCATCCGATATCTGCCGCTGTGAACATCGTTTGGCCGGGTGCTCCGGCAAACACGTACTTCATCGAAGCCGCTAACGCGACAGCGTAACCGCCCGTATCCCGCTGAATACCCTTCGGTGTCGCAGTCGTTCCGGAGGTGTACAGAAGATAGCTGGGGTCGCTGCTTTCCAGCCAAATCGGCGGAACCTCGTCCCGTAAATGTTCTTCTCGAAGTTCGGCGTAATCGAGGTCGCGCCTCGCAAATGTGGGCAATTCTGTTTCGATGCGCCGATTGCAGACCAGAACGTGCTCGGGTTGAAATCCCGCTATGGAAATCGCCTCATCGACCATTCGTTTCAGAGGAATCACTTTTCCGCCACGAAGACCCGCGTCGGATGTAATCACAAGCCTTGCTTCTGCGTCGTCTATCCGCGTAGCGATGCTGGCCGGAGCGAAACCGGCGAAGACAACCGAGTGCACCAAGCCAAGCCGGACGCAGGCCAGCATCGCAAAAGCAGCCTCGGGAATCATCGGAAGATAAATGACTACCCGGTCTCCTTGCCTCAGTCCGAGCGATTGGAGGACAGCCGCAAACCGGCATACTTCATCGTAAAGCTCGCGGTAGGTGAACGACTGTTCTGCATCAATTTCAGTCGAGATGTAATGCAGCGCCGGCTGGTTCGCTCGGGACCCTAGATGCCGGTCGATCGCGTCATAGCAAAGATTCGTTTTGCCGCCGACAAACCATCTCGCAAAAGGCGGCCTACTGAAATCACACACCTGATCGAACGGTTTTTCCCAATGAATCGCCTCGGCTTGCTCCGCCCAAAAGTCCTCGCGTTGTTCCAATGCACGACGACAGAATTCGAGAGACCGAGTTGGCTTGCTCATGGGGCGAGTGGCACAATTATCCAGTGAAATCAGTGGGGAAGCAATTGAGGAGTTCAGGAGTTGCAGGAGCCGATTTCGCCTGAAAAGCCGTTCTCCGACGAAAGACTTGGAGGGGCGCTGCTTGCAGCGCCCGGAGGCGTTCGAGACGCCTCTGGGAGCCGCAAGCGACTCCCCTCCAGGGCCAATCTGGCCAGCGCCGGTTTTTCACCAGAATCAGGAGTCCCAGCCGATCGGAGAGACGTGAGGAAGGAGCGCATCAGGGAAGACGATCCCTTGTTTCAACCCAAATTCCGAAATTTGGAATCGTCCTCGTCCTCGTCGTCGTGCTCGTCCTCGGCGCATTGGGATTCCGTGACCGCAAAGAGACCGATGGAACTAATTTGTTCTGTTAGTCTGATTGCAAAACGATCGGGTTTCTCGAGGACGAGGACGACGACGAGTATCCAGGAAAGCCGTGGTTTTTTTGGGTGCGACATGGACACTATCGCGGCTTGACCTACAGCTCTCAAAATTCGAAATCTTGCAAATTCCTCACTGCCAGCGAGATCCTACCGGTGACCATGGGGAACACGAGGACGCTCCTCAAATTCGGAATTTTGTTTCAAATCGTCTAAAGAGCCTCGATCCGTTCGACTGCACTGCGAATTGTAAGATGGTCGCGACGGATGCTCAGTTCTACCGCTGCCCGCTTCCATCCGCGCTGTCGTGCCCGTTCCGCAAGCGGATACACGGCCAAACTCTGAAAGCTGGCGACACTGCGCGGGACCGGTTTGCGCATGGCATTGCCAGAGTTGAAGGCGCAGAGATCGAAGGATTCAGCCTGGCCACGAAGCAACTTTTCGGTGTTCAG
>DASZHC010000284.1:0-12072 GCA_035938215.1 Chthoniobacterales bacterium
GGGATGGAATTCTCTCGTTTGTAGGGCATTGGGAGAGTTGGCGCAATTCGTGGTCTCGGCAGGTGTGCCGGCCGTCGAAATCTCCTCGGTGCGGCGGGACTTGGGACTCCCCTACGCGGGCGAAGACAACCAGGCCATTGGGCGCTTAGCGGCAGAACATTTTCTCGAACGGAACTTCAAATCTTTCGCTTGGGCCCCCTTCTGGAACGACCTCGTAAATGAAGAGCGCTTTCAGGCCTTTGCCGCTTCGATCCGCTTGGCGGGCTACGATTGTGTGCGTCTGCTGCCGGTCAACACCAACAGGAGTGCCCGCCGCAGTCGGCCCCTTGGCTGGATGTCGCGCCGTCGGTGGGTGGTCCAGATGATCCGCTCCATGCGTCAACCGGTCGGCATTTTCTGCTACAACGACTGTGTTGCCGCAGACATTGTGGATGCCTGTATCGAAGTAGGAATTCGCATTCCGGAAGAAGCTGCAGTCTTAGGTGTAGATGACGACCCGATCGTTTGCGACTGTGTTCAATTGCCTCTTTCGAGCGTCCGGCACGACCTGGAAGGAATGGCTTATGAAGCGGCGGCGCTGCTGGATCTTTTGATGGACGGCCAAGCGCCGCCAAAACAACCCAAGCGAATCACTCCCAAAGGAGTCGTGACCCGCAAAAGCACCGATGTTCTGGCGGTCGAAAACCCTGATGTTGCCAGTGCGCTAGGCTACATTCAGAAAAACTTTTCCAAGCAAAATCTTTCGGTACTAGACGTTGTCGCGCACGGCCGTCTCCCGCGCCGAACGCTGGAACGCGCCTTTCAGGACGACCTTCAGCGCACAATCCTTTATGAAATCCTTCGGGCAAGGGTTAACCGTGCGCAAAAGCTTTTGGACACAACCGGGCTTACGATGGTCGACATTGCGGCCCAATCCGGATTCGCCAGCTTAAATCACTTTTTCCGTGTGTTCCGAAACTGGACGGGCCGGACGCCTCGGGCATTTCGGCGAGGGTGCCAGGATGAATTGTCGAGGCGGTCGCTTCGATCTGCATTGCGGCTACATGGTCAGTCCAAAGAGGGGTGCTAAACACGCTGCAGGGCACGCGACTTCGTGGACCACCTCCACTTCGCCCACCTGCGTGGCCTATCTTCCGGATCGCGGCCATGTGCTGCTCGGCCCTTTCTTATCGAATCGAAGGTAGTCGACGGCGTTCAGCGCCATGCAGATGATCGACGTTTATCTGCCCACCAGTGATGGTCGCACCATAATCCTTTCGCGTTATACCCAGCCAGAGACCGAGCTCCAGCTCCTTCTCAACCAGCTCAAACTGCAATTACCCGATCAACCACCGCCAAGAATCACTGCCGCCGGACACCTGGCTCGGTAACTCTTCGGGACTGGCCACCCAGGGTTTTGTAGTGAAGACTTTTTGGACAC
This sequence comes from Chthoniobacterales bacterium, assembly GCA_035938215.1. Taxonomy (GTDB): domain Bacteria; phylum Verrucomicrobiota; class Verrucomicrobiia; order Chthoniobacterales; family JAFAMB01; genus DASZHC01. The sequence continues at coordinate 1,421 of DASZHC010000284.1, forward strand.
CTGTCCTGATTTTCAACGACTTACGACTTACGACCCCTCGAATCCGCGAAGACGGGCTAGCTGGCTTGATCGCTGGCGAGGAAGACGAAGATAGGTGCTATTTTCAGCTCCTCGCCCCACCATACGAACATCGGATCGCTCGAAGTCAGCATGATCCGCACACTGGTTCGGAGGTTCTGTGGCCACTGCTGCGGATTCCCGAGAGGATTCTCTGTCCAGTCAAACGATTGCATTCGCCGGGCCATCTCGTTCTGCGAGAACGGTCCCGTTCCAGCTAGCGGTTACCGCCTCGACGTCCGTGAAGGCGAATGCTTGGAAGGAGTGCATATCGTGCTACAACGTGGCTACAGAATCGACCGCGCCAAGTAATTTAGCGCGCGCGCTCAATGTTCCCGAAGCAGCCTCTGGAGACCGGTTAACGTTCCGACTCCAGAGCGCGCCTCAACTCCTTGTATGTGCCTAGCCGACTAGCCGACAAGACCGACTGCACTGCGGCATGCGAATCCTAAGCAGGTCGTTTAGGATGAAAATTGCTCAAGTGGCTCCGCTCTTTGAAAGTGTTCCGCCGAAGTTCAAGATCATGATATTTCGGACCAGGCCAGTCCCCGATAAGTTCAAGGCTGCCGGTGCAAACAGATCTCGAGCGCCTTCTTGGCTAGCCGCTCATGGACGGAATGTAATTCGGTAACGGCTCACTTCGTTCGAAACTTCTATTCACGAACGACGTCCTTAGCCCGTTTGTCCGTGCGCAATCCCCGGAAGACGGGTTGACGAAGCTGGTCCTCGCTGGTCCATCGGTATAGTTAATTTGTGCGACCAGCACCGGCTCGACCCACCCATAGCGTTTCATGATGGCAGGGTGCTGCCTTGATCCCACCTGCCCCGTCGGTTCTCGGGCAGATTAACAAAGGGACAGCTCGGGCAGTTGATTTGATCAAGTGCCTTGGTCGGCTCAATGCGCTCGTAAGCTTGTGGCGGATTTTTCGGAATCCGACAGCCTCCAAGCCATATTCACGCAACCATTCGGCGATCTGCGGGGTCATAAAAAGTGCGTACTCGTCGGTGCGGATGTGAGCGTATTCCGGTTCGACTATCTCGAAATCCCCAGGTGCGTTGAAATGGAAGGCAAGAAACGTCAGACCATCGGGGATATTCCTGAAAATTTCATGATACGCGTTGTGGGCGTCATTGAGGCGATGCCTTGGCGTTTCTATCATGATTTCAAAGATCGGAAACCCGTCCTGTCGCGCCTCTGGGCCATCTGCCAGTCCAGTCCATCTAGGTAGATATTTGATAGCAATGGGCTGATTACCGCGCCTTCTGGCAAAGGCTGTAAGGACGCGCTGCGCCGAGTCGATGGGCAACCACAGCGTCGTAGCGCCTCCCGAGCTTGGGTGATTTTCCAGTCAGCCGAATCGCCGAACTTACGCCCGCCGCTGGGGCGACCTGAAACTGACCGACCAAGCCGGCGACGCCGCCAACCGTGTAGTTTGCTAGGCGGATACGGATTAAGATCATCCGCGTTTTGACCTTGGATTTGCTAGGCTGTGCACAACTGCCAGAAGCTCCGCTGGCTCTACCGGCTTCGGCAGATGGTTTTGAAAGCCGGCGCGCATTGCTTCTGTACGATCTTCCAGCCGAGCATATGCAGTCAAAGCCACTGCCGCGACTTGACTTTTTTGGCCGTCATCGAGTGCACGGATACGGCGCATCAATGAATATCCGTCCACATCAGGCATTCCGATATCGCAAATCAGTACGTCCATAGATTTGGTGAGCAGATGCTCCATTCCCTGCTCTGCCGATGATGCCAGGTATACCACCGCCCCGGCTGATTCCAGTAACAGTTTTAGAAGATTGCGAGCGTCTAGCTCGTCGTCGATCACCAGCACACTTACGTTATCGAGAGATATTGCTGGAATCGACGGGAGGTCCCGCGGTTTTGATTGCGGATGTCCACGTTCCCATGGCTCTTGCAGGGGATGCAAGACCGTCACTGGAAGACTGACAATGAAAGTAGTACCTTTTCCGATGCCACTGCTCTTGACCCGTACGCTGCCACCGTGTAATTCAACCAACTGTTTGACAATTGCGAGACCTAATCCAAGACCGCCATGGCGCCGAGTCGTAGATGCATCCGCCTGTTGAAATCGATTGAAAATGTAGGGTAAAAACTCAGGTGAAATACCCTCGCCAGTATCAATAACGCTTACCTCTACGTGTGAGTCTACCCGCTCTAACAAAACCTGAACGCGTCCTCCTTTCGGTGTAAACTTAATGGCGTTGCTGAGGAGATTCCAGAACACTTGTTGCAGCCGATTCGGATCACCTGTAACCGGAGCATTGAGCGGATCAATTATTGCCTGCAGGCGAACCCCCTTTGCCGATGCGCTGGCGCTCACCGTGTCAATCGCTTCAGCTACAACAGTCGGCAGATCAACGCGCTGAACGTCAAGACGCACTTTTCCCGAAATGATGCGACTCATGTCCAGCAAATCTTCGATGATCTGGGCCTGAATGCGAGCGTTACGCTCGATCGTTTCAAGCCCTTGTTCCAATTCTTCAGTTAGAGAATGACCTGCGCGAAGAGCAGCTGCCCACCCGAGCACAGCGTTCAGCGGAGTTCGAAGTTCGTGACTGAGGGTAGCCAAAAATTCATCTTTCATGTGGTTGGCTCTCTCAGCTTCCGATCTCGCTGCTCGCTCGCTTTCAAGCAAACGTTGCCTGTCGGCGTTGGCCGCTTCAGCGACTTTTTGTGCCTCCCTTAAAGCTTCTTCTGATAGCTTTCGGTCCGTAATATCACGAGCGATTTTCGACGCCCCGACGACACGGCCGTTGGCATCTTTGATCGGTGAAATAGTGAGGGAAACGTGCAGTTGGCGACCTTCTTTGGTAATGCGGACGGTTTCGAAATGCTCAAAGCGTTCTCCTCGTTTCAGGCAAGAAAGAATCTCCTCCTCCTCTCCCTGGCGCTCCGGTGGAATGAGTCTCATAATCGAGGCTCCGATCATCTCCTCGGCTGAGTAGCCGAAGATGCGTTCGGCTCCCTGGTTCCAGCTCGTAATGATGCCGTTTAGATCTTTGCCAATAATCGCATCGTCCGAGCTATCCACAATCGCTGCTAAGCGGCGCGGTATCAAATCTGATTCATGATGCTGAGTCACGTCCCGAAAATTCCACACTCGACCGACGACCCTTTCCTCGATCGAAATGATATCAGAGTATCGCTCGATAAGCCGTTCGTCGGCCAGTTCGAGCAGATCAAAACTTTTCTCCCTCGAGGCCTCAATTTCCGCGATACGAGCCAGATAGCGCTCTGAATCCTTCAATTGTTGAGCGATGAATGCTCTGACTTTTTGAACGTCTCGCAGAGCAATTAGCTCCAGGGGCATTCCCCACATTGCTACAAACTTTGTATTCCAGTTGGTAATCCGTCCTTCGCTATCTGTTGCCAGAATCCCGTCTGCCGTCGCTTCCAGCGTGGCTCGGATCAGAGCCAACGCGTATGGCAGAGACTCTACATTTTCCTCCGAATCGCTATTGGGCATTGAGTTCTTCTTCGCTTCCTGTCGCGCGCAAGGTCGCAAGCGCCTGGGTAAGCTCTCTTGTGCGCCGTTCGAGGACTTCGTTCGAGCGACGAATCTCCTGCTCCGCACGCTCCCAAAGTTGCGGAGCGCTGGTTGCTGTCCTCGGAACCGTCGCGCGGAGCTCTCTCGTTTCGTCATCAGACTGAGCTTTCTCTGCCATTGATCAATTCTTTCGTCAGAGTCCTCCTCCGGGCAGCCGGATCTTCGCGCCTTTTTAGCGTGGGCAAAGCAGCGGCGCAGAAAACATCGTCACCGGCTTAGAAGCCCTACTGCCTAATTTATGTCAATGGGTTCCAAAGTCATACGCGAAACTCTGCCGATCTCCCAGTTTGGCGGACTTAAATTTCGACAAGCCTTGAAAATACATCTTGGACCTTGTCCAAGAATTTGAAGGTATAGCCGAGGCGAAATGAGCAGCCCAAGGCTCGCTTGAAGCCAAAGCCTGCACAGAGCGTACTGAGTTAAGAAAATCCGAGCCTCCCCAATTTTTATACCTTGTGCTGAATTGGCAGAAGGAATTTATGCAATTTCCGCTGAGCTAAATGAAGTCGGGTCTTTACCGTCCCCAGCGAAATGCGACGTTCCCTCGCGATTTCGCGTTGGCTCAGTCCGTTGAAGAATGTGAGGTGGATGACCTCTTTTTGAGCTTCAGGAAGAAGCTGAATCATGCGCTCGAGCAATAGTGACAAATCGCTGTTCTCCAGGTGGCCTGTCGTGGTTGTGATCTCGTTGATCAGGGGATTATCGAGGTCGTTTTTCAGACCTTCAGTTGCGCGGCGATAGGCTGTTCTTCTGCGCAAGCGGTCGAGCGCGCGCCGGCGTGCCAGAGTAACCAAGAGCCCACGCAGACCGCGTCCGTTAGGAGTGTACCGATCTCCGTGGTCCCAGACCTGAAGCAGAACATCGCGAAGAATGTCATCGACCTCGGATTCATCACGAATTACTCCAAGAATGACAGCACGGAGCAGCGATTCGTACCTCATATAGATGCATTCAAGCGCTTCGCTTTTTCGATTAACAACATCCTCCATCAATTGATCGTCCGAGCTTTCAATTTCCTCGGTGCTGTCTATTACAGTCGTCATGACACAACCTAGGATCTCCGAAAGCATCTGAAAATCGGTGGGATCCACGAGAAACGGCTCGGCCAATACCCTGAGGCTTTCCGCTTCGCTTTTCTGAATCGCGACCCAGATGCGAATCCTCCAATCCCGTTGCTTTGGTCAAAGTTCCAGGACGAGAGATCCGAACGAGGGATTCGCATCAGCGAGAATTCCCCTTAACCACGGTCAGGGAACAGGCCGCAGGAAGGTACAATGAATGTATGGAACCCTTTAATACTATCCACCAGCTTATCTGCTCCTTAACAGCTGCCGATCGCCGGCAAAGGTGCAACCGGTTGCGGGCGTCCGCCCATACTAATCGTTTTGTATATGCCTAATGCTATGACATGCCCAGACACCCGACGAACATGTAGGTGGGTGGCAGGAAGGCGAAACCCGATTGGCGAACACCCCGAAGGTTCACAAAGGTAAGGATACCAATACGACAAGGCAGAGCGTCGGCGTGTACGGCTGCAGAAAGTGGATAGCAGAAACCAGAGCACCGATTCCAGCAGAAATCCCAACTGCGACATTCAATGCGTAATCAATCAGGAGCGCCAGTGCTCCGAGCAAACCGAAATGGCGTCCGAGATTTTCCTTGGCAACGCTGTAGGTACCCGCGCCGTTGGGATGGGCAGAGATTGTCTGCCGATAACTGAAATAGACTATCGCCAAAATGGACGAAACAGCGATCGTGATCGGTAGAATATATCTTGAGCCCGCCATGCCGAGCGGCATCAAGATCGTGAGTGCCGCTTCCGGCCCATAGGCTGCCCAACTCAACGCGTCCAGACCGAAGACAGAGACGCCCGCAAGTGAACCTATGCGCTCGTCCTTGGCTTCAGCCGACGATAGCGGACGACCAAAAACCAAATCCAAAACGGCCATGGCGGCTATTAATGGGTCTTCGAGGGCTCTTCGGCCTGATCTTCCGGTCTCTCCGTTTGCACGCGAATCTCTTTAGCATTTTTCGATCCTGGTTTGGCGATGTAGACGGACCAGAAACACTGTCCTCGCGCAGACCCGAGTTCCGCGCTGCTGATTTCTTCCGCCCGGCACCTTAGTCAATGCAATTCGCTCGGCCTGGGCCTTCGTGATCGTACCGGAGCGTTTTCCCTCATTTTTGCCGCTTGTTACGCCGGACGAGATGGTAAAGGCAGTTAAAGCGGTGACCAAGACAATTGAACGCAGGAAGGCTGTAGGCTTCATACAATAAGTTCGCTGTACTCGGAGAGTATGGCTCTGCCCGCTGACAATTTCTCCATCGGTCCGTTTGAGGTCGCCCGTCGCAAGCTGTTGGGAGGCAACTGTGCGCATTTTCTCACGGGGAGTGAGAAACGCGCGGTAGCCGCACAGATGCAGGCAAGGTTTGAGACGACCTCCGCCGTGGCTGGATGCGAACTTGTGAACTATGAGATTTACTTCCCCTGCCAAAGATGGCGGAAGCCGCGAACTCGCAGGGACATGCCACAAGAGGGAAAAGTACCTATAATCTCGTCATCGGGATGAGGTGCGAGAAAGGCGATCCGCCTGTACCGATGCTCGGCCCGAGATATTCGTTCCAAAATTTTTCCGGTTTGAATCGGCCATAGCCCTCTGAACTATTGCTCGCCTTGTTGCGCCGACTCTCAATAGATCGCCTGAGTGAATATCACCGGATCTCAAGCTTCAGACTCAACGGATCGCTAACACGGCTTCTGCTGCTCGCCATGATTTTTAGCTGAAAGGAAACCACCCTCAACGTTCGCGGCGAATCAAAGACAATATGGGAAGTACTACACACTCTATCGAAATCAATGCACCTTTGCGCGTTGTTTATAATCAGTGGACCCAATTCGAAGAATTTCCAGCTTTCACGGAAGGCGTGGAAGAGGTGCGCCAGGAAGACGAAAGGCGCCTCTTTTGGAGAGCCAAAATCGGGGGGAAAGTCAAGGAGTGGAAGTCGGAAATCACGAGTCAAGTTCCTGACGAGAAGATCGCTTGGAAAAGCGTGGACGGAAGTCCGAATTCGGGGACGGTCAGGTTCCAAGAATTGGCGCCGGACCGGACCATGGTCACCGCGACCATTGAGTACGAACCTGAAGGTTTCTTTGAAAAAGCTGGAGACGCTTTTGGAATTCCCTCAGGCCAGATGGAAGAAGACCTGAAAAGGTTCCGAGATTATATTGAAGAGAGAGGTCGCGAGACAGGCGGATGGAGGGGTAAGATTGGAGAAGGAGAGAGTCCGACTTTGGGTTCGACCCAATCTCTTCGGCAAGAACAGGACTTCCGACCGGGATCAGGTGCTGGCGTGTTCCGAGAAACGGGTAGCGCACTAAAACGTAAGAAGGCTGCGATTGAGCATATTCAGGCCTCTGAAACGCCACAAATTGGGAAAGAGGAAGAGCGATTTGCAGTGCCCTTGAGTCGAGACGAACCAGTAGCGAAACAGGAACCTCGGTCGACTGGAGGCATGCGTATCAGGGAAACGGAAAGCATCAAGCCAGAGGCAATTCAGAAGAACGTACGACCTGACGCCGAAGAGATCGCGGCGCGCGCCTATGAACTCTATTTAAAGCGAGGGTCGATTCCCGGGTTTGAAATGCAAGATTGGCTTCAGGCTGAGAAGGAATTGATGGCAGAAACCAGCTCAGAGAAGTAGCGGTTGTCTCCGAAAGCGAAAATCTCGCGAGCGCTTTGGCTGGCGAGATTTTTCGCGTTCAGAGATAACGCAGGTCCTGACTTAGGACTTATGAACTTCTTTTTCGTCAGAGCAACTACATGGTTGAGGGGCTCGGAGCGCGATCTCCGCTTCGGCAAAACCATGTTGTTTGGGAACGCAAGCCGGGATCACCCAGTTGGTGATCAGAAAATCCTATCGGATTTCACTTTCGGTCCCCGGCAATCGGGAGATGTCAGACTAACAGACTAACGAGTCGATTCGTAACAGCCCAATTGCCCCCGGCGGGATGCATCTAGTTGACTGAGGATCTCGTGGCGTTAAGCGTGACCCTCGCGGATCAACAGCGCCCAATTCCCGTGGGATGCTAACACTCCAAAAAAAAGAATCGACGCCCGATGCCGCGACTCAGCGGCTCAGCTTTTCCGAGTGCAGGTGGATCAATTCGCGTGAGCGCCGTCGCTTTCCGAGGGTTTGCAGGCTCCCACGCGTCCAACTTGAGCAAAAAGGGAGGAGATTGGTTGGATAGTGGCGATTCGCGGTGCGAGCGCTCCCGCGAAGGGAATGCAAAGGTGCGCTTGAGCTCAGCGTACGCCGAGGAAGCGGAGACAAAAGTCGAACAAACGCGAGAGAGGGCGGTTAAATCGAGTGCGCCCGCCAAGGGGCGCATCAAATCCAAAACCTCGTCGGGACATAGTGGCCTCAGCTCACTTAGCGATTCCGCGATCGATCTACCTCGTGGACGTTCACTCACGACAAAGTCTCTCGATTCATCGCAGACGATGTCGATAACGTTAAAAAGATTTGGATTCTGAACCAGAACCAGCTGCCGGGCCTTCTGCCGCCAAATGTGCTGTTCTTTTTGAAACGCCCTAATCTCTCTAACATTAACCGCTCGATCCAGCGCGAGATCATGTCCTTTAAATGTGGATACATCGATTACCTCCGAGATTCTGTAGCGACCTGCTAAAAATTCGGCCGAGAAGTGACGGAGAATTTCCTGGGTACTGCTCTGATTGGAAACTGAGCCTTCCCAGGTTCCGGCAGCGCGAAGGGCAATCTTTGCATAGCGAAAAACCTCGACCCAAGAGCTTCGTCGTTGCACCCGTCATTGGATTCACGCTTTCTCGCTTTTGAGTTGATTGAAACGGTCCGTCTCGCGAAGCCGGGGCCATTCTGGTACCAGAACCTTTTCGCGCCCATTTCCACCATCGAAGACTGAGTAGGGTTTGATAGCTTCTCGAGGACATGGACGACGACGAGCACGAGGACGAATAGAAAAAGCAAAGCTATTCTCGGGAATCCTCGCGGCCAATTAATAGAGATAGTCCCCGATTCTAAGCATCGTAGCAAAGGCCTATACTCAGTCGGGTCCCAGAACCCGCTTCGGGCGCTTTTGCATTTCTCTGGGACAGATCCAACAGAGGTAGCACCCACGAATAAAATAGTCCGTGGAGCAGTCAACATCATATCGAAAGAAGCCATTCGTCCTCCCAAAGTTGAGCGGACAAGTTCTTTCCGGCGAAACAAAATTTATGAATCCTTCTGCGCTTCGTTTTGAAAATGATCTTCAAATCTGCCTGGATTCCTGCCTCCAATGTCTCTTCGCCTGTGAACTCTGTGCGACAGTTTGTCTCGAGGAAGAGGATTCTACAGCGATGACCCGCTGCATCCAACTTGATCGAATTTGTGCCGACCTGTGCGCATTGACGGCCCGCGAAATAGCCCGGAGATCAGATTTGATGCGCCAGGTCTGCGGCTTATGCGTCTTAGCTTGCCGGTCCTGCGGCAGAGAGTGCGCCAAGCATTTCCATGCCGACCATTGTAAACGATGCGCCGCCGCCTGTCGCCGGTGCGAGAAAGAATGTCAAAAAATTGCCCCGGAAAGCCTCGCGGACAACGGGTGGTCTTCAAAATTCGCACCGAACCGATAGGCTGATAGGGGCTGCCGGTGTTTTTGTCCCTCGTTTGATGAAGATACGACCATGGCAAATCCATAAAACGAACGATTACGCGAGACATGCTATTCTGGCCAAGGTGATTAAGGTAAAAGAACAAAGTCCCAATTCCGTCGCGGTTCGACTCGAGAGCGATGAGCTCAAACAGGAGGCTGTAATTGTTTCCACAGGATTAGATCGTGAACGAACGCATATCAAAAGACCCGACGGTAGCTTGGAAGTAACCTGCAAGGGTAATCCCAGGGCGAATGTCGGGGACGCGGTTTCGGTAGTTCTTGAGTCGCAGCCAATGGATTAGTCGAATCCCGAATTCCAGCCTATCCGAATACGACCACAAACAAGCCTTGAACCGAAATGCCTATTATGGAGCGCAGAATTATTGGAACAGTGGTCGGTTTGGAAGCTAAGGATGCAAACGCCTGTTTTTTGGAAATTGAGTGTGAGGCACTAGAGGATGCTACTGCATTTCAGATTGTCTCAACCGATTTACCTTTCGAGCATGTAGCCTTCGATCGGGCCGTGGGGTCACGATTGAATCTGATTTGCGCACGGGGATCGAAGGTCGCCGTGGGCCGGAAGGTAGAAATTGTGGTCAGACCCTTAGAAAATTCGGAGCTACGCCGTCGCGGGTCGGATAACGCTTTGGGGTCCGCTGAACAAGACGCAGATCAGACCGCAAAGCCCATAGGTACATTTGCCGGAACTGCGGATGCGAATGTGCGTGTCCGAGAAGGACATGCCGTGCCACAAGATACTGGAGATCAAGGTGCTGGCCAAAACTAAGCCAGCAGGACCGAGATAACAGAGAAAAGAAGATCGAAGCACTATGCTCTGGACAATAGCAATCATCCTGTTAATTCTCTGGCTTCTTGGTTTTCGTTTCATGTCGCTGGTGGTTTGATCCACATCATCTTGGTCATTGCAGTAATCGTAATAGCGCTTCGGCTGGTGACAGGCAGAGCTCCTTAAGAGAAAATCTATTTGTGGGCAAAGGATTTGTTTTTTGGAACGAATTCAATCCGGCAAAGAAATGTTGGTTCCTATTGTGGCTAGCTTACCAAACTGGTCGTGCGTTTCGATCCTGACCCATACCGGGTGGCCGAGAGCGCATCAAGCCCAGCTACACCATTCACCGAGTAGAGTGGGAGCGCGAGCGTGTTTAGGTCAATGACTTCCGATGTGTCAGCTCTTTCGAGTATCGTGGCAAATAGCCATCAGACCTTGCACCTCGTTTCTCCCACCCCCTCTAAAATTCCGTACGGCGGGTTTTCCCCAGTACGGCTTCAAACCCGCTTGACGCCACGGCCACCTTCGCCAGCGCCTCCACGCTGGCTTATAAGCCGTC
>DASZHC010000285.1:0-28293 GCA_035938215.1 Chthoniobacterales bacterium
TCCAATCCAGCTGGCGGACGCAATCCAGTATCTTGGCTCCAATCGGGAACTGCTTGATCTCTACGGGCGAACTTCCCGCCAACTTGCCGAGCGGAAGTTCTCCTTACAAACGACAACTGGGGCACTCAGACGGATCTTTGAGCAGTTCGATCTGGTCGCTTGAGCCGGTTAGTGACCCGATATCCGGCTGGCTCCCCTGGGCAATTTGTGGTTGATTTCCTCGAGAGTCACTCTTTAATCCCTACCTATGTCAAACGAAAGCAAAGCGAAAAGCGCGTTCATGAAGCCTGTACAGCCAGATGCCGCGCTTGCCAAGATTGTCGGCGAAAATCCAATTCCCAGGACCGAACTGACTAAGAAGCTTTGGGAATACATCAAAAAGAACAACCTTCAGGAAAAAAAACTCATTAAAGCGGATGCAGCTCTTGAAGCTGTCTTTAACGGCAAAAAGGAAGTCGATATGTTCGAACTCACCCGCCTCGTGAATTCTCATATCGTCAAATAATCCGTCGTGTGCCGGTTCCCGGTTGGCTTCGGCCAAGCAACCGGATGCCATCTACCATTCGTGACCTCGTTCGCCAATAAGCTAATCATCGCGGTTGTGCTGGCAATTGGGCTGGCGGTGACCTCGTTTTTCTTTCCCGTGGTGCCTGCAGTGCAAAATCTTTGCACGTGGATTGGCAGTCTCGGTCCCCTTGGCGTTTTTTTGCTATCCCTTCTCCTTGCTATCGGTTCGCTTTTTTTTATGCCAGCAAGTCCGTTCATCATAGCCGGTGCGGCTGTCTTCGGCTTCCCTTTAGGTGTCTTGGGAGGGCTTGCCGGCGTCGCATTGGGCGCGGCGGGCGGGTTCAGCTTGTCCCGATGGTTCTTGCGCAATGACATATCCACCCGGCTGCGGAAACATGCGACTTTTCGCGCCATCGATACGGCGATAGAAAAGGAAGGATGGAAAATAGTGATCCTGCTGCGTCTCTGCCCGATCCCTTTCGGTCTCGCAAACTATTTGTATGGCCTGACGGCTGTTCCGTTTCGAGCCTACGTGACAGCGAGTGTCATCGGAAGTTTGCCCGGTCTCCTGCTTTTCTGCCAGCTTGGTAGCGCGGGCAAGGCAGAACTTGAAGCAATCGCTTCCGGACACATCGGCAATAGTGCCGGAGAACTTATCGTGCTTTCTATCAGCATCGCCTCCACCATAGCCGCCATCGTATTGCTCCCCCGATTTGCGCGCAAAGCGGTTGCGAAATATACCCATGTATCGCTCCCTTCGTAGGGAGGGACGGCCTCTGTGTCGTCCCATGTTTCTCCTTGTTATTGGGCCAGCAATGATTAGTCGGACGGCACGGAGGCCGTCCCTCCCTGATAAACGAACGTTGGCGAAATGCGCGAGGGGCCAAGCACCGCACGGACCGATCGCAGGTTCCTTGCGCAAGTCACGGGAGCTACAGATCTTTAAGAGCGCCAGGACAGCTAGAACTCGTACTCCTTCCCGGGCTCGGGAATAACTGCCTGAGTCGCAGGCAATTCCAACGCTATCCTTTCCGCAAACCACCCGACAGCCGGCGGGTCCCCGTGCACCAATACGACAACTCGGGGAGCAACTTTGCGTATGTACTCTAATAGCATCTCCCGTGGCGCATGCGCGCTGAAATCAAACTGCTGCACATTACATGCCAATCTCCCACTAGGTAACTGCCCATCGAGTTGGATTTGATCACCGAGCCGCGCGGCTTTCAGCCGGCCGCCAGGTGAGTCAGGGTCCGCATAACCGACAAAAAAGATCGACTGCCTGGGGTCGCCAATCAAGCGCTCCGCGAGCTGATTCGACAATGTTTTCTCTGTCATCATTCCGCTCGAGAGTGCATAAATACGCCTGCGGTTGATTTGTGTCGTGGCAATCTCGCGGCCGCTCAAAACAAAGGGTCCAATCGAATCGAGCAGTTGCAGCCCGGGATGCTGCCGTGTCGTCAGTGATGCGAGCTGATCATGCGCCACAGTAATCTTCGTGCTCAGACCGCCGATGTAAATCGGTGTCTCTGCCAACGCGCCACGACGTTTGAAATGATAGAGCATCGTAAGGACTTCCTGGGTTTTCCCGAGCGCAAAGACCGGAATAAGGACCGACCCGCCCCGGTCAAACGCTTCTTCGAGGGCTACCAGAAATCTTTGTTCCTCCTTTCTTCGTGAATATGAGGGGTCGGGCGCACGATCTCCTCGCGTAGTCTCTATAATCAGAACATCGATTTCCTCTTCCGGAAAGTCGGCGCTCCTCATTAGTGTTTGTTGCAAAAAGTTCACATCGCCGGTGTAGAAAATCTTTCGCCCTTCAGCGCGAAACAGAATACCCGCCGACCCAAGAATATGCCCGGAATCATACAGTTCGAACGTCGGTTCACCCTGAGGTCCCGGTAAGCGCTCCCCGGAAAGTGTCCAATGTTGACGGAGTCCAACGCTTTGCCAGTGCTCAGCCGCCTGGTCCGCTTCGCGGTGTGTAAACAAAGGGTAGCCCCGAGTGCCGAGCTCGTCGCGCTGCCGCGACATAACGTTCACGGAATTATGGAGCATGATATCAGACAGCTTCGACGTGGCGTGGGTCATCAGCACCCGAGCTTGCGGTTGCCGTCGCATGAGGACAGGAAGCGAACCGACATGATCCTGGTGAGCATGAGAGATGAGAATGGCGTCAAGTGAACCATCCGGTACGAGCCGATACATAGGCAGGGCAGCCTCATTTTCCTCCTTGGGATGGAGCCCCGCGTCGACCACTAACTTCCGGCCTTCCAGCTCCAGAAAGTAAGAATTAGCTCCAATCTCTGTTCGCCGGGTCAAATTGATGAATCGCATTCGCTTCAAATTCGCTGAAACCTAGCCTTTGACGGTACGTCTGCAAATTCGGTAAAACCGCCGTTAGGGATTGAAGGCTCAAATGTTGTCACCGCTCACACTGAAACGCTGGGATTTTGACGCTGCCGCGCATCTTTTGGTTCGCGCGGGCTTCGGAGGGCGTGCAGAAGAAATTGAGAAGCTTCATGCGCTCGGGCCAGCCAAAGCCATAAGCTCTTTGGTCGATTCTCAGCCCGAATCTTACGCTCCTCCAGCATGCGCTGATCCCCACGGCCAAGACGAGCTCCGCAACCAACTTCGCGACGCCGTTACGCCGGAACAGAAACAGTCGGTACGCAAACTTCTCAATGAACGGTTCCGGTACGAGATGAGCGATCTTACCCGCTGGTGGGTCATGCGGATGGTGAACACGCGCGCACCGTTTGTCGAAAAAATGACTCTATTCTGGCACGGTCGTTTTGCTACCAGCGGCCAAAAGGTACGGCATGCCTATAAGATGTGGCATCAGAACGAAATATTGCGCCAAAACGGGCTGGCTAATTTTGCCAATCTTACCAAAGCGATTTCGCGCGATCCGGCGATGATGATCTGGTTAGACACTGTTCAGAGCAAAAAAGAGCGGCCTAACGAAAATTTTGCGCGCGAAGTCATGGAGCTTTTTACGCTCGGCGAGGGCTGCTACTCCGAATCTGATGTCAAAGAGGCGGCACGGGCATGGACAGGCTACAGAATCGACAAAGACAATCAATCCTTCAGATTCGCTCCCGCACAATTTGACTCGGGGCTGAAGACCTTTCTGGGAAAAACCGGCTCATGGAACGGCGATCAGATCGTCGATATGATTGTCAGCCAACCCCAGTGTGCGCGGTTCATTGCAGCAAAGATATGGAAGTTTTTCGCATACGAAACAACGGATCCAAAGCTGATCGACGCGCTGGCAAGCGAGTTCCGCAACGTTCAATACGAAATTCGGCCCTTCATGAAGCAGGTTTTTTCTACGCAGGAATTTTACGGTACAGAAGCTTTGAATTCTCAGATCAAAAGTCCGGTTCAGTTCTTGGTTCAAGCCTTTCGAACGATGCCAATTGCTTTGCCGGAATCATCCGTCTTAGAGTTTGCATTCCGCCAAATGGGCCAGGTTCCATTTTACCCGCCAAGCGTAAAAGGATGGGACGGCGGCAATAGCTGGATCAATACCGCGACTCTGACGTTTCGTTATAAACTCGCTCGCCAATTAGTCGAGGGAATCGATCCACAGGAACTCGGGCTGCCAAAGCCGCTTGCGATGGACATGGGCGGAATCAGACCTGCCACAACCCCTGCATTGTTAGTCGACCAGATAGTCACAGCGTCGGACCGCCAGCAGCCACAAAACGTTGTCGAGAAGCTGTTCGTTCGAATATTCCAATGCAGCTCTAAATTCGAACTTGCAACCAGGTTTCGCGAATTCCTTTCCAACCGGAGCCTTCCACTGGAAGACTCGACCATCCGCGGCTTGGCCGCATTGATGATGACCACACCCTATTACCAACTGACATAATGCAGGGCTGCCTCCTCCTCGAGATACCTCTATGGAACACGATCTACCAGTTCTGACAAGACGGGCCTTTCTGCGGACCTCGCTCATTGTGGCGGCGCTTAGTTGGACCGTACCGGTATTTATTCAGCAAACATGTATGGTTATGCATGCTCAGGCCCTGGATTCCGCGGTTCAGGGAGGGACAGGCCGTGACCATCCCATCCTTGTCGTGATCCAGCTGGCTGGAGGAAACGATGGACTGAACACGATTATTCCCTTTGAGGATGATCTCTATTTCAAGGCGCGGCCTACGATTGGAATACCAAAGAACCAGGTTATACCTCTTGATAAAGGAATCGGGCTTCATCCAAGCCTGGGATCTCTGAAAGCGCTCTACGAGAGCGGTAATCTCGCCATTATTCAAGGCGTGGGGTATCCAAATCCGAATCGATCACATTTTCGTTCAACTGAAATTTGGCAAACGGCCTCGGACGCAAATCAAATCCTCACGAAAGGATGGCTGGGGCGATACTTCGATAACTGTTGCCGCGGCGAAGACCCGACTGTGGGCGTTGTTCTAGGCGAACAACTTCCGGAAGCATTCAATGCGAATGTCCCTACAGGCGTCGCAATCGGCCGTCCCGGCAACCTGGGCTTTGATCGGACGAGCGATCCCGGCGAGGCTCATCTGTTTTCCGAGTTGAATGGCCTTGAACCTGACGCAATGTCGGGCGACTCGATCGGTAGCCTTTCAGGACCAAATAACTCTGGCCTTTCGGCGCTTGAATATCTTCAGCGGACGGCGCTCGACGCGCAGGTGAGCGCTGAAAGGATCAGGCAGATGCTTCGAAGCTCAAAAAACGAGGTTTCTTATCCAAGAAATCAATTGGGTAATTCACTCGGCCTCATTGCTCGCTTGATTGCCGGCAGCTTGCCCACTCGTGTTTATTACGCGAGCCAAGGAGGTTATGATACACACGCCGGCCAGGCCAACACTCACCAGCGTTTGTTGAGTGAGTTCAGCGCTGCTCTTTTCGCTTTTTGTAACGATCTGAAAAGAAAAGGGATTTTCGATCGAATCGTTGTAATGACCTTCAGCGAGTTTGGCAGACGCGTTATTGAAAATGCAAACGGCGGGACCGACCACGGAACTGCTGCGCCGCTGTTTGTGTGCGGCGGCGGCGTGAATCCGGGCCTTTACGGTAAACAGCCCGCGCTCGATAAACTTGACTCCGGGGATCTTTTTTACGGCATAGATTTCCGATCAGTTTATTCGACAATTTTGCTCAATTGGATGAAGGCACCCGCCGGAAAAATTCTAGGTCGCGAGTTTCCAAAGCTGAGCTTCGTCTAGTGCACCGTCTCGCATATAATGATCCAGATCAAACGAGTGTATGACCCGCCCGCGAAAGAGGATGGCGCGCGTTTTCTGGTGGAACGCCTGTGGCCGCGCGGAATGAAAAAGGAGGCCTTGCACATGGACATCTGGTGTAAGAACGCAGCGCCCAGCGACGATCTGCGCCGCTGGTTCAGCCACGACCCAGCCAAATGGAAGGAATTCCAACGGCGATACCTGGCTGAGTTGGCCGAAAATCGTGCAGCCTGGCAACCGTTGCTGGATGCAGCCAAGCCCGGTAACATCACACTCCTGTACAGTGCTCATGACACAGAGCATAATAGCGCCGTAGTGCTGAAGTCATACTTGGAAAAGCGACTGGCCGGCCAGAAATGATGAATCGGACGGCACGGAGGCCGTCCCTCCCATGAAAGATGAAGATCGGCGAAAAAAAGAGGACGACGCGTCCATGATGCAGCCCTTGCGATTTGTCACTCGCCGGAGAATCTAATAACCGATGGAAATTCCGGGCAGATCTCCGAAGTTCTATTGAAACAACCACGGCAAATCACGAGTTTGAGGCTACATGGATGAAGACCGGCGGAATCCTAGCGAGCGGCTCTTCATTCTTTCAGCCCTGGTGTCGCTCCCTGATATCCCGTTAACTCCATGTATCCAACGCCGTCTACCGGCTCGTGTCCGCGTTCACCTCTGAGTTTTATGGCACCCTCCCAGTAGACCACGGAGAGGTTCAGTTCTTGATTCTCTACCCGTGGCACGATTATCACGTCGAGATTTAGCTTTGGAATTCGGAGCGTCCATTCTACCGGATAGCTAACTTTGGTTGAAGGACTCTGCCAGGATTTCAGCGACGTCAGCTCAAAATCGTTGACTCCGAGATCCACGATTGATCCGCCGGAATCAATCCACTTTCCGCACGAGTAGGGATCGATGCCACCATTCCTCAGACGCATCTGGTAAAGCATCAGATCGCTTCCGTCCGTGAACTGAATCCCAAACCAATTCCAACCAACTTGGTCTTCCGACAACTGGTTTGTCGCCCACTCGCGGTCAAACCAGGAATTGCCGGTTACCTCATGGGTGTCGTTGCCAATTGTGATTGAACCGGAGGTTGTCAACCGGGTGATCGAATAATAATAGGATGCCCTTCCAATTCCTGCCGCCTTCTGGCTTAGTCCGTTTTCTCCTTCAAGAACCGCGGGCTTGGTCGGTTTCAACTGAAGATCGATCGAGTAGTTCGCACTCGCCGCATGCAAATGAAAATCCGATGCATACGAAAGCTCCCAGTTATCTATCCAGGCCAACCGGTTGTCACTTCCAAACCCGGCTTCTCCGAACGCTCCGCGGCTAACGCGACTATCATAATGGAATTGTTTGTTGTTGATGTCCGTCACGGCAAAATGAGCGAATTTCAAATCATCCATGACAAAACGCGAACGCACCGGAATGCGCTTGCGCACCGGTCGATAGCCATATCGAAAAAACGTAACTTGATAACCAAATTCTCGACCACCTTGCCTCCGGAGATTTCCGGTAAAATACCACCACTCTGTCCTAAAACCGTAGTGCGGTAGATGATCTAGAGGAAGTGTGATTTGATAACCTGGAACGGCAAGACTCCACCCGTCTGCGTTGGCCTCCTCTCCTCTTCCGGATACGCAGGCAACGCAAAGGACAAAAATGACGAGCACTCTCACAATCACGCATCCATCCTGATTGATTCGATGATGTTCGATTTGGTCGCCCGGCTGGCAGGCAACAAACTTGCGAACGCGGCGATGGGCAAGAGCCAGATTGGGGTAAACAGTAGCTGCTCCCAAGGCATTCGAAGAGGAATACTCCATCCGAAGAAAGCCTTGTTAATGACTTCGGTTAACACCAGGGATAGCGCCCATCCGCCAAGAAGGCCCACCGACAGCGACGCAATCCCGATTAGCTGCGACTCCGCTATAATAAGGCCACGGACCTGGCTTCGGGTCACGCCCACCGCACGCAGCATCCCAATCTCACGTTTTCGCTCGTCTACCAAGACCGCAAGATTCAAAACGATCCCTATCACCGCGACGAACACCGCGATTATGCGAAGCACGTGCGTAATAGCAAAGGTTTGATCAAATAACTCAACGACAGCATGTCGGAGATCACGATTCAAAGAAAACCTGTAGTCTTGAGCGTTCGCATAATTTCTTCGGATGCTGTCGGCCACGGCTTCAGCCTTGGTTCCAGGACGCAGATAAAGAGCCACCGAATTCACCCGGGGATCGTGCCAAAACCGCTCGAATGTGCTCCTCTGCATCAGCATGACGCCAGAATCGCGAGTATAATCATAAAAGACTCCGGCTACGTGAAAGGTACGGATTCCCGCAGGAGTCGCAATTGGAACTGAATCTCCCTCCTTAAGTCTTAAGCGCCTGGAAAGCGGCTCCGAAATGGTTACCGCATCCTGTTTGCGGAAAGCCTCATATTTTTCGGCATTTTTCCCGCCCAGATACTCTGGGATATTGCGTTTCGTCCCAACAACTACCCCTAATGAAATCGGTTCCCGATTCACTAAAACTGTGAGCCTACGATAGGTATCGATCATCTCAACTTCCGGCCGGGCTTTGACCGTCAGAATCAGTTCCTCGGGAATAAAGTTCTCGAACCCAATAGTTTCATTCGCCGCAGGCGCGATAAAGAGGTCGGCGACAAGACGCCTGTCAACCCAGCGATCGATTGTTTTCCGGAACGAGTAGATCATGATCGAAATGCTGATGAGCATTGCCAGCGCCGAAGCCAAAGCTGCGACCGTGATTGCATGGCGATAAGAGGCCCGGACGAAATTCTGCGAAGCGAGTTGCAGCAAAACGACCGTCTTGAAGATGCGACCAGCCCAAATGCCGCACCAATGCGTAATGTGAGGACCAAGGCAACAGAAACCCGCCATCGTCAGAAAGGCGCAAACGAATCCTGCGGGGCGGTAGCCATTCAGGGCGAATTGAGCAGTCACGAAGGCCAGCAACAAACTCGCGCCGCTCAGCAAAATCCAAATCAAACGAGGCTTCTGGCTCCGTTCGATCAGAAACCCAAGATTTAACGCTCGAAGCGGAGGAACGTTGGCACCGTCGTTGGCTGGGACTAACGCCCCCAGAATTGCAGTGACCACGCCGAGCAGAAAGACCCAGGAAATCTGCCACACCGGGAGATACAGATGCTCGATACTGACAAGTACATAAAGATTAGTCACGGTCTTTGAAACGACATGCACTAACACGTTTGCGAGCAACACTCCGCCGGCGCAGCCGATAGTCGAACCGAGCACCCCGTAAAGCGTTGCTTCGCCGAGAAACAGGAAGCGAATCAGTTGCCTGCTTGCTCCTAGGGTTCGGAGAATCCCTATTTCGCTCCGCCTCCTCACAACAGAGGCAGTGACCGTGTTGAAGATCAAAAACACACCCACCAACAAAGAAACCATGCTGAGAGCAGTGAGATTCAATTGAAATCCTGCCAGCATCTGCTCTACCTGCCTGCTGCGCTCTTCGGGAGCCTGGACGAGAACATCCGGAGGCAGCAGCCTTTGGAGTTGATCCCGAACCGGTCCTGGATTGGCCGGATCGTTAACTCGAAACAGGACCGTGGTCAGTTTACCTTGCAGTTGGAGCAGCTCCTGGGCCCAACCGATATCCATTACGGCGAACTGGCTTTCTCCATCTCTCTGCCGCAAGATAAAACGCAGTACAAGCCTGGCTTCGCGTCCATTCACATTGATTCGAAGCGTATCGCCCCGACTCAAATGATGGGCCTCGGCAAATTGACTGGTAACCGCCACAACTGCACGATCACTGAACCAGGCGTCGCCGTTCGATGATTCTCCGTCGGGCCCATCAATTTTGGAGTTTTCAAATGCGCCGTTTGTCAGTGGGTCAACGCCCAAAATGCGAAGATATTCTCCCGGATAGTCCGCAAGAGTCACAAGCCCTTCAACGACCGGGGTTGCCGCAGCAACGCCATCGACTTTTTGCAGCGCAGGGAAGAGGGCATCGTCCATCACTCCACTCGTCTCAAGATTTGCCCTTCCCGCAACAACGTCCACGCTCGCCCGGAAGGCGGATGTTGCGCTTCGGTTTGATATCTGAATCGCGAGATAGACCGCGACACCAAGAGCGATGCTCAGGATGTTTATCGCAGCAAGGACCTTATGTCTCAACGCATACCGGACGACATGCTCAACGAAAAACCTCACCTGTTTTTGACGTACTCTCCTCCCGTGGCTGCGGCAAGCAGAGAGCTCTGCAGTGTTTGCAGAAATCCTTCGTCGGTGATCTTTCGACCGTCCGGATCGGTCACGTAGAAGCTGTCAAAGGCCGCCCCCTTTTCTGTCGCGACACGCGACAGCGCAATATTGACCCCCGCGCGCGAGAGGCGGAAAAGTACATCGTATAGCAAGCCCAGACGGTCTGCAGTTTGGAGATCGATCACAGTATAGCTGGGATGAATCTGATTAGATATGACAAGCTTCGTTGGGAAATCCATTCCCAGCGGCAAATGGAACGCCGTACGCTTACGGGCTTTCTCGAGAAGCGGACCAAAGTCGTAATCAATCCTTTCAAGTGAAGTCTCCAGCACGGATTCGACCAGCTTTTGATCGCGCTCATCGGTGACGGGCCGAAAACTGGTATCGCACACCCTGAAAACTCCTAACATCAGATTATCAACGCGGGTGTAAGCATCAGCGCTCAAAATGTTGATCGTCGCCACGGCGAAAGAGCCTGCTATTTTTGCCATCAGCGCAGCTCGATCCCATGTACAAATCCAGCATTCACTGTGACCCTGGTCCGGTTTGCTATGCCACCTTACAACCGCCGAAAGGCCTGGAGCAGGATCTCGAAATCTGGACTCGAGAAAAGTCCGAAACATCCGGAGATGCCCGATGATTTCATTGATCTGATGACTTTGAAAATAGCGATCCGGCATCGAATGAAAATGAACCTCGATTTCCTCTTCGAAATCTTTGGCCATTTTCTTGGTAACAGCTTCCTGCAGGTCATTCCTTTCAATTCTCCGTTCGGCGAAGTACTTTCGGCCATCATGGAGATAACTGGACGTAGCGTGATGGAGATGCCAGACCAGTGTTTCCTTCCAATCCGACCAATTTTGGCCACCCGTTCCCTGCCCATCTGCAAGGGTCAATAGCATTAGCGCATCAAGATTTTCAGGGCTTCGCACAATTTCTGCAAAATCGGCGATCGTCGCTGGATCTTCCAAATTTCGGCGCTGCGCTATCTTGGAAAGCGTCAAGTGATGATCAACCAGCAAGATTAGCTTTCGCCTGCGCTCCGGGGATAACTGGAGGCGCGCCGCGACCTTTTGCGCACTCAGAGCGCTGGCCTCTGAGTGATGGCGCGCCCCTGAAGCTTTGCCGGTGTCATGAAGCAGAAGCGCGAGATAAAGCACATAGGGATCTTCAAGATTTCGGAAGAGCGTTTTGTACTGCGCAAGCTTCGGATCCTCAGTATCTATCAGCAGATCAAGCTTCTCAATACAGACCAGCGTATGCTCGTCAGCCGTGTACCGGTGAAAGAACTCATGTTGCACCAGGCAAGTCAAATCGCCAAACTCCGGAAGATATCTACCCAGAAAATCAACCTCGTGCATCATTCGTAGAATATGGCCGACTTGGCCCTTGCGTGATAAAATCGCCTGGAATGTTTCACGAGCCGCGCGAGCGTACTGGAAGGTGCGATTCACCAAGCGTGTCCTGCGCCGGATCAGCTGTTGAAGATCTGAACTGAGTTCCATCTCACGCTGCTGCGCGTACAGGAAGACGCGCATCAGGCGAAATGGGTCTTCATGAAAAATCTCCCGATTCTCAAAATAGATCAGTCTCTCATGGCTGTAAAACCCGTCAAAATGCTCGGTCTTGAGTTTTCGGTTCGCTAGAAAACCGAATACCGGTTTTTCCTCTTTCTCTGTAATTGCCGGCAAAAGGAATTGCTCAGTGACCCGTTTTGTCGTCAGATAGATCGTGCGCGCGTGCTGGTAGTAGTCGCGCATGAAAGTTTCGCTTCTGCGCAAGACATTCTTCTGGGGATAATTCAGTCTGCCGGCGATCTGGCCCTGAAAAAAGAGCGTCAAAACATCGGAGGGACGCTTGCTCAGGTAGTTAAGATCGGTGCGCACCCGCAGAAGAAAGTCGTACGCACGATCAATCACGCGGCAATCGCTTTCGCTGATGTATTTACGTTCCACCAGCTTCGAGGTACTCATAACACCTTCTCGAAAGAAACAGATCCACTGCATGTTATGATAGTCACGCAGCCCGCCGCATCCGTTTTTAACATTCGGTTCCTGCATGAAAACTGAACCCCCGTATTTGCGATGGCGTTCGTCCTGATTTTCCACACGCCATTCCAAATAACTCTTCACCTGCCCCCTGACGCATCGTTCAAAAAAATCGCGCCTGAACTTCGAATGCAAACGATGATCCCCGGCAAGAAATCGAGACTCCAGGAGGGAGGTTTTGGTCACTACGTCGGAATTTGCCAGCTGGATCGCATCGTTAATAGAGCGCGTTGAGTGCCCCACCTTGAACCCCACATCCCACAGCATGTACAGGATCTGTTCGACAATCTCTGTAATCTCAGCTGCAAGGCGATGGCTATCGTGCAGGAACAGGATATCGACATCGCTATAGGGATTCAGTTCTGCTCGGCCGAAACCGCCAATTGCAAGCAAGGCTACCGGCGGCGTGCGCTCCGCGAATGCGGATCCCTCTAACGCGCCGTCAAACAAGTGACGTAGAATTACGTCCAGCAAAGCCGCGCGATCTCGGACAATCTCCAGACCGCTCGCTCCAGAAGAATGCTTCAACCGGATGCGGTGCTCTTCGATCTTTAGGAACTTCTTGTAGAGATCCAGCCGTTCTCTCAAGCGCTTGCTTCCCTCAGATGTCAGCTCTCGTTCGGCGTGCGCGAGGATTTTCTCAAGATGCTGCATTCGGGAGAAACGAAAATACACAAAATCAATGCGATTGCATGAATTTTCCCCTCGCGCGGACGCAGAGCAGCCGAAGCTTCATCCTTCGCTCCGTTTTCTCGCAACCAGGCATCTGAGGAACTGGTGGTGGAAGCGCTTGATGGGCAAAGAGTTAGGCGTTCAGTGATGGAGCTTGATTTTTGATTAAAACAGGACCAGCCGCAGGTATTTGTGAACGCTGACGCGGCTGCGTCCCAGACCAGGGAGTGTAAGGGTATTGAGATCGCACTGGGAGCAACTCGGACGAGGCTTCGAAAGCAGGCCAACCGGCTTCGATCGGATCGGCGCACTGAGTGTATAACTGGGCCTCAAGCAGATTTGCCCAGGACCGCATGTATGCAACTGCGTCCTGACGTTGATTCCTTTCCAAATAACGAAAACCGCCCGGCAAATTTCGCAAGACCTCCCCATCGCTAAGATCCTCGAGATTGCGCAGATCGGTTGCATTGAGACCAAGCTCGAAGAGTGCATCCACGACGCGGTCAAGCAAAGCGCCGGTCTGTGGACAGAAATCCTCCGGAATTTCGCTCCACTCGGCGAGCCTGCAGAACGCGCTTCGGTGGATCTGAACAGCGGTAAACCGGGTAGCCGTTTGAGCGAGGTGGCCGCAATTGCATTTGCCAAAATGGCTCCATTGATATTCTGCACCCGTTTCAATCCGATCAGCTGTTTCCCTTAAGATTTGCACAAGCGCTAGGTTTGGTGTTGCCACGCCCTTAGCGTACTCAAATTTGCCGCTCCCGGCAATGCTTCATCTATCGATCCGTTCGCTCCCTGAGCTGTTCCAGTTTTCTTAAAAAATTTATCTCACGCTGACGATGCTCTGCGACGACTGCAGATGGCGCCCGCTGAACAAAACTTTTGTTTGCAAGCTTGGCCTGCACCGTGGCCAGTTCCGCCTCCAGCTTCGCTATTTCCTTAGCTATTCGTTCTCTCTCCGCCGCCAGATCGACTAGTCCCTCAATCGGCATGAAAACCTGACCCAGCGGCGTAAGGGCAAACGGAATCCCATGCCCGGCATCAAAGTCTGGGTCAACTTCGAAAGGGCCGGCGTTCACCAGGCGGGCGAAAACGCTGAAGTCGTTTTGAGTAGGAGCCTTAAGGACAATGCGCACCTTCTTGCTGGAGGGAATTCGATACTCGGCTCTTAGATTCCGAACGATCGTCGTCGCCTCATAGATCTGCTTTGCGAGCATGATCTCGGACGGAACCAGCAGACGGTTATCGGCGCGAAGGTTACCCAGGTCGGCAAATTGTATGCTGCCGCTGCCAAAACCCATTCGACGCCAGAGTTCTTCGGTGATATGCGGCATGAACGGATGCAGCAATTTCAGCACGCGGCCTAATACAAAATCCAAGACCCTTAGGCAGTTGTCGACGATCGCGGCATCGGAGCTTTGCAGTTCCGTTTTGGCCGCCTCCACGTACCAGTCGCAGAAATCGCTCCAGAAGAATTCATAAAGCGATTGCGCTACTTCCGTGAACGCGTAGTTCGCATAACCGTTTTCCACGCGCTCGACCGTCCGATTCAGACAGTCCAGCACACATGCCGAAAATGCGCTTATTTTCTCCGGCAACACTCCTTCGACAAGCGGACCTTGAAGCTGTCGAAAACGGCACGCGTTCCAAAGCTTGTTTGCAAAGTTTCTGCCTTCTTCAATCTGTTTCTCGTCGAAGCGAATATCCTGGCCCTGGGGTGCGATTCGCATCAGCCCGAATCGCAATCCATCGGCTCCATATCTGGCAATCAAATCAAGTGGGTCCGGAGAATTTCCGAGGCTCTTGGACATCTTCCGTCCCTGCAAGTCACGAATAAGCCCTGTGAAAAATACATTCTCAAACGGAATCTTGCCCTGATATTCAAAGCTCGCCATGATCATACGTGCGACCCAAAAAAAGATGATGTCCGGCGCGGTCACAAGATCCTGGGTCGGATAAAACTTTTTTCGGGTTGGCTCGTCCATGGTCGCAAAAGGCCATAGCCAGGACGAAAACCAGGTATCGAGAACATCTTCATCCTGGTCCCAATTTTCCGGATCCGCAGGCGGATCGATATCCACATGAACCCGGTCAGGATCATTCTTATGGTACCAGACCGGAATTCTATGGCCCCACCACAACTGGCGGCTGATACACCAATCCTGAATATTCTCGATCCAGTGCTCAAATGTCTTGATCCAGCGATCCGGTCGGAAGCGTGTCTGTGAACTGGAGACCGCTTCGATAGTTTCCCTGATGCGCGGATATCTCAGGAACCATTGCTCACTCAATCGCGGTTCGATGGGGACGTTGCCGCGTTCGCTGTACCCGACGTTGTTCTGATAAGCTTCCTCTCGAACCAACAGCCCGAGTTCGCCCAACTTCTCCGCCGCGCGCTTGCGGGCTTCGAAGCGATCCAGCCCGACGAATTCTTCTCCGGCTAGTGTGTTCATGGTGCCGTCAGGATTCAACACGTCAACGATTTTGAGTCCGTGACGCTGGCCAATCTGAAAGTCCAATTTGTCATGCGCCGGAGTGACCTTTAGCACTCCCGTGCCGAACTCCGTATCAATCGCCTCATCGGCCACGATGGGGATCTTTGCGCGAGGAAATGGTCTCCAACAATGCTTGCCTATAAACGAGCTGTAGCGGGAATCGCTTGGGTTGACTGCAACCCCAGTGTCTCCCATCAGCGTCTCGGGCCGGGTCGTGGCAATCTCCAGGAATGTTCCAGGATTCTCGACGACTTCATATCGCATGAAGTACAAAACTCCGGCCGTTGACACCGGAATCACCTCCTCGTCAGACAAAGCTGTCTGGTAGAGCGGATCCCAGTTTACCATGCGTCGGCCGCGATAAATGTATCCCTTACGATACAGATCAACAAACGTCTCCTGCACGATTCGGCTATACCCGGGATCCATCGTAAACCGCTCGCGAGACCAATCACAGGAGCATCCCAGCTTCTTGAGTTGGTCAATGATGATCCCGCCATACTTCTCTTTCCACTTCCAGACCTCCTGGACGAAGCCGTCTCGCCCAAGATCATGCTTTGTGTTTCCTTCGGCCCGAAGCCGCTTTTCGACGACGTTTTGCGTTGCTATCCCGGCGTGGTCCGTACCAGGCAGCCAAAGGACTTCTTTCCCCTGCATTCGAGCGCGACGCGCCAGAACATCCTGGATCGTGTTATTCAGTACATGACCCATCGTAAGTACTCCGGTTACATTCGGCGGGGGAATGACGATGGAATAGCTTGGCTTTCGGGAGTCTGGATCAGCCTGGAAGCATTTTTCTTCCAACCAGATACGATACCATTTCTCTTCTACCGACTTCGGTTCGTAGGCGGTCGAAATCTCGGCGCTCATGGGAAGCGGAATCTGATGCGTACCGAACCAAGACGCAATAGAATCCTTGAAAAGCAAAACCGCCGAATGATTAGAATGATAAATGTGCGGAAACAGAAGAAACTTGACTCATCTGCAATCAGTTTTGCTTTTCAAGGATTCTAGTGTGCCGTCTCGCATATAATGGACACCATTATATGCGAGACGGCGCACTAGACTGACGAAAGGAAGGTCAATCGGCGGGCATCAAGAAATGTTCCCAATCCGCGACGTTATGAGCATTGCGGATAAAATAGGTCACCGGCAGCTCTCTGGGAGTTTGTGGTCTTTTTTTGAGCTGCAGCCCAACCTCTTCGGGCAGGCGATTCCCTTTCAGACTGTTAACTCGCTTATCAGCAAGAACGCAGTTCTCCCACGATGTTATCCCTCCGCGCGACCGCGGAACAATGTGATCGATATTCCCTTCGTTCGGAGCAAGTTTCTTTCCCGTATATTGACAGCGTCCGCCGTCCCGTTCCCAGATTCCTTTCGCAGACAGTTTTGGGCGTCGCCTCGGCACCTTGCTGTAGCGTGCCAGCACAAGAACGGTGGGAATTCTAACCAAACCACGCACGGTGCGCACCGCATAGTCCTCGTCACGGACTGGAAGAGCAATCCAGTCGTGCCATCGGACTGGCCGCATATCTCCAACTCCAAGCATGTCAAGCGCTGTCGCATTGCCATTTGCCATCATGCAAAAAGCCTGGGCAGGCGTTTTGACGTCTATCGCCTGCCAATTTCGATTCAGCACGAGAACAGTTGATTTGTGCAAGACATCATTCATACGTCTTCGAATCAGTCGTACTGGCAGAAAAACGTTGAACAAATGACCTAAAAGAAGCTTTTCGTCCAGCAGAGAAAGAATGAATCCGATTTGTGATTACCACACGCACCCTCAGGGTCATGAGGTCCGCCCCTACACGATTGAGTTGCTACGACCCTGGATCGAACGATGCCGCGCGAGGGGAATTCGAAGCATTGCATTCACGGACCACGACAGGTACCTGGCAGGCGTTGACTTCGGCGTACTTGATTCCCTGCGCGGACAATTCGCTGATGTTGAGATCCTGGCTGGAATCGAACTGGATAACGATCCCGCAAGTTCCGCCAGCGGCCTGCGATGGGTCGAGGCCAATTGGGATCGGCTCGATTTCGTTCTGGGATCGGTGCATTTCTTTGCCGGCGAGACTGAAATGCTTGATCGGGTCGGCAAGCTGGAACAGTTCGAGTCGCGCGGTTTGTCAGGCGCATTCGAACAATACGTCGTGGAATTGGAGAAACTCATTTCCAGGGGCCACATCGATTGCCTGGCTCACCTGGATCTTGTTAAGATCCATGGATTGCGGCCACAGGACTACGATCCGGCCGAGTTCTTTCTACCGATCCTTCAACTGGCAAAAAAGGCGGGACTCGCAATCGAAGCCAGCACCGCAGGCTGGCGAAAACCTGTTGGAGAGCAATATCCTCACGCCTCGATCTTGAGGGCGGCGGTTGAACTCGATATACCGGTAACGACCGCCTCAGATGCCCACTCCTATGCGCAGGTAGCCGAAAATTACGATCGGCTGGCCGAATTGCTGCAATCGGGTGGTGTAACTCAACAAGTTACATTTCACGCGCACAATTGGAAATATGTGTAGTGTCCTGTCCCCGAAATAGCATGCCTTTCGCCGCAGGTCAGTTGGCTGTTTTTCAAGACGCGAGCGACGAGCATCCCGCCCCATTTTTATTGAATGCCATGCCGAAGAACTACGATGAAGTCTTCAAGCTGGCCAAGCCGTGGAAATGGTTGTGTAGGGCGGAAAGACCTTCAAGCGGACTCCCCAAATCAGAAGCTGCAATTTCCCTGGCTTTTCTTAGCTTCGCCGCGCTGTGTCTCTGTGGTGATGGCCCTCACTTTTGCGCCGGTTCCAGCAATGTCACACCCTGAACAATCCGAGTTTCCACAGAACTGATTTGCAACTGCAGTACGCGTTCGGCAGTTGGAAGAAAGGAATTTGAGCTGTCTGTAAGGGCTACATCCAGGCGGCCAGCCGTTTGCTTTAAGCTTTTAAGTCCACGCTCCAACAATGTCTGCTTAACCGCAACGGCGCAATTCTTCGCAGAATCGACGAGCCGAATTCCAGGACCGGCAACTTCCTGAATAAGGCCCGCCAACAATGGGTAGTGGGTACAACCCAACACAAGTGTGTCAATACCGGTCGCAATTAGCGGATCGAGATAACGGCGCAAAATCTCTTTCGTAATTTCTTCTTCCAACCAGGCTTCTTCCACCAGCGGAACCAGCAGAGGGCACGCCCGGCTGGTGACGCGAATGTTGGGATTGAGGGCGCGGATCGTGCGTTCGTACGCCTCGCTTTGAATCGTCGATTTTGTTCCAATCACACCAACATTTCCTATACGCGTTTCTTTGACGGCGGCGCGCGCACCCGGCGCAATCACGCCTACCACGGGAACCTTAAGCAACTCCTGCAATCGCGGCACGGCAAGGGAGGAGGCGGTGTTGCACGCCACCACAATCATCTTTGCGCCTTCGGCAAGTAACAGCCCGCTGATCTCGATGCTATAACGCTCAATTGTTTGACGGCTCTTGCCGCCATACGGCAATCGAGCGGTGTCTCCAATGTAGAATATGTCTTCGTGGGGCAACAAATCTCTTAGAGCTCGAACGACAGTAAGACCGCCGGTTCCGGAATCGAACACGCCAATCGGCTGGAGCAATAACTCACTTTTGTCCATCTTCAGGGAGAGTATAAACATTCGGCCTCAAAGGATCCCAGACTGAAGCTCCGCCGTCGGGCGCAGTTTGCTTAGGATAGCCACCGCGCTTCACCATCAGTTCTTCTGATGCCGCGCTCTTTCGCAGGGCCCGATTGTACGAGGTAACTCCCTGCACTATCGCTTGGGCCAAGATTTGGCGGTACACAGGGGTCGCGACACGCACTTGATCCTGGGCATTCGATAGAAAGCCTCCTTCAAGCAATACTCCCGGAATATTAATATCCCGTAGTACAATAAATCGGGCCCGTTTGATTCCACGATCGTTAACTCCCAGTTTAGTGATCAGAGCCGTATGCATTGCAGTTGCCAAGGCGATATTTTCAGCATCGCGCATGTTCCCCAGACACGGCTGAAAGTCAGCTAGACTCATAATCGTATCGTTTGTCGAGGGAACTCCCCGCGGCGCCAGGCTGTAAGTCTCTATTCCGGCTGCATCTTCGCGCGCTCCTGAATTGAAATGTACGCTGACAAAGATCGACTTGGGTTGGCGGTTCGCAAACGCCGCACGGTCTTCGAGCGGAACGAAGACATCCGCCGACCGCGTAAGACGGACATTATAACCAGCCTGAAGCAACAGATCCCGAGCACGCAAAACCACATCCAGCGCGAAGTCCTTTTCATTTCCCAACAAGCCCCGCGCACCTTGATCAAAGCCACCATGCCCAGCGTCCAGGACAACGGTGCGAACCGGTGCGCCCGAAATCTTAGCGGGACGTAAAACTGGTTCGACGAGCTTACTAAGGTCCATTCGGGACATTAGAATTCTATCGTCAACCCTAATGATCGGAAAACTGAGAATGAACTTCAGGCCGTTAAGGTAGAGGTCCCGTGAATTGACTTCGCCCTGCATGCGCAAAGTTGCTCCCATGAGATTCACGGCATCGTTCGAATAGTCAGCCCCCGTGAAACTGTAGAATTTTGCTACGTCTTCGACCGGAACGTAATCGTGTCCGTCGTATTTGATTAACGTCCAGTCAAAAGCGAGTGCCCGGCACGCAAATAAAAGAAGCATCGCAATGCATACCCGACCAGCGCGCGTCACGAGTGGGACAATGCGTACGTGGGCAGACGTTGGCAAGGAAAAAGGGGATTCACCACAGAGGCACGAAGCAGGGTTGGAAACACGGCAAATGGGCACACGCTTGTGGAACGTTCCTCTGTCCCAGCGGAAGTTCCCGGGCGTGCAGCATTTTTCGGATTGCTTCAAGATTTGTTCCCTGAGCAGACGGACGCTGATCTTCCTGAAAGTCCGCACAGGGGTTCAAACTAAATTTCTGAATTCCTTCGCGCTGTGCCTCCGTGGTGAAAATCTCTTTCAAAGGCGCCTAGCGAGACTCTCCGCCGGCGCCATTCAACGAGCTTCCTTTTCGATCAGCGCATCCGGCCCTTGCAGTTCGTACGCAAGTACGCTCAAACTATACAGAGCTGCGGTCTCAGTCCGTAATACGATCGGACCAAGGCTAATCGGAATGCACCCGGCGCTACGCGCCGATGACGCCTCCGCGGGTGTGAAATCTCCTTCTGGACCAATCAAAATTAACGCGGATTTAGGTCGCCTCCCGTGGTGCTCGCGGAAATCGTTTAGCGTGCCTTTGAAACTTCGGGTATCACCCTGCAAAGAAGCGATTAGCGGCAGCTCATAGCGATCAAACTCAGAAAAAAACTGTTTGGGAGTAATCGGTTCCAGCAATTCGGGAAGCTGGTTTTGCCCGCATTGCCTCGCTGCTTCAATTACGACCTGTTGCCACTTTTCCCTTTTCTTCTGCGCTTCGTCCTGAGCGAGATGGACAACCGTTCGTTCGGACAAAAGAGGAACGATCCTGGCAACGCCCAGTTCAGTAGCCTTCTGGACAATGAGATCCATATGCCTTCCCTTAGGGACGGCCTGTGCGAGCGTGACGGAGCATCGCAAAGGCTCCGTCTTCGCGGATTGAAGGTGCCTCAGGCGAACAGCGCTTTTGCCAATCTCGGTGATTTCAGCGGTAGCCTCAAAACCACGCCCATTGAAAACCACGACCCTGGATCCGATGCCGAGCCGCAAAACGTTGACGCAATGATGCGCCTCGCTTCCTTCCAACGCCAAGCGATTCAGGACCCACCGGCCCTCTGGAATATAAAACCGATGCGTACTCACATCCGCAACCAGTTTTGCTTTTCAAGGATTCTACCGGAAAAAGTCCTTTGCTTTTTCAAAGAAACTCTTGTGCATCGGACTATTGTCTTCTCCACACAAGGCCGCAAACTCCTCGAGTTTGCGCCGCTGTTCGGCGTTCAACTTCGATGGCACTTCCACGATAACTCTGATGCGCAGGTCTCCGCGAACCTTGGTGTCCATATTCTGCACTCCATGGCCGCGAAGGCGCAGTTCCGTTCCGCTTTGCGTCCCGGCCGGGATTTTCAACAACGCGTGCCCTTGGAGGGTCGGAACCTTCACTTCACCTCCCAACGCTGCCGTCGAAAATGAAATCGGAACATCGCAGTAGAGATCGTCATCTTCCCGAGTAAAAATTTCATGTTCGCGCACGTGGATAACCACATACAGATCTCCGGAAGGGCCGCCTCGGATGCCTGCTTCTCCATTTCGCAAAGAACGAACTCGCGCGCCATCATCGATTCCGGCCGGTATCTTCATTCTAATTCGGGTCCGCTTTTCCTTCCGGCCGTCTCCTCCGCATTCTCGACAAGGCCGCTCAATCACCTGTCCAGTTCCTCTGCATCGCGGACAGGTTTGGGAGACCTGAAAAAACCCGCGCGACGAAATGACCTGTCCGCGACCCTGGCAAGTTGGACAGTTCATGGCTCGGGAACCTGATTCTGCCCCGGAGCCGCCGCAATGCGCACAGGTCTCGTGCTTTAAAATCTCTATCTCTCTATCGGCGCCAAACGCCGCTTCTTCCAAGCTGATTTGCAGATCGTACCGGAGATCAGAACCGCGTTGCCGCCCGCTTCTGTCGCGCGAAGCAGCGGCCGAACCAAAAATCTGATCAAAGATTCCGCCACCACCTTCGCCCCCCATCCCGAACACCTCGCGGAAAATGTCAAACGGATCATGGAATCCTCCGGCGCCCGGACGCCCGGGAGCTCCTGCACCAAACGCCGCATGCCCAAATTGGTCATAGGCAGCTCGCTTATTCTCGTCCATGAGAACTTCATAGGCCTCTCCAAGCTCCTTAAACTTCTCTTCGGCTCCCGAGTCCCCAGGATTTTTGTCGGGATGATACTTGACCGCGAGCTTGCGATAGACCCTCTTTATTTCCTCCGAGCTCGCATTGCGCCCTACTCCCAGTACTTCATAGTAATCTCGTTTCGTAGCCATTCATTCTCTATGTCGCGGAGCCGGCTTTTGCCGAGTCCTTACCGACTGTCACTCCCTTGGAAACCACCACATTGGCTGGCCGAATCAATCGATCCTTTAAGCGATACCCCTTCCTGACCTGGCGAATCACGTGACCTTCCTCGACTTCCGCGCTCTCCTCCTGCGCAATCGCTTCGTGAATGTTTGGATTGAACGGTTGGCCAGTCGCATCAATGGTTTCAATTCCGCATCCAGTCAAAAAATCCTGGAGCTGCCTGGAAACTATTGACATACCATCAACCACCGCGGCGTGACCACCAGTTGCCTTGGCAGCTTGCAGGCCAAGTTCAAAATTGTCGAGTACCGGAATCAAGCGCTCCAAAAAACTTGCGTTTGCAAACCGGATTGCATCATCTTTTTCACGAGCCATACGTTTGCGATAGTTGTCGAGATCGGCGACGGAGCGAAGCGCTATTTCCTTGTACTTGTCTCGTTCGGCTTTTAATTGCAGCATTTGGTCTTGGATAGAGTCTGTTTCCCGAGACGCCGAATCGGCGCGCTCCATTTTGGCACGGTCCGAAACTGGCAGCGTCTCCGCGTTCCTCATATCGGATGAACTCTCCGACACTGAAGCGGATTTTGCTGTCGGCTCATTCGTATTCGGACCGCTTCCAGACCTCTCTAATTCAAGCTTTTCTTGTTCCTTTGCCTCACTCATAACTTCCGAATTGCAATCAGTGTAATATCATCGTTCTGATGATGGCCGCCCACGAATGATTTTAGGTCGCTCGTTACGCGGCTTAAAATCGCGGGCGCTCCGTTTGGCGAGCTGGCCTGAACGGCCTCGATCAGCTTCGATATCCCAAATTCTAATCCATCAACGTCCAACGCTTCGGTCACCCCGTCGGTGTACAATATCAGACAGTCACCGGCTTCCAGGCGGACTCTGAAGTCGCTGGTTACCCTATTGAAAACGCTTCCACTGTCAATTCCGAGCGCCATACCGGGCGGGTTGATTCTGGTCACCGACTGATCCGATGCTCGAAAGTGCAACGGCGCGTCGTGGCCGGCACGCGCGAGCACAAGTTCGTCGCTCCCTTTTTGCGCAATCAGGTAAGCCATACTGATGAACATGTCTTCTCTTATGTCGGGATAGACCTGTCGATTTACCTCATGAAGCACCGTCGCCGCGGATTGACTCGAGCGAGCCACCGAGCGCAAAACGCTACGGCACATCGCCATGATCAGAGAGGCTGCGACCCCTTTGCCCGAAACGTCGGCAATTGCTATCCCGATTCGGTCCCCGCCGAGCGGGATATAATCGTAGTAATCACCGCTTACCTGGCTTGCCGGAATGTTTAGACCGGCGATCTCAAACCCATCGATAGCCGGAGCAGTATTGGGCAACAAAATCCGCTGTATGTCATGCGCAACCTCCAGATCTCGGTCGATTCGCCTCTTATCGCCAGCCTCCGAATAAACCACGGCGTTGTAGAGCGCAAAAGCGGATTGCTCTACGATGGATTGGAAAACCACGAAATCCGATGCAGAAAAAGGAGCGCTCATCGGGCCGTTTGCCACAGCAAGAACCCCCAGGTTCTGGTTGGCATATACGAGGGGGCCAATCATAATCGAATCCAATTCAAGAGCGGAATGACGAAGGCCTTCCAGCCTAGGATCCGAATCCTTGCTTGAGAGAAAGAGTGGCTCTCTCCTCTCCCAGACCGCCCCAAGCAAACCCTCTCCAGACTTCACCGTATGAAGCCGGACATAGCTTTCCAAAGCAACAGGCGAATTCAAACTCTGTTGTGAGATGCTCTGCGGAATATCTACAAGAGGAGGGCAACTCTTTGAAATAAAGCTCGGAACAAGCAATTTCCCCGTCCGGTCGACGAGATACAGCGCTCCTCCATGAGCATCAATGATCCGCGTTGCTCCTTCAACTATCAGTCGGTAAAGATCCGAAGATCTCAGGTCCCCGGAAAATGCTTCCCCCAATCCATGAAGAAAGTCGAAAACACGGTTCTCCTGAGCCTGCAATTCCTCTCTTTCGCGCTTAAGTTCCTCAATCAGCTTGCGCTGCTTACGAACCACCGCCAGAAGGGCAACGACACCGGCGGCCAGTAGTCCTATGATCAAAGAGGACCACATTGAGATATGCTATTTCGAACCGGCGCGAAGATCTTGCTTTAAATACTCCAGTACATCCTTGAAGCGCGCGAGGTTTTCCGGATCGGCGTCCACAAGTGCTTCGTGAGCCTCTATCATACAGGCGGCTTGGTCCGACCGGTCCACCGAGTGTGTCTGCTCCAAAGGAGCAGCCTCCAAATTCGTTTCACTCCTCACAGCAGGGATTTTTGACTCGATCTCAAACAAATTGTTTAGGCCCAAATTCTTAAGAAGATCAGAGTTTCGTTCGTTGGCATTTCGAACGACAAGCCTTCCGTCGCCAAATTCACGCAGGCGTAATGCAATACCAGCCAGCGTCCCCATGAATGTCGAGTCCATCACGGAACAAGTATTCAAATCCACGACAAAATTCCGGAACCCGCGCTCCAGCATCTTCTTGGAAAATTCCTTGAGCGCAGGACTGTTCTGAAATGAACCTTTCCCCTCCACCCTAACATGGACCGCCCGGCTTGTTACCCCAACCAAGATGGAAGCTGCCGCATTCACGAAACTTTACGAGTATATCTTCCCCTGCGCTTTGGTGTCAAACTCAACAGACCATGCGATTTAACGCCATGTGCGCGATTGCAGGAGCGCTACTATTTTTTGGTCCTCAATTAAAATGGCTCGCCACGATGTGATCGGCCCATCAGTCTCATAGTCATTACCCACAATCGCAAATTCTGAAGTGTGACTTCCTTTTGCATCCGGATAATAAAGTTCCCGCGCCTGGACGTAATTTTTCAAATTAGCCTGGCGATATTCAAGCCGCAGAGTGAGATGCGCAGGACGCTTGGATCGCCAGAAAAACGTGAAATACTGGCCCGTTTTTGCAGCGTAATCAGCCCCCTCAATAGCTCCCCACAGTCTGTGCTTCCTCTCAAAGTCGATCATCAAGTCCCTTGTTGGTATAGGTGTGCCTCCAGGCACAGGAGGCGCATTTTTGAAAATTTCGAATTTTCGAAATTCAAAATCATCCGTAATCGCAAGAGGCAAAACGTCGGCCTTCTCAATCGGTGCGGGATATTCCGCACGCACCACTAGAGCCCCGGTCACTACGACCAGCAGTAAACAAGGAACTAGTGCACTGTCTCGCATATAGTGGTGATGTCGCCGCTGGTCAGTTGGCTGTTTTTCAAGGCGCGAGCGAAGCGCCCATATCTGAATTGATACGGGTCGAGCGAGCAACGCGGAAAAACAGCCAACTGGCCGCGGCCCGGAGGGTTGCGTTGAAAATGGGCCGGCGGCCGCGTTGCTCGTCGGTTACGTATCGATTTAGATATGCGCCCTCCTCGCGCCTTGCCGACGGCCCATTTTGAACGCAACGACGTCATCATTATATGCGAGACAGTACACTAGATTCTTCATCTGGGTCGATCAAACTCCTAAGCCGAATAGGTGTCAATCAGGAGTTTCTGACCCGCAATTTTCGTCCCCTGGGTAGAAATGCGCGAGAGAGCCGGCTCCCTCGGGCTATGCGCAATCGCCTTCACCTCGGCAAGTTGCTTCACAATCAGCATGCGACCTTCTCACAAGTTTACAAGATTTGTGAGAAGATCAAACCAGGTTACCATGAGTTGATGCAGGTCGACTTTAGACGCGGCATTTTCCTGCCGAACCTAGATCTTTGGCTGGATCCCTGGGATGAGCAGCAGACCGCGTTCGTTTCTCACGCCCATAGCGACCACATTGGGAACCACCGCGAAGTGATCCTTTCTCAAACCACCGCCATGCTTATGGCTGCGCGTCTCCCTGGAGAGCGAATCGAACACCAGCTTCCGTTCCATACCGAAATCGATTTCAGAAATGCCGCAATCAGCCTCCTTCCCGCGGGGCATATTCTCGGTTCGGCACAGATTTACATCGAGACCGAAGGAAAATCAGTCCTCTATACAGGCGACTTCAAATTGCGACATGGGAAGTCGGCTGAAGCCGCAGAGTGGCGTCACGCGGATACTCTTATCATGGAAACCACGTACGGTTTGCCAAGATACCAGTTCCCTCCTACGGAAGAAGTCATTTCTGATGTTACGAAATTCTGTGTGGAATCGCTCGAAGACGGTCATGTCCCGATTTTGTTTGGATATTCGCTTGGGAAAGCTCAGGAAATTCTTGCAGCGCTGCACGGATCGAGTTTGCACATCCGACTGCACCCAAGCGTATATAAAATGACAAAACTGTATGAAGAATTGCATCAGCCACTTCCGGAGTATCACCTTTATGACTATGCAAACGTTAATGGCAGTGTGGTCATTTGTCCGCCGGGCGCAAATCGAACGCGACTCGTCCAACAAATCAAAAATCGTCGCACTGCCATACTGACAGGATGGGCTCTCCAACCGGGCGCAATTCATCGCTACCAATGCGATGCTGCATTTCCACTCTCCGACCACGCCGATTATTCTGACCTCCTTCAATACGTCGATCTGGTGCGCCCGGAAAGGGTGTTTACCGTTCATGGCTTTGCTCGTGAATTTGCCCAAGATCTGCGGCGTAGAGGAATTGAGGCATGGTGTCTGGGTGAAGACAATCAACTGGAGTTGACGCTTCCTGGAAATGCTCATCGGGTCCCGTCGATCCCGGCTAAGCTTGTTCATGGTGCGGCGGACGCAGGCTTTTCCCGACTCTCTAAAATTTGTGATGAAATCAAGCTGCTGAGCGGTAAGCGAAACAAGATAGATATTCTCTCGGTCTACCTGCGCTCCTTGACCGCCGAAGAGTTGCCAATCGTTGCTACATTTCTGACCGGCCACGCATTCTCTCGCAACTCAGGGCGCCCACTTCAGATTGGTTGGGCGATTATCCGAAAAGCTCTGATGCAAGCGGGCGAACTCAGTGAGCGGGAGTTTCGTTCCATAGCTGCGGGATACGGCGATGCAGGTCATGTCGCCTACGAAATTCTGTTAAGCCACGTGCCAGCAGTAGAAGTCTCGATACGCGACGTCGCAGAACGCTTTGCACTTTTGCAGTCTACCGCAGGACCCGTTGCTAAAGCCTCATTTCTGGGAGATTGGCTCCGGATTCTTGGCGCCCAGAATGGAAGTTATGCAATTCGCATTTTGACAGGCGATCTGCGCATAGGACTGAAAGAAGGGCTTTTGGAAGAGGCGATCGCCGCCGCATTTGAAGTAAGTCTCGATCAGGTCAAAGAAGCCAATATGCTAACTGGCGACATCGGTGAAGTCGCTCTTCTTGCAAAAGAAAACGGACTCGAATCCGCAATTCTTAAACTGTTTCGGCCAGCCAAATCAATGTTAGCAATCCCCGAGTCCTCGGCAGCAGCCATTTGGAATCGAGTGATTTCAGATTTCCAATCCAAAACCGCGTTGGCAGAATGGAAATATGACGGAATTCGGGCTCAGCTTCACGCAGATCAGTCGCAAACAAAACTCTATAGTCGCGATCTGCGAGATATTTCCGCTGAGTTCCCTGAGCTGACAAATCTTAAGTTTGCAGATGAACTCATCCTTGACGGAGAGATTCTCGCTTTTGATCAGGGAAAGAAACTATCCTTCTTCGATTTGCAGCGAAGACTCGGCAGAAAGCGAATTTCTGACCTTTTTGAAACCGATGACGTTCCCGTTATCTACATGGTCTTTGATCTACTGCGGGTTAAGGGCGAATCGCTTCTAAAAACCGCGCTGCGCGAGCGGCGACAGAGGCTAAATCAGCTAGTTTTCCCGGATCGAATTAAAATCGCGCCAATCCGGGAAATTTCGAGTTTGCAAGAAATCGACGACGCCTTCTCAACCGCGAGGCTAGAATCTCATGAGGGCTTGATGATCAAAGATCCGGACAGCTTCTATACGCCTGGGCGTCGCGGAGGGAACTGGATCAAGTTTAAGAAGGAGCTCGCCACTCTTGACGTCGTTGTGGTGGGCGTTGAGGAGGGTCATGGAAAGCGCAGCCATGTCCTCAGCGACTACACTTTTGCGGTCCGTGACCAGGAAACCGG